>CP134604.1:327777-655555 GCA_021555105.2 Thalassospiraceae bacterium LMO-JJ14
ACGGCCAGCCTCTGTCGCCATTTGGCCCGAACTCGGCGTTTGCGTTCGTTTTCATCGTTGCTTTGGTCGTCGGTCATGCTGAAATCCTGTCCGTATCTTGTGCTTGCTTTCGCTCATGATAGGTCTAGAGCGCTTTTGTCACACCGCCATCCTAAAATGACGGTGTGACTGAAAAGCGGCGGTTTATCGTTTAGGACGAGCCTCCGGCAGATTGCTCCAAGTGAAGCGCGGATTGGCCAATTCCTCTCCGTTAGGTGTCTGCACGATATCGACCGTCCCTTCGAAGGATTGGTCCCAGACCCGGTTGATCTTGTAGTTGTGGGCGATGCCGGCGTCCGCCAACTCCTTCGCCCCCATCACATCGCCGAGATCACCAGGTTCGAAATCATATGTCTCCGAGCCATCTTGATCGACGCGGCCTTGATGTGGATATTGTTGCTGCAACGGAGAGCAGAACTATTTCAGGGTCGGGTTGACGACGGCCTTAATAAGGTCGCATTTCAGCTTATCCTTTGCGGCATCACCACGTGCATCCGGGTTGGCGCCAATTTCGGCGTCCGCAACAGCCCTGTTCAATATAGCTACCTCGGAATCGGGATGGTCGTCGGCATAAACCATTGCTGCATCTAAAGCCGTCTTATCGTTCAACGATCTAGTTAAAATATTTCCAAAATTCAGCGGAACGAGTACTCGCTCGCCCAATTGAAAATATGGAATTTCCGAATAGGACAGGGCGTAGAGAAGCGATTTTTGATATGTGTGGGACAATCGTGAATCCAAGACGGTCACAACATCTCCATAACGATTTTCGCAGGTCGGCTGGTAAAAACGAACTGGCATGAAGAGAACCCAAAAAATTACAAAAACCAGCCCTGCCACTATTACGTTGTGCCTGACTGTAGTTCTGCGGTGGATCGCAATTTTTTTTTCTTCTGCCGATTTTTCATTTCTTGGGTAGGTCATTGTTACTATCCTGTTATTTCTGGATTTCTTACTCTCTCGAATATGTATGGAAGGGCCGGAAGAAAATTTGCGCCGCCACACGCCGGAGACGGCGCAAAATTTCTTGCAGACTAGTAACTCCGATTTTTCGGATTTTTATCCTTCCACGTGTCCTGCCATTTGAACCGCGGATTAGTAAGAGCATTACCGTTCTTGGCGGGCGATACATCCACTGTGCCTTCGAATGTCTGACCCCACTCCCGGATTGTGGTGAATTCGTGAGCAATATCAGCATCTGAAAGACTCTTCGCGCCCATCATGTCCCCAATCCCGCCAGACTCGAAGTCGTACCGCTCGCTACCGTCGTGATCTACATTTCCTTGTATGTAAATTTTATCGCCACGACGTGTCGCCGTGAACCTAGCCTTCGATGTGAAATCCTTGCGGCCTTCCGCCAACGCGTCATCTCGCTTCGAGCGGTCAAGAGAGGCAAGATCGTCGATCGCGCCACCGGCTTTCCGCTCGACGTCCCAATAGTCATCCAGATAAGTTGTTTCACCATCCTTGAGGGACCGCAGTTTACGGTTGTTGACCTCTTTGCCTGAGATTCCGAGGAACGTCTGCGTCTCGAACCGCTTCCGGTTTTCGGTCTCGGCGTCCCGGATAAACGGATCCTTGCGCGCTTCGTCGCGCGGGATCGTCTTCGCCGCGCCCTTGCCGTTAAGGAAATGATCCAGGTTGTCGGCGGCCTTGGTGTAGCCCTTGGCCCGGTATTCCTTCGAGAGATTGGACAGGTTGTCCTTCACCTCCTGCGGGCTGCCGGTGGCGTTGATCCATGCCGACTTGGCAACGTCGGCAGCGGCACCGCCGATGTCACCCGCCGTCTCGCCGAGCTTACCCGTCCATTCATCCGGATCGCGGTACTTGGCGCCCGGTTCCAGCATCAGGTCATCCGGCGATTTGAGATCATCCGTTTTATCCTTCGGCGCGGACGGACTCCGGGCGTCCTGAGACTCGGGCGTCTGTTGGGCGGGCGCGTCCCGCCGAGCCGGTTCCGTCACTTGATCGGCTCCTTCGGCGGCGGCAATTTGCGCCAGCAGCCGCACGTTGGCGGGCGCGATACCCTGACGGGTCTTTTCCAGCAGCTCATCGGCCTGTTGGGGGTCGTTGTCGCGGACCTGCTTGATCAGATCGCCGATCTCGTACACCGCCTTGGCACCGTCGGTGTTGATAGCGTCCGTGGTGAAGCGGTCGAAGTCGCCGATGCCACGGCGTTTCGCCAAAGCACGTGCCATGCGCCGGTTTTCCGAAACCACGTCATCGGACAGCGCGTAGGGTGGGTGTTCCGCAGGCGGCTTGTCGATAGTTGGCCCGGCCAGGCCGGAAACCAGGCTGTCCGAACGCTCTGGACCCCGGCCTGCGCCGGGGTGACGTGACGGGGTGTCGGAATGACGAGGGGCGGGCTGTGCCGCATCGGCCTTCTCAGCCGTGTTTCCGGCGAGCGTCTTGATCAACCCCCCGGCGACCTTGGCCAGCGTGCGGATGGTCTCGCCGCCCGGATTGATCTGGCCATCGACCTTCAGCCTGTTCTGTTTCTGGAACGCGCGCGTCGCCTCGCGGGTGCGCTCGCCCCAATAGCCGGTCGGGCCGTCGGTCTTTTTCAAATCCAGCGCGCCGCTGCGGCCCAGCATGGTTTCGACCTTGGCGACATCGCGGCGATCGTTCTTGCCCTGCTCACCGACCGGACGCGACAATTTCGACGCATCGCCCAGGTTCGTCAGCTCCGGTTCCGGCTTCGGTTTCGGCGGCACCCGGCCGAACGGGTCCCTGTCTTCGTTTTTCTTCAGATCGTCGCGCAGTTCAAGCGGATTATACATCGTGCAGGTCTCCTGTATTTGCATATGAAAGAACCCCGCCGGTTTTTCGGCGGGGCGCATCGGTTCAGGCACAAAAAAAGGCGCCCGGATGGACGCCTTCGCGGCAATAAACATTGTTTTGGAGAAGCCCCGTCACCGGGGCCTGAAACGAAAAATCACGGGATGCGGACACACCTGTCCCCCGTGACTTGAATGCACTTTAATTTTTCAAAGGCGGGGTGTCAATAAAAAAATCGGGCAATGAGTGTATTTTCTCTTCGGTCCCGCCACATTATCCCACGGCGGTCCCGCCACATCATCCCACGGCGGTCCCGCCGACCGTCAGCCCGTCAATCCTGAGCGTCGGCTGGCCGACGCCGACCGGCACGCCCTGGCCGTTCTTGCCGCAGGTGCCGATACCGGGATCCATTTCCAGATCGTTGCCGATCATGGTGACCTTGGTCAGCACATCCGGACCTGAACCGATCAGGGTCGCGCCCTTGACCGGGGTGGTCGCCTTGCCGTTTTCGATCCTGTAGGCCTCGGTACACGTAAACACGAACTTGCCGTTGGTGATGTCGACCTGGCCGCCGCCGAACGACGTCGCATACAGACCTTTGTCCACCGAAGCGATGATCTCATCGGGGTCCTTGTCGCCGGGCAGCATATACGTGTTGGTCATGCGCGGCATCGGCATGTGGGCATAGGATTGCCGGCGGCCGTTGCCGGTTGAGCCCTCGCCCATCAGGCGCGCGTTCATGCGGTCCTGCATGTAGCCGGTGAGAATACCGTCCTCGATCAAAGTCGTGCAGTTGGACGGCGTGCCTTCGTCATCTACCGTCAGCGAGCCACGGCGGTCCTGCAACGTGCCGTCATCGACGACCGTGACACCCGGCGATGCCACGCGCTCACCCCTGAGGCCGGCAAACGCCGACGTTTTCTTGCGGTTGAAATCGCCTTCGAGCCCATGGCCGATGGCCTCGTGTAACAGGATGCCCGGCCAGCCGGCACCCAGCACGACGACCATCTCGCCGGCCGGCGCAGGCTCGGCCTGCATGTTGACGCGCGCCTGGCGCAGTGCTTCGTCGACGGCGGGCTTCCAGGCTTCGGGCTGCATATACGTATCGAAGTTGATCCGCCCGCCCATGCCGTGCGAGCCCATTTCCATGCGGCCATCCTTTTCAAGGATCACCTGTACATTCAGGCGCACCAGCGGACGGACATCAGCGACGCGCATGCCATCTGCGCGAATGATCTGCACCGCCTGCCACGAGCCGAGCACCGAAGCGGTAACCTGCTTGACGCTGTCATCAAGCGAACGCGCATAAGCATCCATGTCGGCGAGCAAAGCGACCTTGTCCTCGAACGGGACCAGCGCCAGGGGATTGTCGTCGCCGTATAACGCACGGTTGGTCTGCGCCAGGGGGACGGCAGCAGCCCCCGTGTGGCCGCGCGTCACGGCCTGGACCGTGTCGGATGCGCGCAGCAAAGCCTGTTCGGACAATTCGGACGCGTGCGCATACCCCGTCGCTTCGTCGGCAACCGCCCGCAGGCCGAAGCCCTGCGCGGTATCGAAGCTGGCGCTTTTCACGCGGCCGTCATCGAACATGATGGATTCCGACTGGCGATATTCCAAAAACAGCTCCCCGTCATCGGCATGCCTGAGAGCGTCGCTTGTGATCGCTTCGGCTTTGTCGCGGCTGAGCGCGGTATCCGTAAAAAACAATGCGTCGGTGGTCGAAAGATCGGTCATTGGCTTGCCTCTGGGTTTCCGCTATGACGTTGCAGCGTTTTAAGAGCCTTCGTGTAATATAGTGATGGCAGAACGTGTTGACGAGGCGGAGTTCCGAAAATGGCTTTCGAAGAACATCCATTGCGCGCCGAGCTGACGGCGGAAATGAACGCCCGGCCCCATGCCGTGATCTCCGCGCCGGCGCAAATCTCGCATATCGCCTGCGTCACCGGTGAAGCCGCCGGCGAAGACGACCGTGAACACCTGATCGAGCTGTGCCGCACCTTCAAGATTTCCGCGCCTGCCGCATCGGCGTCGCAGTTCGATGCCGACTTCGGACCGTTCCGCCTCAAATGGGAACGTCATACGGAGTTTTCCACCTATACGCTGATCAAGGAAGCCCGCTTCGAGCAGCCTTTCAAGGACTGCCCCATCAGTGAAGTGCCTTCGGACTGGCTGGACAAAATGCCCGGCAAAGTTCTGACCGCGATGCATATCGCCATCGAAACGGGCGCCACGCCTGAGCGCGAAGGTACGGAGCTTGCAGGGCTGTTCGACAACAACTCGATTGTCGGCGGTTCGATCTCCGAAAACCGCGCTTCCGTTTGGACGGATTACCAACTCCACGCGGACGGATTTCTCCGCTTCCTTGTCCGCGATTGCGAGATGAGCGCATCATCGCTCGGGCGCTATGTCAAACGGCTTTGCGAGCTGGAAACCTATCGCATGATGGCGTTGCTGGCGTTGCCGCCGGCCCGCGAAGCGCGCCCGGTCATCGCCAAGCTCGAACAGGATCTTTCCGACATTCTGCAGACGCTGGCTTTCAGCGACGGCACCGACGACGAACAGCGGCTGCTTGAACTGCTGTCCAAGGTCGCGGCGGAAACGGAACGCACATCGGCATCGCTGAATTACCGCTTCAGCGCTTCACGCGCTTATCAGGAACTCGTCGCGCAGCGTGTTTCCGGCATACGGATCGGCCGCATCAACGGGGTTCAGCCGTTCACCGACTATGTCATGACCCGCTTTGCTCCGGCCATGGAAACCCGCGACAATCTGTCGCGGCGCATCGAAACGCTGAGCCGACGGGTCGCACGCGCCAGCGACCTGTTGCGGACCCGCGTCGATGTGGCACTGGAAGCGCAGAACCGCGATCTTCTGCAATCCATGGACCGACGCGCCAAGCTGCAACTGCGCCTGCAACAAACGGTCGAGGGCCTGTCCGTCGTTGCCATCAGCTACTACCTGCTCGGTCTGCTCGGCTACATCGTAAAGGGCGTGCACGAAACCGCGCCCGTCGAGTTCGAGACCGATGTCGTCATCATGGCCTTGATGGTTCCGGTCATCGCCGCCGTCTGGTGGGGCGTTCACCGGATACGCGATGCCGTCCTGAACGCGTCCAACCGCCAGGACTGAAGCTGGCGATAATCCTTGCCATGGCAAGGGCCGTTTCTTATAAAACGTCACGTGGTGATTTGTCCGACCGGCTTGCGGCCACGTTAAATAAACCCGCTAAAAGGTCTCGGTTCGACGAGACCCCTGGCGTGGACGTCAGGGTTTTTTATTGGACCGGGGCCCCAGAATTGGAGGCTCCTGATGAGCAACGATACATCTTCAAAATCATGGCGTCCGGCGACACAACTTGTGCGCGGCGGCACCTCTCGCTCACCTTTCGAGGAAACCTCGGAAGCCATCTTCATGACGTCGGGGTACGTCTATCCATCGGCGGAAGAAGCCGAGTTGGCGTTCAAGGGCGATAAAAAGCGCTACATCTATTCCCGCTATGCCAACCCGACCCTGTCGGTGTTCGAGGAGCGCTTGGCACTTCTTGAAGGCACGCAACACTGCGTCGCCACGGCGAGCGGCATGTCCGCCGTGTTTGCCGCCCTGGCTTCACAGCTGAAAACGGGCGACCGGGTCGTCGCATCGCGCGCCCTGTTCGGATCATGCCTGTATATTATTGCCGATCAACTGCCGAAATACGGCATCGAGACCGAGCTGGTCGACGGCACCGATTACGATGCCTGGGAAAAAGCCCTGTCGAAACCGGCCGACGTGGTTTTTCTGGAAACCCCGTCCAATCCGTGCCTTGAAGTGATTGACATCGCCAGGGTATCCGAACTGGCGCATACGGCAGGGGCCAAGGTCGTCGTCGACAACGTTTTCGCGACCCCCGTCCTGCAAAGGCCGATCGCTCTGGGTGCGGATATCGCCGTTTATTCCGCAACCAAGCATATCGACGGTCAGGGCCGCACACTGGGCGGCGCCATTCTCAGCAATGACGAAGAATTCATTACCGATCATCTGACGCCATGGATGCGCCATACCGGTCCTGCGCTTTCGCCGTTCAACGCCTGGATACTATTAAAGGGGCTTGAGACGCTTGCCGTTCGGGTCCGCCAACATTGCGATAATGCAGGCAAGGTGGCGGCATTTCTGGAGGCCCATCCAAAAATCATCAAGGCCACTTATCCCGGCCTGCAGAGCCATCCGCAGCACAATCTGGCGTTGGCCCAGATGGACGGCAGCGGATCCAGCCTTGTCGCCTTCGAGATCAAGGACGGCAAAGCCGGCAGTTTCAAGGCCCTCAATGCGCTCAACATCGTCGATATCTCGAACAATCTGGGGGATGCCAAAAGCCTCATCACGCATCCGTCGACGACAACGCACCAGCGCCTGAGCGCCGATGAAAAAGCAGCGCTTGGCATCACCGAAGGTCTGGTTCGCCTGTCGGTCGGCCTTGAGGATGCGGATGACCTGATCGAAGATCTGGATCAGGCACTTTCGCGCGTCTGATCGATTAAACGGCGTGGCGCGGCAAATCACATAGCCGCGCCGCCACCGGTCCGGGCTTGCCGCCACCGACGGGCTCGCCGTCGACGGCGATGACCGGGCGGATCGCGAGGCTCGAGGTCAGGAAAATTTCATCCGCGCGGCAGACCTCTTCAGCCGCAAGCGATCGTTCCGTCACGGTTTCTCTGTCCATCACGCAGGCCCGCATGATCCCCGGCAAAACCCCGTCCGAGACGGGCGGCGTGACCAGCGTGTCGCCATACCGACAAAAAAGATTGGCCGCCGTCGCTTCGCAGACTTGTCCGCGGGTGTTCAAAAGCAGCGCATCGTCTGCCCCGGTGGCGCGGGCTTCGCGGGCGGCAATGATGGCATCCAGATAATTCGTACTCTTGATCGAGGCCAAGGGGGAGTATTCGTTGCGCCGCGTTGATTTTGCGATGATCACGCTGAGCGGCACCTGCCCGCCGACTGTCCCCGGCGCGACGGATATCATAAGTGTCGGTGACGGGTTTTCCGGCGGCAGCACCCCGCGCGGCGCAGGACCGCGCAGCAAGGTAATCCGGGCCGAGCCTTCAATGACATTTTCAATGTCACAAAGCGCGGACATCGCGTCAGCAATTGCGGCGGCATTTTCCATCATGGGAATACCGAGAACCTTTGCCCCTGCCCCGATGCGCTGTATGTGCCGTTGTAGCCGGAGCGGTGCAGCGTCGATCAACGCCAGCGTCTCGAACACGCCGTCGCCCAGCAAAACCCCCCGCTCTCGCGCGTCAATTGCCCCCCCTGCATCGACGATATTTCCATTCAGCCAGATATTCACGACAACGCCTCACCCGTGACGCTGGCCAGCAGCGGACCGGCCTTGGTGCGCATTTCCTCATACTCGGCCGACGGGTCGCTGTCGGCGACAATGCCGCCACCGGCATGTGCCGCAACCGTTCCGTCCGAGACCATCAGCGAGCGTATCACGATATTGGAATCCATGGCCCCGTCCATACCGGCCCAGAACACACTACCGCAATAGGCTGCGCGCCTGGACGGCTCCAACTCATGAATGATTTCCATGGCGCGTATTTTTGGTGCGCCGGTGATCGAACCGCCAGGAAAGGTTGCCCGGAACAAATCGACGGCATCGAAACCAGGGCGGAGCTTACCAACCACTTCCGACACGAGATGATGCACTCGGGCAAACGTTTCCAGTTCACACAGGGCCGTCACCGCGACACTGCCGATCAGGGCGACGCGGGAAATATCATTTCTCAGCAGATCGACGATCATCAAATTCTCCGCACGGTCCTTGATGCTCTCGGTCAACTCGAGCGCAAATTCGACATCGGTTTCAGGGACGTCGCCGCGAGGCCGTGTGCCTTTGATGGGCCGGGTCGAAATTTTACCCGCTGTATCTAGACGCAGGAATCGTTCGGGCGACGCACACAACAACTTATGATCCCTACCACACGAAACATAGGCGGCAAAAGGCGCCGGGGTTGCCCAGCGCAAACGCCGGTAAAGCATGAACGGGCTCAGACCTGCGGGCAGATCGGCGATGGCCCGCGTCGTGATGTTGGCCTGAAAGATATCGCCGGCATAGATATAGTCGATGGCGCGCTGCACGGCAGCTTCGTAAGCCGACCGGTCCATCTCCCAGCGCCACGCGGCGACGAGCGCACGGTCGAGTTGCGGCAAGGGCCCTGCGGCGCCAACCCGCGATGCCAGGGCTTCGAGCCGGCGTGCCGCCGACGGCCGGCCGGGAGCAATATCCGAAGCAATGACCCATGACCGATGTTCGAAGAGATCGAATGCCAGTACGGTGTCATAAAGGCCGACAGAAATAGCCGGGAAACTGCTGCCGCCCTTGTCTGTGGGCAGCCGTTCGATCAGACCGCCCAATTCGTATCCAAGTAGGCCGCACAGGCCCGTCTGGAAAGGCGGCAGGGACGGGTCGGTATCGAGCCGCGCGAGATGCAGTATGCCACGCAGCTTGTCGAAAGGGTCCGCCGCACGCAGACAGTCGACGTCCTGGTGGACGACCTCTGCCGGATCGACGCATATGTAAGCATAACGGCCACGACCGCCGCCTTCATCGGCACTGTCGAGAAACACCGCCACAGGATCATCGGCAAACGGCAAGAATGCCGAAACCGGATCCTTGTAGGGTATTTCCTTGGAGACGGGCTTGGCCATGGCTTACACCGCCACCCGGGTGGCGGTCCCGATCAGAAGCTGTCGCCGAGAACCCGATCCGGCGGCGCATGGCCGTCGACGAACGTCTTGATATTGATGAGAACCTTTTCTCCCATATCGAGACGGCCTTCGTGGGTCGCGGAGCCCATGTGCGGTAACAGAACGACATTGTCCAAAGCAAGCAGCTTCGGATTGACCGCCGGCTCGTGCTCGAAAACGTCAAGACCGGCGCCGGCGATGTCGCCGTTGGACAGCAAACGCGTCAGTGCATTTTCATCGATGATCTCACCACGCGCGGTGTTGATGATAACAGCATTTTCCCGGAGCAGCTTCAGCCGACGCGCTGACAACAAGTGATATGTCGCCGGCGTATGCGGACAGTTCACGGAAACGAAATCCATACGCGCCAGCATCTGATCCAGGCTTTCCCAATAGGTTGCTTCCAGTTCGTTTTCGACGGCTTCAGGCACCTGGCGGCGGTTATGGTAATGGATCGACAGACCGAACCCGCGCGCGCGTCGCGCCACGGCCTGGCCAATGCGGCCCATCCCGATAATACCGAGCCGCTTGCCATAAATACGGTGACCCAGCATCCACGTCGGCGACCAACCGGGCCATTCCCCGGAACGGAGCTGGCG
Source organism: Thalassospiraceae bacterium LMO-JJ14 (assembly GCA_021555105.2). NCBI lineage: Bacteria > Pseudomonadati > Pseudomonadota > Alphaproteobacteria > Rhodospirillales > Thalassospiraceae > Thalassospiraceae bacterium LMO-JJ14. The sequence goes on from CP134604.1 coordinate 337,923, forward strand.
CACGCCTTCGGTCAGACGTCTCGGCACGGCAAGCAGCAATGCCATCGTCATATCCGCGGTATCTTCGGTCAGGACATCCGGCGTGTTGGTAATCGTAATCCCGCGCTGTCGCGAGGTCGCCAGATCGATATGGTCGACCCCGGCGCCATAGTTGGCAATCAGTCTGAGTTTTGGGCCGGACTGGCTGAGAATTTTCGCATCGATACGATCCGTCACCGTCGGGACAAGAACATCGGCGGTCTTTACGGCCTCAACCAGTTCGGATGCAGGCATCGGCTTGTCATCAAGATTGAGACGGACATCGAACAGTTCCATCATCCGGGTTTCGATCGCATCCGGAAGTTTCCGGGTTACAACGACGATTGGCTTGTTTCGCGGCATTTTCGGGCCCTTTCAACGCGCTTTGGTAGCCGTGGCCATAGCAATCCGCCGCTGGCTTGTCCAGTAACTTGACCATTGGCGCCACGATGGCGATAAACAGGTGATGAATATCAAAACCGCGCGCCAAATCCCCACCCTGCTGACGATACTCTTTATCGCCGGAATTACCATGTCCGTAATTCAGAGCGCACAGGCACAGACGCAGGGGACAGGGTTACCCCTGCCCAGGTATGTCAGCTTACGTGCCGCAGAGGTTAATCTCCGCACCGGACCCGGCGTGCAATATCCCGTTGAGTGGATCTTCCAACGGGAATCCCTGCCGGTGGAAATCATCAAGGAATACCGGACCTGGCGCCTGGTTCGCGACTGGGAAGGCACGCAGGGCTGGATGCATCAGAGCATGCTGTCGGGCAAAAGGACGTTTCTCGTCACCGGCAAGGAGCGCACCATCCGCAGCGAACCCGATGCGAAAAGCCGGGCCGTTGCCATCGTTGAATCCAGCACCATCGGCGAAATAACGTCCTGCCCGTCGGGTATCGGCTGGTGCAAGGTCCGCATCAAGGGGATCGAAGGCTGGCTCCGGCGAGTGGATTTCTGGGGCGTCTACCGCAACGAGGTCTTCGAATAATCCGAGGAATTAAGCCAAATCGCCTGTGAGCGCTTTGTGCGTGGCAGCGCTCAGAACCGCCATATGGCCGTATTTCGGATGCCCGATCCCGAGAACGGCACGGGCCGCAGATTTAAATTTTTCGACCTGCGCATCGGTGAACGGGAAATGGATGAACTGCACCGATGACGCCTTGCCGGCGGCGGTCGTGCGGTCGATATCGTCCTCGGGAACGCCTTTGACGGTTTCCCCATCGAATTCAAGCGTAATGGTTTCCTCGACTCCGCCAAGACCGGCCAAAAATTCGTGGCGGCGGTTTTCGTCATCGATCTCGAACATCAGCGTTGCAACCAGCTCCCGGCCATTCGGAATGAGCGGATTATACGCCGTCAGCTCGTCGGCGATCTGTTCTTCGCCGCCCTTCTCGATATACAGCATCTCATGAACCTGATGCCACATGGTATCGAAGTTTTCGAAATAAAATGTCGCATCCGGACCGCAGGAAACACGACGGTCACGCTTCATCACCGTGACGGCGGCACGGCGTTCCTTGCGGGTCTTCGCATATTCATCAATGGGGATGATGTCCGCGCGAGTGATTTCAGTCCTGGGCATCAAACGATCTCCATTCCGTCTTGTTACAGTTCATACGCCCGGGCGAGCAGTTCGACCGGATGCTGCATGCTTTCAATATTGTCGGTCGGCTTGTCGAGCATCTCTATGCCCTGCACGATGTGATCGCGCGCCAACGGGCATTCAGACAGCACGTACTTACTGCCCGCATCTGCAGCCTTGCGCGCCACCGGCTTGCCGACCTTGAGGCCCACTTCGAAGTTTTCCTTCATGATCCCCCAGGACCCGCCGTGTCCCGAGCAACGCTCGATCACGTTCAGGTCGAGATCGGGAATCAGGCGCAGCATTTCGGCGGCCTTCTGCCCCATGTTCTGGGCCCGCGAATGGCAGGAAATATGGACCGTCACGCCGCCGTCGAGCGCCTTCAAACCATCGGCCATGCCCTCTTTCTTGGCAATCGAGACGATGTATTCCGTGATATCGGAAGTCGCGGCGCTGAGCTTGGTGACGTTTTCATCATCGCTCACGATCAGCGGCCATTCGAATTTCAGCATCAATGCGCATGACGGCACCAGGGCGATCACGTCGTAGCCCTTTTCGATCCACGGCAGCAGATCGGCGGCGGTCGCCTTGGCGCTTTCGGCAACGGCAGCAATATCGCCCTGTTCGAGTTGCGGCATACCGCAGCAGCGCGGATAAACGACTTCGGTTTCAACACCGTTCCGGGCAAGGATGGCACGGGCGGCAGCCCCTATATCTGGGTTGTTGTAGTTGGCGAAACAGGTTGCATATAAAACCGCTTTGCGACCGAAAGCCGGAGCATCCTTATTGATTTCAGGCGCATCGGTCCGTTCGCTAAACGGCAGGGATGTAAAAGGCGGCAGCTTGGCCTTGCGGTCGACTCCCAGCGTCATTTCCATAGCTGGTCGCGTCAGCGCATTGCCGCATTTACCGGCCCAGTTGGCCAGTCCCGAAACCTTGCTCGCGATCTGGCCGTTACGGTCGGTTTTCGTCAATTGTTCGGCGGCAAACGGGACCTTGCCTTTTTTCTGTTCAACGGCCCGGTAGCGAAGCATCAAATGCGGAAAATCAAGATTGAACTCATGCGGTGGCACATACGGACATTTCGTCAGGAAGCACATATCGCAGAGCGTGCAGGCATCGACGATCGGTTTGAAATCCTTGCTGTCGACAGCATCAAGCTCACCCGTCTCGGATTCATCTACCAGATCGAAAAGTCTGGGAAAGCTGTCACAGAGGTTAAAACAGCGGCGGCACCCGTGGCAGATATCGAAAACCCGCCGCAGTTCTTCGTCGAGTTTTGCCTCATCGTAAAAATCCGCATCCTGCCAGGGAATGGGATGACGTTCCGGGGCTTCAAGACTGCCTTCGCTCATGTCGGCTTCCTCAATCTACAATACCAATTCAACTCAACGAGTAGACGATGAAGGGGGGCATAAGCCCCCCTCCACAAACGCATCAGATAACCGATGCAATCAGTCCATCGTGTCGAGGGCTTTCTGGAAACGTCCGGCATGCGACTTTTCCGCCTTCGCCAGCGTTTCGAACCAATCGGCGATTTCGTCGAAACCTTCATCGCGGGCGGTTTTCGCCATGCCCGGATACATATCCGTGTATTCGTGAGTTTCGCCGGCAATCGCTGCTTTCAGGTTGGCGTCGGTCGGGCCGATCGGCTCGCCGGTTGCCGGATCACCGGTCTCTTCGAGGAACTCAAGGTGGCCGTGCGCGTGACCCGTTTCACCTTCGGCGGTCGAGCGGAAAACCGCGGCGACATCGTTGTAACCTTCAACGTCAGCCTTCTGCGCGAAATACAGATAACGGCGGTTGGCCTGGGATTCCCCGGCAAATGCTTCTTTGAGATTGTCTTCGGTTTTCGTTCCCTTGAGGGACATGTGATCCTCCTTCTGTGTAGATCGATCTGAATGACTTAAGAATCTTTTTTGGGCGATAAGGCCCGTGCACGCAGGTAATATGGCGCGCACCCGACAATGAGTCAACAGTTTAGAACTGTTCTAAAATACAATTTCGGCTTTTTGCTGAAGCTCAGTCTTCGCTGACGCGAATGACGACATCGACGCGGGAAATTTTCGCGCCGCGGGGCGGTGTCGGGAGGCTGGAAACAACAACCTCGTTGGACGCGACGTCTTCAAGATGGCCATCGTTTTCGAAATAAAAATGATGGTGGTCCGAGGTGTTGGTATCGAAGTAGGAGCGCCCGGACTCGACCGCGATTTCGCGCAAAAGACCCGCCTGCGTGAACTGGTGCAGGGTATTATAGACGGTCGCCAGCGAGACGGAGACACGCGCCTCGGCCGCTTCGGTATGCAGCATTTCGGCACTGATATGGCGGTCGTCGCCACGGAACATCAGTTCAGCCAATGCAATACGCTGGCGTGTCGGGCGTAACCCGGCATCGCGCAGTTTACCGATGATCGGTGCGTATCGTTTTTGCTTGCTCATATAGCCTACTTAATGATTCCACTCCGAAATGGCAATGCTTCAGAGACTAACCCTCGTCCTTGTGAGGGTACGGCACGCCGACGATGTTATAGCCGCTGTCGACATATTGCACCGATCCAGTGACGCTGAGGGACAGGTCGGAAAGCAGATAAAGCGCAGAGCCGCCGATGTCGTCCAGTTGAACGTTACGGCGCAGGGGAGAGTGCTGCTCATTCCACTTGAAGATATGCCGGGCCCCGGCAATTGCACTGCCGGCGAGGGTTCGCATCGGCCCTGCTGAAATCGCATTGACGCGAATGTTCTCTGGTCCGAGATCGGATGCCAGATAACGAATGCTCGCTTCCAGCGCGGCCTTGGCGACACCCATGACGTTATAATTCGGCACAACTTTTTCGGCACCATAGAACGACAGGGCGATCATGCTGCCGCCATCTTTCATGTGCGGTGCGGCATGGCGGGCAAGCGACGTGAACGAATAACACGATACATCCATGGTACGCTGAAAATTCTCACGCGTTGTCGCTACGTACTTGCCCTTGAGTTCCTGTTTGTCGGAATAGGCAATGGCGTGAACCACGAAATCGATCGACCCCCATGCATCGGCACACGCACCGACGGCAGCGGCAATCGAGCCTTCGTCTTCGACATCGCAAGGCACGATGACCTTTGAACCTACACCCTCGGCAAGCGGGCGCACGCGGCGTTCAATAGCATCGTTCTGATACGTGAACCCCATCTCGGCGCCATGCGCTGCAAGCGTGTTGGCAATCCCCCAGGCGATGGAATGGTCGTTGGCGACCCCCATGATCAGACCACGCTTGCCTTTCATGAGATTGGACTTCATGGCGAGGCGGCTCGCGGCGTCGGATAATTTTTGTTCGTTCACTGGTTCATGCCTCGTAACGCTTGAATGCCAGCGTTGCGTTGGTGCCGCCGAAACCGAAACTGTTGGAAATGACGCAATTCAGATTGGCGTTATCGATGCGCTGGCGGACGATGTCGGCCTCGCCAGCGTCGGGGTCGAGATTTTCGACGTTCGCCGAGGCCGCGACGAAATCGTTGTTCAACATGATCAGCGAATAAATCGCTTCATGTGCGCCGGTGGCACCCTGCGAATGGCCGGTCAGCGATTTGGTCGATGAAATCTTCGGCTTGTGTGCGCCGAACACTTCCTGGATCGCCCCGATCTCGGTCATGTCGCCGGCCGGCGTCGAGGTGCCGTGCGCATTGATGTAATCGACCTTGGTGTTGCCGAGACCGGCGGTCGCCAACTGCATGCAGCGGCGCGCGCCTTCGCCCGACGGCGCGACCATGTCGACACCGTCCGACGTCGCACCGTAACCGACGATCTCGCCGTAAATCTTCGCGCCGCGCGCCTTGGCATGCTCCAGCTCCTCAAGCACCACGACCCCGGCACCACCGGCGATCACGAAACCGTCGCGATCGACGTCGAACGGCCGCGACGCACGCGTCGGCGTGTCGTTGTACTTGGACGACAAGGCACCCATGGCATCGAACAGCACCGTCAGCGTCCAGTGCAGTTCCTCGGCACCGCCGGCGAACACGACGTCTTGCTTGCCCCACTGGATCAGTTCGGCGCCGTTGCCGATGCAATGCGCGCTGGTCGAGCATGCCGACGATATGGAATAGCTGAGCCCGCGCATGTGAAATGCCGTCGACAGGTTGGCCGACACGGTCGAGCACATGGCCTTCGGCACGGCGTAAGGGCCGATCCGTTTAGCCCCCTTTTCACGCGCTGTGTCCGCCGCTTCGACCTGGGCCGATGTGGACGGCCCGCCGGACCCCATGACAAGCCCGCTGCGTTCGCTGCACACCACGGTTTCGTCCAATCCGGAATCGGCGATCGCTTCCTGCATGGCAATATAGCCATACGCAGCGCCATCACCCATAAAGCGGCGCAGCTTGCGGTCGATCCTGTCTTCGAGATCGACCGTCGGTGCGCCATGGACATGGGAGCGGAAACCACGCTCGGCATACTCTTCACAGAAAACAATACCGGACTTTCCGTCCCTCAGGTTCTGCGTCACCTGGCCAACGTCGTCGCCGATCGGCGATACGATGCCCATGCCCGTTACGACCACACGTCTCATTTAGCCCTCTCTTCGTTGTCAGTTATAGCCGCAATCAATCGTCGGCCGTGAACAACGTTACCTTCAAATCGGATGCCTCGTAGGCGACATTTCCGTCCACTTTCATGACGCCATCGGCAATCCCGAGCGTAATCTTGCGGCTCATGACCCGCTTGATATCGACACGGTACTCGACCAGCGATTTGTCCGGCGTTACCTGATCGGTAAACTTGACCTGCCCGACGCCCAGCGCGCGGCCGCGCCCTGGCGCCCCGCTCCAACCGAGATAGAAGCCGACCATCTGCCAAAGCGCGTCCAGCCCCAGACATCCCGGCATCACCGGGTCGCCCTGAAAGTGGCAATCGAAAAACCACAGGTCTTTTTTGACTTCGAGCTGCGCCTCAACAACACCCTTGTCATAGGTCCCGCCGGTATCCGCAATATGCGTAATCCGATCGAACATCAGCATCGGCGGCAGCGGCAATTGTGCATTGCCGGGACCGAACAGTTCGCCACGGCCGCAGCTCAATAAATCTTCGTAGGAATAGCTCGCTTGTTTCGTCAAAAATAAGCCCCTCACCATCTGAAACCGGCTCTCGGGTTCTTCAGATTTCCCGAGTTACCCTTATAGCGCATCAATAAGCGAAATCCGAGGGTGGTGCACGAAAAAAACCCTCCACAAACAAGGCTTATTGACGCCGCCCCAACAGCAAAACGGGGCGGCTGATCGAAAAATCTGCCACCCCGTCCTATCTTTTCAGGCCTAGCCAGTACCGGTTAGTCCCGTTTTTTGCGTTCGCCAACCTGCTCGGTGATATCCTCGCCGGTTTCCTGATTAACAACACGCATTGAAAGCTTCACTTTGCCGCGATCATCGATCCCGATCAGCTTGACCTTGACCTGGTCGCCTTCGTTGACCACATCCGTCACTTTCTCGACACGGCCTTCAGCCATTTCCGAGATGTGCACGAGGCCATCACGCGGGCCGAGGAAGTTCACGAAAGCGCCGAAATCGACGACTTTCACGACTTTCCCGTCATAGATCGCACCGACTTCCGGTTCGGCGACAATGTCACGAATCCAGGCAGCGGCACGATCGCCGGCTTCGGCGTCAACTGCCGCAATACGCACCGAACCGTCATCTTCGACGTCGATCTTGGCGCCCGTGGTTTCACAAATTTCACGGATAATCTTGCCGCCCGGGCCGATGATGTCGCGGATCTTCTCCGGATTGATCTTCATCGACGTGATGCGCGGGGCGTTGCCGCTGACCTGCTCGCGGGCATTCGTCAGCGCCTTGGCCATTTCATCAAGGATGTGCAGACGGCCTTCTCTTGCCTGATCGAGCGCGATCTGCATGATTTCCTCGGTAATCGAGGTGATCTTGATGTCCATCTGCAAAGAGGTCACACCGTTTTCCGTACCGGCGACCTTGAAGTCCATGTCACCAAGGTGATCCTCGTCACCCAGGATATCGGAAAGAACCGCATAACGATCGCCTTCCTTGATCAGACCCATGGCGATACCGGCAACCGGGCGCGGCAGCGGCACACCGGCGTCCATCAGCGACAGCGACGTGCCGCAGACCGTCGCCATCGACGACGAGCCGTTGGATTCGGTGATGTCGGAGACCACGCGGATCGTGTACGGGAACTCTTCCTTCGACGGCATGATCGGGTGCATGGCGCGCCAGGCAAGCTTGCCGTGGCCGACTTCGCGACGGCCCGTGAAGCCGAAGCGACCAGCTTCACCGACCGAGAACGGCGGGAAGTTATAATGCAGCATGAAGTTCTCACGGTAGTTATCCGCGAGACCGTCGATGATCTGTTCGTCCTGGCCGGTGCCGAGCGTCGTCGTCACCATGGCCTGCGTTTCGCCGCGCGTGAACAGGGCCGACCCGTGTGCACGCGGCAGGATGCCGACTTCGCTGGCGATCGGACGAACCGTTTTGGTGTCGCGGCTGTCGATACGCACGCCGGTATCGAGGATATCGTTGCGCACGATGTCCTTTTCGAGGTTCTTGAGAACATCTCCCATCACGGCGGAGAGCAGATCCTGATCAATGCTGTCATCGGCCTGCAGCTTTTCTGCAGCGGCTTTCTTGACCTCGGAGATTTTCGCCTGGCGATCCGATTTCACCTTGATGCCGTAAGCGGCACGCAGGTCATCGGCGGCGGCGTCGGAGATGCGCTTGGCGATCTCGTCAAGACCGGCCGGCGCTGCCGGCAGTTCCATCGGCTCCTTGGCACAGGCTTCGGCGAGATCGATGATTGCATCGATCACCGGCTGGAAGCCGCGGTGGCCGAACATCACGGCTTCGAGCATCTGCTGCTCGGAAAGCTCGCTGGCTTCGGATTCAACCATCAAAACGCCTTCCTGCGTCCCGGCGACGATCAGATCGAGATCGCTCTCGGCCATTTGCGCCAGCGTCGGGTTCAGAACCAGCTCGCCATCGACACGGCCGACGCGCGCGCCGCCGATCGGGCCCATGAACGGCAGGCCGGAAATGGTCAATGCGGCCGACGTGCCGATCATTGCAAGAATATCGGTTTCGTTTTCAAGATCGTGCGACACCACGGTGCAGATGACCTGGGTCTCGTTCTTGAAGCCTTTGACGAACAGCGGACGGATCGGACGGTCGATCAGGCGGGACGTCAGCGTCTCGCGCTCGGACGGACGGCCTTCACGCTTGAAAAAGCCGCCTGGGATCTTACCGGCGGCAAACGTTTTTTCGACGTAATGAACGGAGAGCGGGAAAAAATCCAAACCCGGTTTGGGGCTCTTTTCGCCAACCACGGTGCACAGCACCTTGCTCTCGCCAAGGGTTGCCATGACGGCCCCATCGGCCTGACGGGCAATCTTGCCGGTTTCCAATACCAGCTTCTGGCCGGCCCATTCGATCTCTTTACGGAATTCCTTAAACATCATTGTCTTTCCTCATCATACATACAACGCCGTGTCACCCGACACCGGCGCAACCCGCAGCCACCTCGGTCGCGGGCGAAGCGCAGAGCCACAAACATCTCTCAGCGTACTGAAAACATGAAGCGGCTTGCGCCGTCAGGGGTGCACACCCACCATGGATGTGCACCGCTAGCCGCATTAGCGGCGCAGGCCTAGCTTTTTGACTATGCCTTCGTATCGCTTCTCGTCCTTTTTACGCAGGTAATCGAGAAGCCGGCGGCGTTGACCCACCATCATCAGCAGGCCACGGCGCGAATGAAAATCCTTGGCATGGGTTTTCAGGTGTTCGGTCAGATTGATAATCCGTTCGGTCAGAACGGCGACCTGCACCTCGGGAGAACCCGTATCGCCGTCTTTGACGGCATGTTCTTTGATAAGCTCTTGCTTACGTTCGGCGGTAATCGACATCGTAATCTCCTAATCTAGATGTTCATGACACGGAACGGCTTTATTTCACCGCCCGTAATGCGCGCCAGAGCCAACAACGTGCCGTTCGCCGTCACCTGGACGACATCCCCTTGAGCGATATTTCGAAGGGGGGACCGCTGTGCGACAGGCAGGATGGGAACACCCTGCCCCTGCCTTAGTCTGCGCGCTTCCTGCTCCGTCAGGGCTAGTGCCGGGATGTCGTCCAGCACAGTCTCGACAGGAAGCAGATGCTTCTTCAGAAGCGCCGCCGCATGGACGCCTTCATCAGCTTCGAAGACTTCCATTTTTACAGCCTTTTCAATAGAAAAAGGCCCAACGGCAGTGCGTCTGAGGCGCCTTATATGGCCTTCGCATCCCAAGTGCAAGGCCAGATCTCTTATCAGGGCACGGACGTAAGTCCCCTTGCCGCAACGCATTTCGAAGTCGGCATGATCGGCGTCCGGCATCCCCGTGAGCCGCAAGGACTCGATGTCGACTTCGCGGGGGGCAATTTCCACGGTTTCGTCACGGCGTGCCCGCTTGTAAGCGCGCTCGCCATCCACCTTGACGGCGGAATAGACCGGCGGCACCTGCGTGATCCGGCCCGTGAAAAGCGGCAGCGCGGCCTCTATTTCCGCCTCTGAAGGCCGTTTGTCCGAACGGGCAATCACCTCACCCTCGGCATCGTCGGTGCTCGTGCTCTCGCCCCAGCGGGCGCGGAATTCATAGGTTTTAAAGCCGTCCATGGCGTATGCCTGGGTTTTCGTCGCCTCGCCGAAGGCAATCGGCAATACGCCGCTCGCCAGCGGATCCAGCGTCCCGCCATGACCGACTTTTTGGGCACCGGTGAGCCACTTGATGCGTCCGACACAGCCGTTCGAGGACGGCCCTTCAGATTTATCCAGGATCAGCCAGCCGTGAATTGGCGTGCCTTTACGCCCGCGCGCCATCTATTCACCGCTTTCCGGATCTTCGTCGTGCTTGATATCGCGCGCAACATGCGGATTGCGCAGCACCGCATCGATACGCGCCGCTTCATCGAAACTCACGTCGGCGGCGAACGATATTCTCGGAACATGGCGCAGTTGCACGTTTTTCGCGACCCAGCTACGCAAGAACCCGGACGCCCTGTTGAGCGCCTCGACGATCTGCCCGCTGTCGCCGCCACCCAGCGGCACCACATAGGCGGTGGCGTTCTTAAGATCGGGACTGACGCGGACTTCGGTCACGGTGACGGCCACGCCCTTGACCGCGGGATCACGAATTTCACCGCGCTCCAGCGCCTGAGCGATGACATGGCGGACTTCTTCACCGACACGCAATTGGCGTTGCGAAGGCGCCCGCGCAGGCTGACGGCTCATGGTATCTGCTCCTCAGATTTCAACCGCCCTTAAAGCTCGCGGCTGACTTCCTTGATTTCGAAGCACTCGATCTTGTCGCCGACCTGAATGTCGTTGTAATTGGCAAACGCCATACCGCATTCATAGCCTTCCTTGACCTCGCGGACATCGTCCTTGAAGCGCTTGAGCTGGCTCAGCTCGCCCTCATGCACGACGACATCGTCACGAACAAGGCGGACCTTGGCGCCACGTTTGACCTGGCCTTCGGTGATCATGCAACCGGCAATCTTGCCGACCTTGGTGATCGAGAAGACTTCGCGGATTTCCGCATAACCGAGCAGCTCCTCGGAAACATCCGGCGACAGCATGCCCGACAGCATCTTCTTCACATCGTCGGTCAGGTCGTAAATGATCGAGTAATAGCGAATATCGACACCATCGCGCTTGGCCGCTTCGCGGGCCTGCGGGTTGGCGCGGACATTGAAGCCGACGACCAGGGCATTGGACGCACGAGCCAGAGTGACGTCGGATTCGTTGATGCCGCCGACGCCGGAGTGCAGAACCTGCACTTCGACTTCCTCGGTCCCCATTTTGGTCAATGCGCCGATGATCGCTTCCAGCGAACCATGCACATCGGCCTTGATGATGACGGGCAGCATTTCAGCCTCGCCTTCCTTGATTTTCTCGAACATCTGTTCAAGCGTGCCGCGTGCACTGACAGAGGCGCGGGCGTCGCGGTCACGACGCTGACGGAATTCGGAAACCTCGCGCGCCTTCGCCTCGTCGCTGACAACGACGACATCGTCGCCTGCCAGCGGTGTGCCGTTCAGGCCCAAGACCTCGGCGGGCATCGACGGGCCGGCTTTGTCGAGCTTGTTGCCATGCGCATCGGTCAACGCACGCACGCGGCCCCACTCGGCGCCGGCAACGAAGATATCGCCGACATTGAGCGTACCGCTCTGTACAAGAACCGTCGCCACGGAGCCGCGGCCCTGTTCCATCTTGGATTCAACGACGACGCCTTCAGCCGGACGGTCGGGATCGGCCTTGAGGTCGAGCAATTCGGCCTGCAAAAGGATCGCTTCCAGAAGCTTGTCCAGGTTCGTGCGCTTCAGCGCCGAAACCGGGATGCAGAGCACATCGCCGCCCATGTCCTCGACCTGAATGTCATGGCTCAGAAGATCGGTCTTAATGCGATCGGGATTGGCATCCGGCTTGTCGATCTTGTTGACCGCGACGATGATCGGCACGCCCGCCGCCTTGGAGTGGTGGATGGCTTCGATCGTCTGCGGCATGATGCCGTCATCGGCGGCGACACACAACACGACGATATCCGTCACCTTGGCGCCACGCGCACGCATTTCTGTAAAGGCGGCGTGGCCGGGTGTATCGATGAAGGTGATATTATTGCCGTCGGCGGTCGTCACCTGGTATGCACCGATGTGCTGGGTAATCCCACCGGCTTCATGATTGGCGACATCGCTCTCGCGCAGCGCATCAAGCAACGAGGTCTTGCCGTGATCGACATGGCCCATCACGGTGACCACCGGTGCGCGCGACACCCTTGCGCCGTCTTGTGATTCCACATTGATCACAAGATGGTCTTCGACGTCGGCCTCGCTGACGCGTTTCAGGCGGTGGCCGAATTCCTGCACCACCAGTTCCGCCGTATCGGCGTCGATGCTCTGCGTAATTGTCGCCATGACGCCCATTTCCATGAGTTTCTTGACGACGACACCTCCGCGCTCGGCCATCCGGTTGGCCAGCTCCTGTACGGTGATCGTTTCCGGAATGACGACATCACGGATAACCTTGCCTCCTTCTGAACGGCGTTCGCGCTGTTTTTCACGGTCGCGGTCGCGCTGGCGTTTAACCGACGCCAGCGAACGGCGGTGTTCTTCGAGTTCCTCGAAGGATTCCGCTTCGGCAATGGTCAGTTTTCCATGGCGGCGCCGCTCTTCGCGGGTCTTGCCCGGCGAAGGGCGTTTGGCATCGGCCTTGACCGCCTTGCCCTTGCGGGCCGCTTTATCTTCACCTTCGCCGTCGGCAGCAGCATCGTCGCCCGCCGGACGTGTTTCACGAGCAGCTTCCTTGGAGCGGGATTTACGTTCCTCCACAAGAAGCTTGGCTTCAAGCTCCTGGGCTTCCCGGATGGCTTTTTCTTCCGCTGTTTCCTCGGGTTGCTCAGCGGCAGCTTCCTCGACAACGTCTTCTTCTTTTTCGTCAACGCGGCCAAGATCGGAAAGCTGCGGCTTGCCGCGGCCCGTCGGTTTTGCTTCCTCGCCGCCCTGGCGCGCGGATTCAAGTGCACGCATCCGTGCTTCGCGCTCGCTCTCGGTAAGCTTGGAAATATTCGCAAGTTCGGTCTCGGTGACGGCAGGCGCAGGCGCCGGCGCTTCGGGCGCCTCGGTAGCGGCGGCATCACTGGCCTCGGCCAGACTGGCGTTCCCGAAACCGGCCTTCACTTCGGCCATGTCTCCGGACGTGTCCGTCACGAAAGTCCGTTTCCGCTTTTTCTCGACGGTCACCATCTTGGAGCGCCCATGCGAGAAATTCTGCTTCACCTGACCGGTCTCGACCGTCTTGTTCAGTTCCAGTCGGCCGGGCTTGGCAAGGCCAAGCGGCTTTTTGCTGTTTTCAGTCTCTTTGGCGTCACTCATTTGCTTACGTCCATTTCCCCCGGTCGAAAACCGGTCAATCTCTCACACTCTCTTTTTAGCGATACCGCCAGTCCGCCACGCTGAATCGTCAAATACGAAACAACGCCCTTACCCGCGGCCTCACCCATTTCGCTGCTTGTCAGGCCGCTGACGACCGGCGTTTTGCGGGCCGCATAGATGACATCTTCCCTGGCCCCGCCGGCATCAATCGCAATTGCGACCAGACCCGCACCGCCGGCTTCCAACACTTCAAGCACCCGGTCGTAACCGAAAATCAGAAGATCGGAACGCCGTGCCAGGCCGATAATATCCTGACAACGCTTGGCCAACAGGGCCTCGACACGTTCCGCCAGATCTTCCGGCACCGTAACCTGAGCTTTTGCCGCGCGTGCAAAAAGCTTCTTGGCGCATGCCGTCTTCAGTGCATTCACGTCCGCGCTAAGCCAGATCCCGCGGCCAGGCAAACGCTCGCCAAGATCAGGTACTATAACATCATCCGGGCCGACGACGAACCGCAGCAACCCATGCTTGGGCGCCGTCTCGCCAGAGACGATACACCTGCGCTCGGGCGCGCCGGTCTCTCTGCTCTCGGGCTTCGTCATTTCAGCCAGTGCCGTCATTTATACCTGTCTTCCCGTTTGCTTACTCAGCCGGTTCCGCCGAAACTTCTTCCGCAGCTTCTTCGGCTGTCTCTTCGTCGGCGAACCAGTGCGCCCGCGCCGCCATGATCAGTTCATTCGCCTGATCCATGTTCATCGATCCGGAAGGCGCAATTTCAAGAAGCTCGTCACCGGCGAGGTCGGCCAGATCGTCACGCGTCTTGATGCCTTTTTCGCCAAGCGCCACCATCAGCGATGCCGACATGCCTTCCAGCTCGGCGACATCTTCCTCGACGCCAAGCTCTTTGCGTTTGGCGTCCATTTCCTCTTCGCGTGTGGCAAGGTGATTGCGCGCACGCGCCTGAAGCTCGGCGGCAACGTCTTCGTCGAAGCCTTCGATGTCGGTGAGATCCTCGACCGGCACATAGGCCACTTCCTCGGCCGAGCTGAAGCCTTCCGTCACCAAAAGGTGTGCAATCACGTCGTCGACATCGAGTGCATCCACGAACATCTTCGAGCGGTCCTGGAATTCTTTCTGACGGCGTTCGGATTCCTCGGCCTCGGTCAGGATATCGATATCCCAGCCCGACAACTGCGATGCCAGACGCACGTTCTGGCCACGACGGCCGATGGCGAGCGAGAGCTGCTCGTCGGGCACCACGACTTCGATCTTGTTGTTGTCTTCGTCGAGCACGACCTTGGCGACTTCGGCCGGGGCCAGCGCGTTGACGATGAACGACGCGGCATCGGGCGACCACTGAATGATATCGATCTTCTCGCCCTGCAGCTCACCGACAACGGCTTGCACGCGCGAGCCGCGCATACCGATGCAGGGGCCGACCGGATCGATCGAGCTGTCATGCGAGACAACGGCGATCTTGGCGCGCGAGCCCGGATCGCGGGCGACCGACTTGATTTCGATGACGCCGTCATAAATTTCCGGCACTTCCTGCGCAAACAGCTTGGCCATGAAGTCCGGGTGCGTGCGCGACAGGAAAATCTGCGGGCCGCGCGGTTCCTGGCGGACATCGGCGATATAGGCGCGGATGCGGTCGCCGTTGTTGAAATGCTCGCGCGGAATCGATTCGTCGCGGCGCAGGATCGCCTCGGCACGGCCGAGGTCGATGATGGCATTGCCGTATTCCATCCGTTTGACCAGCCCATTGACGATTTCGCCGATGCGGTCCTTGTATTCCTCGTACTGGCGCTCGCGTTCCGCTTCACGGACTTTCTGCACGATAACCTGTTTTGCCGTTTGCGCGGCGATGCGCCCGAAATCGATCGGCGGCAGAATATCGACGATGAATTCGCCGGCCTGCGCATCAGGCTTTTTGCTCAGTGCTTCGCTCAGGAACATCTGCGTCACTTCGTTTTCGCGCTCGGCACCGTCTTCCAGTACCTCGATATAACGCGCCAGCATGATTTCGCCGCTTTTGCGGTCGATGTGGGCGCGGATATCGTGCTCATGACCGTATTTCGAACGGCCGGCTTTCTGGATCGCCATTTCCATGGCTTCCAGTACCTCTTCGCGTTCAATACCTTTGTCACGCGCCACCGTATCGGCAACGACCAGCAGTTCGGGCCGGGCGTGTACGTCACCGGCTTCCATAAGCGTTTCACTCATGAGCTTTTTCTTCCTCTAGCTTGGCAAGCATCTCGTCCGTAATGATGAGTTTGGCTTTAGCGATGGCGGCATGTTCAAGTCGGACCTGCTCGCCATCAATATCGATTAAAACATCGGCACCGTCGGTGCCGTCGACCCGGCCGCGGAACTTGCGCCGCCCGTCGATCAGGGATTTCATTTCTATCTTGGCGTCAAAACCGGCAAAGCGGTCGTAATCGCCAAGGCGCACCAGCGGCCGGTCCAGGCCGGGCGAGCTGACCTCTAGCGAATAGGCGCTCTGGATCGGGTCTTCGACGTCCAGCACCGCGGACACTGCGCGCGAGATATCCGCGCAATGATCAACCGTCATTTCGCGGCCATCCAACGGCTCGGCCATAATTTGCAGAACGGCATTATTGCCGCCGCTAAGCGAGACGCGCACCACATTGAAGCCCATCGCTTCAATGGTCGGCGTCAGCAGCTGTTCAACGCGTGCAGCCAGCAATTCCTCGCTCACATCTGTCCTCTTGGCTTGGCCGGGCGGTCCCGTGGATCGCAAATCGGCATTAAAAAAGGCGGGCCGTTGGCCCACCCATCAATCTCTATTACATCGTTAGATTAACGAGTGCCCTCGTAAGGGCACGGCTGATATATCCAGATTGCCCAGGAAAAGCAAGAGGATTGTCAGGAAATCAAGGACCTAGGCCGATCCGTTCATGGCTTCCGTTCATGGCCGGAAACGGCGACGGAAGCTCAGATACGCGGGCTTGTCGCCCTTGGCCAGGGCCTTGGTTTCATAGCGCGTCGGCACCCAGTCCGCAGGCGGCCTGCGCCAGTCTTCGGGACCTTGCGCCGTCCACGACCAATCGGGATGCCGCCGTGCCTCGCCAAGCGCCCAGGCGACATAATCCATATGGTCTGAGGCGAACAGCAGGACCGTATCGTCACGTGCGATCCGGGCGAGTGCACTCAGGGTTTCCGCCTGAAAAATACGCCGCCTGTTGTGGCGTGCCTTGGGCCAGGGATCGGGGAACAGGATATAGATCCGCGATACCGAAGCTTCCGGCAGACGTTCCAGCAACAAACGCACGTCATCATCGAAAAGGCGGATATTCCCAAGACCCATGCTTTCGACATCTGCCAGCAACGCGGCAAGCCCGTTGATGAAGGGTTCGCAGCCGATGAAGTCGATATCCGGATTGGCCGCGGCCTCGCCGCTCAGGTGCTCGCCGGCACCGAAACCGATTTCCAGGCGGAGTTCGCGGGCCGGCGGACCGAAGCCGGGCTCGAACACAACCGGCCCGGCCGACGAAGCATCGGCAATCAGAAGCTGCGGCAGAAGTTCGTCGACCAGATGCTGACGGCCGGGGCGGAGCTTATGCGTCCTGCGCCGGCCGTACCACATGGGTTTCCCTGACGGGTCTTTCGGTGGGTCCTTCGGCATGTCCCGGGACATGAGACGGCCCCTCTACAAATGGCTTAGAAAGCGCTCTTCAAGGCGTCTGCGATGTCCGTGCGCTCCCACGAGAACCCGCCATCGGCTTCAGGCTCGCGCCCGAAATGACCGTAAGCCGAGGTCCGGGCATAGATCGGACGGCTCAGCTCCAGGTGCTCGCGAATGCCGCGCGGCGACAAATCGACCAACTCGCAAAGTTTTGCCGCAATCGCATCCTCGTCGACCTTTCCGGTCCCGTAGGTGTCGATGTAAACCGACAGCGGCTTTGAGACGCCGATCGCGTAAGCAAGCTGGATCGTGCACTTGTCGGCCAGACCGGAAGCGACGACGTTCTTCGCCAGATATCGCCCGGCATACGCTGCCGAACGGTCGACCTTGGTCGGATCCTTGCCGGAAAATGCCCCGCCGCCATGCGGCGCGGCACCGCCATAGGTGTCGACGATGATCTTGCGGCCGGTCAGACCGGCGTCGCCATCGGGCCCGCCGATCACGAAGCGGCCGGTCGGGTTGACGTAGAATTCATCTTCCGGGCACATCCAGCCGGCGGGCAAAATGCCCTCGACAATCGGACGAACCAGCTCGCGGACATCATCCTGCGACAGGTCTTCATCGTGCTGCGTCGAGACGACGACCGAGGTCGCGCGGACGGGCATACCGTTTTCGTACTGCAGCGTGACCTGGCTCTTCGAATCCGGGCCGAAACCGGAAAATTCCCCGGATTTCCGCTTAATCGCCATTTCCTTGAGGATGCGATGCGAAAAATGAATAGGGGCCGGCATCAGGCTATCGGTTTCATTGCAGGCATAGCCGAACATGATACCCTGGTCGCCGGCGCCTTCGTCCTTGTTGCCGAGCGCATCGACACCCTGTGCAATATCGATGGACTGCGGATGCACATGCACCTGCACCTCGGATTTTTCCCAGTGGAAATTATCCTGATCGTAGCCGATATCCTTGACGGCCAGACGCGCAAGCTCTTCCATCCTGGAGGCGGGTATGTCGCCGGCACAACGTGTTTCGCCGGCAAGAACGATCAGATTCGTCGTCACCAGGGTTTCAACAGCGACACGCGCACCTGCATCGACAGCAAGGTATGCATCGACGATTTCATCGGAAATCCGGTCACAGATTTTGTCCGGATGTCCTTCGGATACGGATTCGCTGGTAAAAAGATAATTTGATCTGCTCAAGTCGGTCCCTCCCGAGCTTAAAAGTAAAACCTGCATCATGGACCGGGGGCCGCGTATCGATCACGCTATTAGCCCACTTAGCTCAGTATTTTATGTGGCGGCAAGCGGTCCAAATCCATCCACAACGCCGAAACAGGCGCGCAGGTCTTTTTGCAACTTCCAAGCTTCGCGTCAAGACAATCCGCCTTGATGATCAAACGTGGGTGTTAACGCCCGGATCGAGCGGCCACGGGTCAGCTCTCGTCCGGGAGGTTCGCCATGGAGCGTAACAGGTCGAACAGACGCTTGCGGATTTTATCATCCTGAATCCGGTAATAAGCGCGCACCAGTTCCAGCGTTTCCTGACGGGCAAGTGGATCGTCGGTGATATTTTCCTGGCCCTGATCGGACATCCCCGTCGCTATGGGTTTGATCGGCTTGCTGCTTCCCGGCAAGGTTATGGTCGGCATATCCTGGAAAAAGAAGGATACCGGTACTTCGAGAATACTGCTGAACTGATAAATACGGCTACAACCGATACGGTTTGCGCCTCGCTCGTATTTCTGGATTTGCTGAAATGTCAGACCAACAGCCTCACCGAGTTTTTCCTGTGACATGCCAAGCATGGTCCGGCGCAAACGGACACGGCTACCGACGTGAACATCAACGGGGTGCGGCGTGCCGGGGGGAAACTCTCTCTGGCGGCGGCCGCGTCCAATTCCGGCGGGGCTCATGTAAATCTCCGGCAATCTAGCCAACGCGACTCTCCTTAACTGAACAGTTCAAAGTTCGATCCGTCAGCGCCAGGCATGTCATACGCAAAATCTGAGATTGGCTCAGGTTTTGCCGGGTTTGCGCCTATAACGACCGAACAATCCGCTAAGTATACCGAGCCACGCGATAATCAAACCTGTGGATTGTCCGTAGATTGCAAAGAAAGTTTCCGCGAGGGGCCGCGGCAAGGGGGCGTCTATAACCCCCTGTTCATCCAGTTCGATACGGTTTCGCACCCGGCCGAACGGGTCGATAACGGCACTGATGCCGGTATTGGCGACCCGGACCACGGGAAGCCCTTCCTCGATGGCGCGAAGCTTTGCCTGCACGAGATGCTGTCTCGGCCCCGTCGACGGCCCGAACCAGGCGTCATTCGTTATATTCAGGATCCAGGCCGGGCGGTCCTTCGGATCGACGACATGCCCTGAGAAAATGACCTCATAGCAGATAATCGCTGCAAATGGCGGCAGTCCTTCGAAATGCTGGGTTTTCGGGCCGGGGCCGGGAGTAAAGTCGCCCCTTCCCGCGGTCAGTTTCTCGAATGGCAGATAGTTGCGGAGCGGTACGTATTCGCCGAACGGTACAAGATGATATTTATCGAAAACGTCAACGATCTTGCCGTTGCCGTCGATGACAAAAAGACTGTTATAGACATTTCCGTCCTTATCGCGGCGCGGCGCGCCGAATATCAGAGCGCCTCCGGCCGGCACGGCCGCGGCAAGCGCGGGCGGAATATCCGAGTCGGGGCCGATAACATACGGCACGTTGGTTTCCGCCCAGATGACGTGGGTCGGCGCACCGGACGGACCCACAGTGCGTTTGCTCATCGCCATCTGCTTGAGAACATGTTGTTGGCGCAGACCGGACTGCCATTTAAGCGCCTGCGGGATCGCCGGCTGGATGAGCCTGAGAACGATACCCTCATGCGTCAGCAGGCTTGCATTGTCTACTCGCCAGGTGCCACCTGCCCACAGCAACGGCAGCAACACACCGAATCCCAGAACCTGCAAGGCACAGCGCCGAAATGCCTGGCGCTCGCAATTATATAAAAGCACCGGCGCGGTAAAAATCATCACCGTCAAAAAGCCGAGCCCCAAGCTGCCGACCCAGGCCGCGGACTGCATCATCTCGGGCAGACCGCCCCAGACCGAAGCAACGGGATTCCATGGGAATCCGGTCAGGACCCAGCCGCGCAACCATTCACTTAGCGCCCAGCACCCGGCAAAGGCGGCCACCAGCAACGGGCCGAAACGCGTGTATTTTTTGGCCAGGAAATGGAACACCGCTGCGTGCAGCGCCGTATACAGAGCCATGCCGGCGGCAATGCCGATAACCGCCATCGGCATCAGCGCGGCATAGCGCTCGGCATCGACCAGAAAGGCATGGCCGATCCAGTAAAAGCCGCCGCCGAACCAGCCGAGGCCAAACAGCCAGCCTTCCACCACGGCACGGCGCCATGTCGCCGCCGTCCACACCAGCAGGGCAAATCCCGCCAGTGCGGGCCACAGCATTACGATGACATAGAACGGCGGCAGCGCCGCAACCGCGCCGAGACCGAGGAACAAAGCCGCAAGCTTCCGATACCGCCCGTTTTCCAGAACGGCTGCCAGGAAGCTCACAGCCTGAGTCACTTGGACCCCTTGGATTCCGACTGTTCGGTCTTTGATGACCCCTTACGGATGCGCACCCGATGGATGCGCCTTGGATCGGCATCGAGAATTTCAAATTCCGTGCCGTCCGGCAGGCTGATGATTTCGCCCCTGATCGGGACCCGGCCGGCAATCGAGAAGACAAGACCGCCGAGGGTGTCGATGTCTTCATGCTCGTCGTTGCTGAAGCTCTTGCCCAGGCGCTCCTCGAAAGTTTCCAGTTCGATGCGGGCATCGGCAACCCACGAACCGTCGCGTCGATGTTCCATTTTTGGATCATCGTCGTTGTCATGCTCGTCGTCGATTTCCCCGACGATTTCCTCGACCAGGTCCTCAATGGTAACCAGGCCGTCGACACCCCCGAACTCATCGACCACCAGCGCCATGTGCGAACGTTTGACGCGCATTTCCAAAAGCAGTTCCAGCACGCGCATCGACGGGGCCACGAAAAGAAGTTTGCGCTGCACGTCTTTCAGTTTGAATTCCGCGTCGCGGCCACGCCAGCCGACCACATCCTTGATATGCACCATACCTTGTGCGTCATCGAGGGTTTCGCTGTAGATCGGCAAACGGGAATGGCCTTCGCGGGTGGCAACGTCGATGACTTCCTGCAAAGAAGCATTGATCGGAATAGCCACAATATCGGCGCGCGGCACCATGACGTCATAGATGGTAAGGTTTCTGAGTTCGAGAATATTGGCGACAAGCAACCGCTCGTCCGGGTCGAGCGGCTGTTCCGATTCTTCGCGCTCGTCGATCAGCTCATCCAGCGTATCGCGCGCTGATCCGTTCGACCCCGAAATCCGCTTGAGATTGCGCATCCAGAGCCGGATGCGGTCGGAAAAATTCTGGTTCTTGCCGCCGTCGTCGTCTCCGTCCCCTTCCGGACTCGGAGGCTCCTCAATTGGATTTGAATCTTTCATATCCGGGTCTGTCATTCTTTCAGGGCCGCCAACCGGCCGTCATAGGGGTTTGCAACGCCGCGTGATGCAAGAATTTCGATTTCCAGCGTTTCCATTTTTTCCGCGTCTTCATCGGTTTCGTGATCATATCCGCCAAGGTGCAGCATGCCATGCACCAATAAATGACAAAAATGATCGGCAAATGACAATCCCTCAGCGGTTGCCTCACGCTTGACCGTTTCAAGCGCCAGCGAGATATCGCCGAGCGGCAAGGGCATATCGCCGGGGAAACCGTCCGCCGCACTTTCCCCCGACGGGAACGACAGCACGTTGGTAGACGCATCCTTGTCCCGGTAGCAGGCATTGAGTGTCTGCTGGTGCGCATCGTCCGTCAGCACCACCGACACTTCATATGGACGCGACGGATAGTTCAGAAACGCGTAAGCCGCGCCGAGCACTTCCCGGCAGAAATCCGCGGGGTCATCCAGCGCCTGACGCCAGGCCGGATCGGCTATATCGACATCGATCATCAGGTTTCCCCGCGCGCCATCAACGTCTGCAGTGGATTCAGTCTTCATCGTCCCCTGCGGCCTTGTCTTCGTTCTTGTACTGCGCGCCCGCACCGCGTTTGCTCTCAAGACTGTTGTAGGCCTTGACGATGCGGCCGACCAGTTGGTGGCGCACGACGTCACTGTCCTTGAAACGCAAAAAGCGGATGCCCTCAACCTGTGACAGGGCCTCGCGCGCATCGCGCAGCCCGGATCGTGTGCCGCGCGGCAAATCGACCTGGCTGAGGTCTCCGGTAATCACCATCCTGGAATTTTCGCCCAGACGCGTCAGGAACATTTTCATCTGCACCGCCGTTGTGTTCTGCGCCTCATCCAGAATAACAAATGCATTGGCAAGAGTGCGGCCGCGCATGAACGCCAGCGGGGCAACTTCGATCTCGCCGCTTTCGAGACGCTTCTGCACCTGCTGACCGGGCATCATGTCATGCAGCGCGTCATAGAGCGGGCGCAGGTACGGGTCGACCTTTTCACGCATATCGCCGGGCAGAAAACCAAGCTGTTCACCGGCCTCGACCGCCGGCCGCGAGAGAATGATCCGCTCCACATCGCCCCGAACCAGGCGCTCGACCGCCTTGGCAACAGCCAGGTATGTCTTGCCTGTCCCGGCCGGGCCTTCGGCGAAAACCAGCTCCGACTCGTCGATGGCGCGCAGATAGTCCGCCTGCGTCGGCGTGCGTGCGCTGACAACGCGATTGCGGGTGCTGACACCGGCATCCATGCCCGGCATCGAGCGCTCGGGCTCGGCGGAAAAGCGCAACATGGCATCGACTTCCGGTTGATCCACATCCTGACCCTTTTCGAGACGTTCATATAAAGCATCGAGAACGCTGAGGGCGCGGGCAACGGCTTCGGCGTCGCCGGTGATCGTAACCTCGTTCCCGCGGGCGTGAATAACGACCTTGAGGCTGCTTTCGATTTGCGCCAGATGGCTATGATGTGAACCGAAAAGGGCGATGGCCAGCGCGTTTTTCGGGAATGTTTTCTTGCGTGTGACGGCACCGGAATCTTTTGTCCGGGTCACGGTGCGGCTGCCCCTGCTCAAGCGACGGCCTCCTGTTGATCACGGACGGCGGCGGAAAGGCTGTTTGGTTTCGCTGTGTCGATCATGACGGTGACGATCTCTCCCATAAGGTTGGTGGGCAACGATGCATGAACTGCCTGCATGTAAGGGCTGCGTCCGACAAGCTGTCCGTCGCGCGCACCCGGGCGGTCGAACAGGACCGGCATCGTGCGCCCGACACAGCTCTCATTAAACACGATCTGCTGACGATTGAGTTCGCCCTGCAGTTCCTGCAGCCGTTCGGATTTAAGCGCTTCGGGCACCTGGTCTTCCATGTCGGCGGCCGGCGTGCCGGGACGCGGACTGTATTTGAAGGAATACGCCTGAACGAACCCGACGTCGCGGACCAGTGCCATGGTTTCCTGAAAATCCGCATCCGTTTCGCCGGGGAAGCCGACGATAAAGTCGGATGAAAGGGCAAGATCCGGTTGTGCCGCACGCAAGCGGCTGACGATTTCCCGGTAATCTCCGGCGCTGTGGCGGCGGTTCATGGCTTTCAGAACCTTGTCCGAGCCGGACTGCACCGGCAAATGCAAAAATGGCATGAGTTCCGGTACATCGCGATGTGCCGCGATCAGTTCCGCGTCCACTTCAGCCGGATATGACGTGGTATAACGAATACGCTCGAGGCCGTCGATTTCCGCCAGCTCACGGATCAGTCTGCCAAGCGACCACTCCGCACCGTCATCATGCACGCCATGGTATGCGTTGACGTTCTGGCCGAGCAGCGTGATCTCGCGCGCGCCCTTGGCGGCGAGAAGGCGGGCTTCGCGCAATACCGGATCGACAGGCCGGGAGAATTCCGCACCGCGGGTATAAGGAACGACACAGAAGGTGCAGAACTTGTCGCAGCCTTCCTGAACCGTCAGAAACGCGCTGGCACCCTCAAGCTTGCCGGCTTCCGGCAGCTGATCGAATTTATCGTCCGCCGGAAATTCCGTATCGACAACGGCCTGTCCCCGGCTTTCCAGTTCGCGCAGCATCAGCGGTAGCCGGTGATATGTCTGCGGGCCGAAGACCAGGTCGACATAAGGCGCGCGGCGCAGGATTTCCTCGCCTTCCGCCTGGGCGACGCAGCCGCCGACGGCAATGCGCATCGGACGTGAAGATTGAGCGCGCTCGGCCTTCTCCTGGCGCAGACGGCCAAGCTCGGAGTACACCTTCTCGGCCGCCTTCTCGCGGATATGGCAGGTGTTGAGGATAACCAGATCGGCACCGCTCATATCAGTGGCGCTGTCATATCCCAACGGCGCCAGAACATCGTGCATCCGCGATGCATCATAGACATTCATCTGGCAACCATACGATTTGATATGGACGGACTTTTTCACGGGCACTCTCTAAACCCCGGCATCATCACGGGGCGCGCTTTGACGCCAACTGCATTACGGGCGCGGAACATGATCATCGGCCATGCACCTGTCAAGCTGGCGCCTGTCAAGCTGGCAACTTTCAAGCTGGCAACTTTCAAGCTGGTAATTACCAAACGGCACGCTCCATGAGCGATGTTCTCATTCAGCCTTGTCCGATTCCTTGAGGGGGACGCCGTATAGCTCCAGGCGATGCCCGACCAGCTTAAGCCCATGCTTGCGTGCCACACGTTCCTGCAGGCGCTCGATTTCCTCGTTTTGAAATTCGATCACGCGGCCCGTCTTAACATCGATCAGGTGATCGTGATGTTCGTCCGAAACCTCTTCGTAACGCGCCCTGCCGTCACCGAAATCGTGACGCTCGACAATGCCTTCGTCTTCGAAAAGACGCATTGTGCGATACACCGTGGCGATGGAGATTTTGGAATCCTGTTTCGAGGCGCGCCGGTAGACTTCTTCGACATCCGGATGGTCCTCGGCATCCGACAGAACACGGGCGATCACACGCCGCTGCTCCGTCATTTTCATGCCCTTGTCGACACACAGCCTTTCGAGGCGAGATACGTCCATAGCCATCCCTTGCCGTTCAACAGATTGATGGTAACGCCCCAATCACGCCGTGTGAAGGGGAGAGAGCATAATTGGATGACTTTGGGCTTATTTGGCGTTCCGGCGCGCGCCCGGCTTACGGCCGAGGCCGATTTTCTTGGCGAGCGAGCTTCGCTTCTTGGCGTAATTCGGCGCAACCATCGGATAGTCCGCAGGCAAACCCCACCGTTCGCGGTATTCTTCGGGTGTCATGTTATAGGATGTCTTCAAATGGCGCTTCAGCATCTTCAGCTGCTTGCCGTCCTCAAGACAGACGATGTAATCCGGCGTTATGGATTTTTTGATGGCAATGGCCGGTTGCGGACGTTCCTGGGGGGCATCGATGCTGCCCAGTGTTTGCAGCGTTGCGAAAACATCTTTTATGATCTGCGGCAAATCATTTGCGGCAATCGTATTGTTTGATGCGTGCGCAGACACAATCTCAGAGGTAAGTTCAAGAAGGTCCGTTTGGGTCGGCTGCTCAGACATTGGCTTTGGTTGACTCCGGTAAAATAAATTCTCGTGCGGCAAAAAATAAGGTAAGCCACGTTTTATAAGTATATTCATTATTTGGTGCAAGTTATCCCATGAAAAAAATCAATAATGATCAGAAAAGTATTTCTCCGGACCATACAATAGACATCACCGGCCTGATCTGCCCCATGACCTTCGTGCGGACAAAGCTGCTCCTTGAGAAAATAGCCCCCGGCGACGTTCTCGAGGTCCGGCTCAAGGGCGAAGAGCCGCTGACAAACGTGCCCCGCTCCGCACGTCAGCACGGCCACACCATATTGTCGCTCACGCCTGAAACGCCGGACCAGGCGCCGGCAGGCATACACCGCCTGCTGATTCGCAAAGAAGACGCCTAGCCCATTTGTTGCTCAGGCCTTGGGCAGCGACACATCCGGCGGTCGCAGGTACAGCGGCGTCGCTGGGAAATTATCTCTTATATTCAAATTGTTATATCCAATCCTTGCAATGACACAAGGATCCGGAATGTCGACGTCATGCAAATGCCGGACATCGAAATTCGCGCCCAGGGCCTCTGCCACCCTGGCACCGCCATCGCCAGCGACGACGACTCGCCTACAGCCCTCCAGAAGCCCGCCAACCTGCTCCGGGCGTAATACTGCGGCCTCACCGATTGGCCCGCCCTGCGGGTTGAACAGGGCAATGAAGAGTTCTTCACGCTTGCTTTCAACGGCGATAACCAATGCGTCCGCGCTTTCGAGCGCATCCGTTTCGAGTACTTGCGCTAATAATATGTCGAAAGTAATGATTCCGAGACAGGGGCGGGCAATGGCCAGTGCCAAAGCGCGCGCTGCGGCAAGACCGATCCTGAGCCCGGTGAACGCGCCGGGCCCCCGGGTGACGGCAATCGCATCTATATCGGCGAAATCGACACCGCTGCGATCCATCACGTCATTGATCATCGGCAGCAAGGCTTCCGACTGGCCGCGCGCCATGCGCTCACGTGCGTCGGCAAGGCGTTCGCCATCACGGCACAGCGCCACGGCACAGCCGCTCGTTGCGGTATCGATGCCGAGTACGATTGTCATGTGCGCGCCTCGTTCCAGGAATACATGCCGGCTCACGAATACAACAGATGGCGGATGATAACCACATAAGTGGCCACCACGCATGATGACAATGCGATCACCGGCGGACCCCAGCGCCAGGCGATGACATGACTGGGCAATCCCACGACACGTGCCATGAACAGCGTCGTCGCCGAGAACGGCGAAACCATGGTCGATGTCCCCCACACCCCGAGCAGTGCAATCGCCAGCACCTCGGGCGCAATGCCGATCACCTCGGGCGGCAGGACTTCACCGACGAGGATGGCAATAATCACCGGATGCAGCCCCGCCATCCCCAGCAGCGAAGTGCCGAAAACGATCCCGACCACGATCACGTCTTCATGGATGCCGAATGTCTGCAGCCACACGCTGATTTTTTCCGGCGGCAGCACCTTGGAAACGCCAACCCCGAAAACGGACGCGGCGACAAAGGCAATCGCCTCGTTTCTGAGTTCCGGTATGTTGATGAATATGCGCTGTATCAGCGGCCGTGCGCCCAGTGACCAGCGCCGGCCGCGCTCGACCTGCACTGCCGCCCAGGCAATGGCGAACGGCGGGCCGATAACGCCAAGTGCAATGGGAATGGAGAGACCGATAATTTCATGCGCGCCCATAACCAGGAAAATCAACTGCACCAGAACGAGCGCGGCACGGCCGATGGTCACCGGTGTCAGGGGTGTGCCGCTTCGTGTTTGCCCGACGACCGGCTTTTCGCGCAGAAAGATGCGGTCATAACTCCAGCCAACCAGCAGCAGAAATACCGATAGGCACAAACCAAGAGGTGCGATCTCAATCCACCTGAGCCCAGGAATCGCGGTCAGAATGACCGATATGCTGACGTAGAACGGCCCCCACGTCGACGCTGTCGTAAACCCATGCATCAGGCAGATCGACAGGCGTTTTTTCAACCGGGCATCGGTTTGCTCGCCGACCATGGACGAAAGCAGACTCATCGCCGCCAGATTCAACACAGAACCCAGAAAATGTCCGCTCAGCCATAAGATCGGGTAGCGCCGCCCGGCAGGCTGGCTGACCACCGCATCGCGCAGTGTCCTGAGCGAAGGGCTGGTGACCGCAGGCTCGCGGAGCCACATCACGGCGAAAAACATCACCAGGAAAATCTGCGAACGTTCAAGTCCGTTCATCATGCCGCCGACGAGATCGCCGCCGGCCCAGGCACCGGCAAAGCCCAAACAGAATAGAAGTGCGCCGACATTCCGCTGCAGGGCGGGCGCCTTGGCGAATTCCAGAGCCAGGAACACTACCGTAAGCCCGATCCCGATTTCACGGCCGTAAGGGAATGGCCATATTCTCGAGATAATCGCAACGACGACCAGGACGAGGTAAATGCTTGCTGAAAACACGTTTCGTGTCACGTCGTCGCCTTGCTGCCAGAGAAACGAAATCACACGCTAAACACGCGGGCTATAAATCTATTATGCGACACGGCAGGCTTCTGCAAACGTGAGGCGCGGGCTGCGCGGGAAAAGATTCTTATCCGTGCCATAACCGATATTGCACAGGAAGTTGGATTCAACCGCTGTCCCGGCAAAAAATGCGGCATCGACCTTTTTCTTGTCGAAGCCCGACATCGGACCGCAATCGAGCCCGAGCGCGCGCGCCGCGAGCATGAAATAAGCGCCCTGCAAGGTGCTGTTGCGGAATGCCGTTTCCCGGATCAACGCGGCATTCCCGGCGAACCAGGACCGCGCATCGTCGTGCGGAAACAATTCCGGCAATTTATCGTAAAACGCCATGTCCTGGCCGATGATCGCCGTGGCCGGCGCCTGCATGGTTTTGTCGACATTGCCGCCCATCAGAAAGGGGCGAAGTTTTTCCTTTGCCGCCTTGGACGTGACGAAAACGATTCGTGCCGGGCTGCAGTTCGCGCTCGTCGGACCCATGCGGGCAATATCCCATATTCTCTCCAGCATGACCTTTGCGACCGGCTTATCCGACCAGGCGTTATGGGTCCGCGCTTCCATGAACAGCGTATCCAGCGCTTGTGCATCCAGCGGTGCTTTTGGTGAAAGTGACATTCAGGTCCTCCGCGGGCTTGATATTCAGGGGCGGCCGTGCGACGCGTCACAGCCGAAGCGGATCATCCGGTACATACTTGATGATCCTAAGACGATACCGCAACAATTCTTGCTAAGCTGACGTTAAGTCATCATGTTTCAGTTTGGTCTGCTGCTCATAGGGGGAGCGTGGATGTTTTTATTTCGATTACTTGTTTTGCCGGTCGTACTCGCATCGGTAGCCGGCGGCTTAATGACGACGGCATCGGCGAGTGAGCCGGCGACCAAAGCCGTGGTCATTATGTATCACCGTTTCGGTGAAACGGACTTCCCATCCACGAATGTTACCATGGAGCAGTTCCGCGCCCACGTCGAGGAACTGCGCACTGGTGGTTATCATGTCGAATCATTGCCGAAAATCGTCGCCGCCCTTAGAAGCGGCGAGAAGCTGCCGCCCAAAACCGTCGGCCTGAGTGTCGATGATGCCTATGAGAGTGTTTATTCGCGTGCCTGGCCGATCCTGAAGGAAGCCGGGTATCCCTTGACCGTGTTTGTTGCCACGGACCCTGTCGAGCGAAATCTGCCTCGCTACATGAACTGGGATCAGCTGCGCGAGCTTGCCGATCAAGGTGTCACCATCGGCAGTCAGACCAAATCGCACCCGCACATGGCCGATATTGGCCGCGAACGTGTCGTGGCCGAGCTTAGAAAGTCGAATGCCCTGTTCGAAGAGAAGCTTGGGAACGCGCCGGATCTGTTCGCCTATCCTTATGGCGAGGCCAACAATGACGTCATGACTCTGGTCAAAAGCGGTGGCTTCGTCGCTGCCTTCGGTCAGCATTCCGGCGCCATCGGCACCGGCAGCGAGCTATATTACCTGCCGCGGTTTGCCATGAACGAGGCCTTTGGCTCGCTTGACCGATTTAAGCTGGCGGCGAACGCGCTGCCGATACGGGTTGCCGACATAACGCCCGACGATCCGACCATATCCAGCCCGAACCCCCCGCTCATCGGTTTTACCCTGACATGGCCGGACAGGGGACTGGATCGCCTCAACTGTTATTCATCGCATGTCGAAAAACTTGATTTGCAGCGGCTGGGCAAGCGGATCGAGGTACGTACCGAAACCGCCATGCCGCCAGGCCGTACCCGGCTCAACTGCACCATGCCGGCCGGCAACGGCCGCTGGTACTGGTTCGGGCGGCAGTTCTACGTTTTGAAAAAAAATCAGACCGACTGATCGTCATCCTTGGCGTCGGCGACCAGACGCGCATCGTCCAGTTCACTCAGACCGTTGACGCCGATGATGGTGCTGACACTGTCGACATATTCCTCACCACGCTCGGAATATTTCGTCAGGCTCTTGGCAAGAAGCAGCCCGTCCAGCGCATCGCCGCCCTGGCGCAGCACCGCACGTGTCTGGCGCAGCCCCTTGTAGGCGCGGTGTGTGTTCAGATTGCGCATGTATGCAGCAACGGATTGCTCCAAATTGTCAAAGGCGCGAACCTTGTGGTCCATACCTTCCGGGCGCTCGTTAGGAACCAGTCCCTCACCGTCGGCCGTGGTCCACTGGCCGTAAATGGCGTTGCCGTGCCGGGCAAACCGCGACGTGCCCCAGCCACTTTCTTCGGCCGCCTGCGCCATCGCCAACGAAGGGGGAATCACATCGACGCGCTGTAAAAGCGTGCCGAGGTTCTCGTCCTTGACCTTATAGCGCTCTGCCAGAACCGCCAGCCACAGGCGGTCGCGGGCCGCAAGCTTGCCCCCTAGTGCCTGTTCCGCCTTAAGCCGGATCAAACGGTGGCGGTCTCTCAGAATGCGTTCGTTTTCCTGCAGGATCAGCGGCAGCATGGTCTGAAAGAAAACCGTTTTCTTGAGGGATACTTCTGGAACGGCATGCAAATCGTGAGGCATCTCAGCAAGGAACACACGCGGCACAGGCGATCCCTGTTCGCGCACTCTGTCCAGATGGTAGCCCATTTTGTCGAAGCGATCCGCCAACACATGTGCATCGCGTATCGACGCGATGGCGGGGCCTGCGGCGAGTTCCATATTTTCCGGCATATCTTCCGGCGCGACACGCTCAACGCCCTGATTCAGGTGCGCCGCTTCGGCGTGGGCCTGATCGAAGGAAACCCGGGGGCTGGCGGTGACGCCCGATGATTGCGGGCTGACAAGACTGGCGGATGCCGTGGCAATCACGGCAAAGCCGATGATGCTGAAGATCATGTGGTCGAATTTACGAGTCGTCATAAATGCTCCCGGCGTCATGCTTACGGCATGCACGCCGTTCCCCTACTCTCGTTTCAGTCGCCCTGGGTTTTTTTCGGCTCAATCGATACTCATCCAACGGTATTTTTACCTGTCGGATCACTGGCCGGCTTTATTGTGGGAACATGGTTAACATAGACAACTTCGGCGCGCTACATATTTTAAGCGCCTCGTTTTGTTATCTAAAAAAGTCAATGAAACAGTGGGTTTACGACCTATTCGACGGCCCGGACTTCCTGGACTTCGGGCACGTAATAGCGCAGCATGTTCTCAATTCCGTGCTTGAGAGTCGCGGTCGAACTCGGGCACCCGGCACACGCACCCTGCATGTGCAGCGACACCACACCGCCTTCAAAACCCTTGAAGACAATATCGCCGCCATCCTGTGCCACGGCGGGACGCACGCGTGTGTCGATCAACTCCTTGATCTGCTTGACGATCGGATCGTCTTCGCTGTCGGAGGATGTATCGCCGCCGACTTCGTCCTCGATCATCGGCCGGCCCGACTGATAGTGCTCCATGATGCCACCAAGGATTTGCGGGCGCAGAACATCCCAGTCCTTGTCATCGGTCTTGGTTACGGTCACGAAATCGGACCCTAGAAACACGCCGGCCACACCTTCGATCGCGAACAGGCGCGTGGCCATCGGCGAACGGGCGGCTTCCGACTGTTCGGCGAAGTTCGCCGTGCCACTTTGCATAACGGCCTTACCGGGCAGAAACTTGAGCGTCGCCGGATTAGGGGTGCCTTCGGTCTGAATGAACATTTCTCTCTCCAATACCGCTGCCACGCACATCAGGGCAGCGTCGTTCGTCGCTGTCGGTCAGTATACCCCATAACGTGGGGCGGGGGATAGATACATGCAACCTCGCAGATGGGCTCTGGCAACGAAGCTTTACATAACTCAGCCGCGCTTTCTATTAGGACGCAGGAAGCCGATGACGTCCTGGACTTCGCGGAGCACCGGCTCGGCGATGGCGCGTGCGCGTTCCGCGCCATCCGCCAGCGCATCGTCGATGATCGCCTTGTCAGCCAGAAGGCGTCGGTATTCGTCCTGGATAGGTGCCAGGTTTGCCACGGCGACATCGGACAGACGCTCCTTGAGCGCGGAAAACTGCTGCCCGGCGAATTCCTGCACCGCCGCATCTACGGTGATGTCGGAAAGGGCCGCATAGATGCCGAGCAGATTTCTCGCTTCCGGGCGGTTTTCAAGGCCGGCCGTGCTGTCGGGCAGCAGGTCCGGATCGGTCTTGGCCTTGCGGATCTTGCGTTGAATGGTCTCGGCATCGTCCGTCATGTTGATGCGCGACAAATCGGACGGGTCGGACTTCGACATTTTGCTCATGCCGTCCTTCAACGACATGACCCGTGTCGCGGCCCCCAGGATCAGCGGTTCGGGAACGGGAAACGTCTCGGTCTTGAAATCGTTGTTGAATTTTTGCGCGATATCGCGTGCCAGCTCCAGATGCTGCTTCTGGTCCTCGCCGACAGGTACGTGCGTGCCTTTGTATAAAAGAATATCCGCGGCCATCAGGTTCGGATAGGCGAACAGCCCGACTGAGGCGTTTTCCCGGTCCTTGCCGGCCTTTTCCTTGAACTGGGTCATGCGTCCGAGCCAGCCCATGCGGGCGACACAGTTGAATATCCACGCCAGTTCGGCATGGCCCGAGACCTGCGACTGATTGAAGATGATGTGCTTTTGCGCATCGACACCGGCGGCAATCATCGCCGCAGCGACTTCGCGGGTCGACGCGCGCAGGCTTGCCGGATCCTGCCAGACCGTGATGGCGTGCAGATCGACGACACAGAACAGGCAGTCGTAATCGTCCTGCAACTTCACCCAGTTTCGGATCGCACCCAGATAGTTCCCCAGATGCAGGTTGCCGGTCGGCTGGACGCCTGAAAAAATTCGCTCGCTCATGATCGGTTACGGTTCCGGTTGCTCATATAGAGAGCGGGTTATCGCGCGTAGCTTCAGGGTGGTCAAGGTTTGCCCCGCTCAGCGCGCGCGTCGCACCGTGGCCTTGATTTCCTGAATGGAATAGACACCGAACAGTCTGGCCGAAATCAGATACAGCGCGAGACCGCCGGCAATCAGCACAGCCAGCGTCACGACCTGTTCGATAGCGTTGCCGGACAGCCACGGCACGGCCCAGGCTGCGGCGAACCACAACACCCCGGCCATGATGACGCTGGCGCCGGCGATACCGAACAGCCGCGATATCAGCCGGGCGTCGGATTTGTAATGACCGCGCCGTGCCAGCACGACCACCAGAAGAATGATATTGAGCCATGCCGAAACACTCGACGCCACCGCGATGCCGACATGACCGAGCGGCTGCATCAGCACAACATTGAGCACCACATTGACAAGCATGGCCAAGGCCGCGATTCGCACCGGCGTCGCGGTATCCTCGCGGGCGAAGTATCCAGGCGTAAAAACCCGGATCCCGACATAGGCCGGCAAGCCGATCGCATACGCCATCAAGGCCGCCGCCGTCGCGTCCGTCGCCGCGCTGTCGAAGGCGCCGCGCTCGAACAGGACCTGAATGATCGGCTGTGGCATGACAATCAGCGCAAGCGCCGCCGGGACGGTCAGCAGCAGGGCGATTTCGATGCCGCGGTTTTGCGACGTGTTGGCCTGTTCGTCGTTCCCGGCCTCGAGCTGACGCGAAATCATCGGCAACAGCGCGGTTCCCACCGCGATGCCGACGACGCCCAGCGGCAACTGCGTCACCCGGTCGGCATAATAAAGATATGAAACCGCCCCGTCGGAAATCATCGTCGCCAGTATGGTCCCGATCAGCAGATTGATCTGGTACAGGCTGGCGCCGAAAACGACCGGCAGAATACGCCGCCCCAGCACCCGGACCTTATCGCTGAGCACCGGCATGCGAAGGCGGAGAACGACACCTTCGCGGTGGCAATGCCAGGCAAGCCAGACAAACTGCACGATCCCGGCCGCGAACACTCCCCAGACAAGGGCGCGCCCGGACTCCGCGTCCGAGCCGCCGAACGCCAGCAGGAACGTGATCAGCGTGATGTTCAACAGCACCGGCGCGGCAGCGGCGGCGCTGAATTTACCGAAGGCATTGAGCACACCCGACTGCAGGGCAACCAGCGAGATGAACAGCAGATAGGGAAATGCAATCCTTGAAAACACCGTCGCCATTTCCATTTTCCCCGGTACCTGATCGAACCCCGGCGCCAGGTACGGCATCAGCCACGGCATCGCCAGTTCGAAGGCGGCAACGAAAACAAACAGCACGACGGCCAAAACGCTGAAGGCTTGCTCGGCAAAAATGCGGGCAGGCTCGCGCCCTTCGCCTTCGAGGCTTCTGGAAAACATCGGCACAAAGGCCGCGGCAAACGCCCCTTCTGCGAAAAGTCTGCGAAACAGGTTGGGAAACCGGAATGCGACGACAAAAGCGTCCGCCACCGTGCCGGCGCCGAGAAAGTTGGCGATCAGGATATCGCGGGCAAAGCCGAAGATGCGGCTCAGCATGGTCATAGACCCGATGGCGGAAATGGCGCGAACCAGGTTCATCGCCGCAGCCTTGGGCCGGAATGCGGCATGGATATGGCGCCGGTCTTCTGTCTGGCCATAGTGCCCTTCAGCGGATCGGCGTTCACTCGGCGGCCTCGGGTTCGGCGCTGCCTGTCGTTCCGGTGATGGCGGCCAGAAGCTTGGCGCGCACATCCTCGATCTTGTTCGGCTGTTCCATTTTCAGCCCGAAGATGTCCTTCACGTAAAAAACGTCGACGACCCGCTCACCATACGTCGTGATGTGCGCCGATGAAATCTGCAACCCCGCACTTGTCAGTACGTTGGTGGTGTCGTGCAGGAAGCCCAGCCGGTCACGGCCGTTCACCTCGATCACCGTGTGCGTCCGGCTCGCCTTGTTGTCGATAAGAACACGCGGCGGCACCTTGAAGACGCTTGTGCGGGACGGCATCGCATTGGCGCGTGCCTCCTTCAGTTCGTACGCCGGCGACGCGAGGCCGGAGAGTGCACGTTCCAGCCGGGTGCGGATACGCGCCATCCGCGCTTCACCGGAAATCGCTTCCGACTGCTTGTCCTGTACCCAGAACGTGTCCAGCGCCATGCCATTATTCAGTGTGACGATCTTGGCATCGACGATGTTGATGCTGCCCAGCGACAGCGCGCCGGCAACCTTGGCGAACAGGCCCGGATGATCGACGGTGAAGACGACGACTTCGGTCGCGTCATGGGCCTCGTCGGCGGTCAGGTCGATCACCAGATTCTGGTTGTTGATGGCGGCGGTTTTGATCAGTTCCGCATGACGCAACAACGCGTCGGTGTCGAACGTCAGCCAATAGGTATCGCGGCCTAGATCCAGGTGCGCTTCAATTCTTTCGGGTGTCCATTCGCTCGA
The DNA here is from genome assembly GCA_021555105.2 of Thalassospiraceae bacterium LMO-JJ14. NCBI lineage: Bacteria > Pseudomonadati > Pseudomonadota > Alphaproteobacteria > Rhodospirillales > Thalassospiraceae > Thalassospiraceae bacterium LMO-JJ14. The sequence goes on from CP134604.1 coordinate 373,433, forward strand.
ACTCTCACTGAGCGCCTGAGCGAGCTTTTGCTTGGCTGTTTTCGCCCGCTTCGACAACCGCTCCTGCGGGCTTTCGCCGGACATCGCTTCGCGTGCTTGCCAGTATAATTCGCGCAGCAGCCCCGCCTTCCAGGCGTTCCAGACGTTGGGGCCGACGGCACGGATATCGGCAGTGGTCAGAATCAACAAAAGCCGCAGCCGTTCCGGCGACTGTACTATCTCGATGAAATCGGACACCGTTTTCGGATCATCGATATCGCGCTTGAAAGCCGTGTGGCTCATCAGCAGATGATGGCGCACCAGCCACGCAACGGTCTCCGTTTCCCAGTCGCTGAGACCCATGCGCGGGCCCAGCTTGAGCGCGATCTCGGCGCCCAGTTCCGAATGATCGCCACCCCGTCCTTTGGCAATATCGTGCAGCAAGACGGCCAGATACAACGCGCGTTTCGACTGCACCTCGCCGATCACGGAGCACGAAACCGGGTGATCATCGATCAGGCGGCCGGTATCGATACCGTGCAACACGCCGATGGCACGGATGGTATGCTCGTCAACGGTATAGACGTGATACATATCGTACTGCATCTGCGCGACGACACGGCCGAAGTCCGGCACGAACTTACCGAATACCCCGGCTTCGTTCATACGCAACAGGGTTTTATCCGGATCCGGGCCGGTCAGAATGTTGATGAAGATTTCGTTCGCTTGCGCATCGTTCTGCAGCTTGCGCGTGATCCGTTTCAGGTTCTTGGTCACCAGGCGGAGCGCACTCGGGTGCACATCGAAGTGATGCTTTTGCGCCTGCCAGAAAAGGTCCAGAAGCTTCTTCGGGTCTTTTTCGAAAATATCGTCGCTGGCAACCATGATGCGGTCGCCGTCGACGCTGAAGCCGTCGATTTTCGGGCCGCCCTTGCCGAATCGCGGCAGACGGAACCGCTGGCGTTTCTTTTTATGCTGCTCTTCAAGCGCGGCACAGATGATCCGCGTCAGATCGCCGACATCCTTGGCGATCAGGAAATAGTGCTTCATGAACCGCTCAACGCCGCTTAATCCCGCGTGGTCGGTGTACGCCATGCGCTCACCGATTTCGGTCTGCACGTTAAACGTCAGGCGTTCCTCGGGCCGGTCGGCGAGGTAATGCAGGTGGCAGCGCACGGTCCACAGAAATTCCTGCGCCTTTTCAAAACGCCGGGCATCGTCCGCCGTCAGCACATCTTTCTGCTTCAAATCAACGATAGATTCGATGTCATACAGATACTTGGCGATCCACATCAGCGTCTGCAGGTCACGCAAACCGCCCTTGCCGTCCTTGATGTTGGGCTCCAGCACATAGCGCGTGTCGCCCATGCGTGCGTGGCGGTCGTCGCGCTCGGCCAGTTTGGCCTCGACGAAGGCCATGCCGGAATCGCTGACGACGTCATCGTGAAACAGTTTGCGGAACTTCTCGAATTGCTCTTCGTTGCCGGTGATCAGCCGCGATTCCAAAAGACTGGTGCGAATCGTGATGTCGTCCTTCGAAAGCCGCACCGCTTCTTCCGCTGAGCGCGTCGCATGCCCGACCTTCAACCCGAGATCCCAGAGGGTGTAGAGCATGTATTCGACGACCTGCTCGGTCTGCGGCGTCAGCTTGTAGGGCAGCAGGAACATCAGATCGATGTCCGAATGAGGCGCCAGTTCGGCACGCCCGTAACCGCCGGTCGCAATGACCGACAGCTTGTCCGTGGATATCCCGGCACCAAGCGGATAGACGTGCTCTGTCGCTACTTCGAAGATGATCCGCACAAGCTGATCGATTAAATAGGCACCGGCGCGTACCGTGTTGCTGCCGCTCTGCTCGCCACTTTCGAAACGCCGCTGTATTTCCTTCCGGCCCTTTTCAAGCGTCGTGCGGTAAATCTCGAAAATTTCAGGCTGCGTTTCGGGCGTGTAGCCGGACCAGCCGAGGATTTCGTCCAGGCGGGTCAGCACCGCCTTACGGTCGATGATATCGCGTGGCTTGGTCACTTTGATCATGGACGGCATTTATACAGACCCCGTACCGCTTTGCGCAAAACAGAACGAAAGGACAAGGGGCGCCGCGCCGGAAATACCCGCAGCGACAGGAAAACAGCTTAATGTCAGCCGATTAATCATGATTCATTGCCATCAATGATTTGAGCTTATATAGCTCTTCGAGGGCTTGAAGCGGCGTTAGGCTGTCTGGGTTAATCTTATTGAGTGCCGCCTCTGCCTTGCTTTCCTGTTTAGGCTCAGGGTGCTGCGCTTGAATTGCAGAAAACAGGGGTAAATCGTCCCCCAACGTACTGGACTGACTCGATTTCTTGCTTTCAAGCTTCTCTAAGATCATCTCGGCACGTCTAATAAGACTAGTCGGCAATCCCGCTAATTGGCCGACATGAATGCCGTATGAGCGATCGGCGACACCGGCCTCGACCTCGTGCAGGAAGACAACGTCGCCTTTCCATTCCTTGACCCGCATGGTGTAGCATTTGAGCGCGGACAGGCGCTCGGCCAATGCTGTCAGCTCGTGGTAATGGGTGGCAAACAGGCCCCGGCAGCGGTTGACCTCGTGCAGGTGCTCGACGACGGCCCAGGCAATGGACAACCCGTCAAAGGTCGAGGTGCCCCGGCCGATTTCATCAAGGATCACCAGTGCGCGCGGCCCGGCCTGATGCAGGATCGCCGCCGTTTCAACCATTTCCACCATGAAGGTGGAGCGCCCGCGCGCCAGATCGTCGGCGGCGCCGACCCGGGAAAACAGCCTGTCGACGATCCCGATGTGTGCGTGTGCGGCGGGAACATACAGGCCGGCCTGTGCCAGCACCGCAATCAACGCGTTTTGACGCAGAAATGTGCTCTTCCCGGCCATGTTGGGCCCGGTCAGCAGCCACAGCTTTGCACCTGCAGCGTCATCGTCGCCCGGCTCAAGCCGGCAGTCGTTGGCAACAAAGGCCACGTCGCCGCTTTTCGCCAGCGCCGCCTCGACCACCGGATGGCGGCCGCCCTCGATGCCGAAGGCTTCGCTGTCATCGACAAGCGGGCGGACAAAATCGTCGCTGAGCGCCAGTTCCGCCGTTGCCGCCGCAACATCCAGCACCGCCAAAGCCGATGCCGTGGCATCGATCGCCGCGGCGGCGTCACGGATCATTAAACAAAGCGCTTCGAAAATTTCCATTTCCAGCGCCAGCGCACGCTCGCCGGCGCGGGCGATTTCGGCTTCCAGATCGTTCAGCTCAACCGTGGTATAGCGCACGGCGTTGGCCATGGTCTGGCGGTGAATGAACGGGCTGTCCGTGCCGCTCGGTATCTGGTCGGCCTGTTTCGCCGTGACCTCGATGAAATAACCCAGCACATTGTTATGGCGCACTTTCAGGGCCGATATCCCGGTCGCATCGGCGTAGCGCTTTTGCAGCGCGGCGATCAGGCGGCGGCTTTCGTCGCGCATCGCAACCAGTTCATCGAGGCGCGGATGAAACCCCTTGCGCACGAACCCGCCATCGGCGCCGCTCATCGGCGGTTCGTCGATCAGGGCACGTGCCAGTTCGTCAATCAGGTCGTCGTGTCCGCCAAGCGCGTCGACCAGTCCCGGCAAATCGTCAGCCGTTTGCAAAGACGGCAGATCACGCAGATTGCGCTTGATATCCAACGCTGCGCTCAGACCGGCCCTAACCGCGCCGATATCGCGCGGGCCGCCGCGGCCGATGCTGATCCGGCTCAGTGCACGGGCAATTTCCGGCACCGATTTCAGCCGCTCGCGCAGCCTGTCGCGGGCACGGCTGTCGGCATGGAAAACCGCCGCCAGGTCAAAGCGCGCATTGATCTCCGCGGGCGACGTCAGGGGCGCCGCGATCCGCGCCGCCAAAAGACGCGCACCACCGCCGGTAACGGTTCTGTCGACCGCATCCAGCAGGCTGCCCTTGCGCCCGCCCGACATGGTCTGCGTGATTTCCAGATTACGCCGTGTCGCCGCATCGATCTCCATCACCGCGCCCTGTTCGACGCGGGCCAGCGGATGCAGACGCGGCAGCTTGCCTTTCTGCGTCAATTCGACGTAATCGACGAGCGCGCCGGCGGCGGCGATTTCGGCGCGGCCAAAGGCGCCGAATGCGTCCAGCGTCTTGACACCGTAAAGCGCCAGCAAGCGGCGGCGGCCGTTTTCGCTGTCGAATCGCGCCGCCGGCAATGGTGTCAGCTTGTCGGCGACATCGAACCATGTCTGTTCCGGCAACGCATCGCCCAGCAGGCTATCGGCGACAATGACTTCGCCGGGGTCGAGGCGTGCCAGAATCGCCGCGATATCCCCGGGCGCCGCAGACTGCGCGCGAAAGTTGCCGGTCGAAACATCCAGCCAGGCAACGGCGCAATCCGACTGCGCACGGGCAACACAGGCAAGATAGTTGGCCCGCCGCGCTTCGAGCAGATGATCCTCGGTGATTGTCCCCGGCGTCACGACCCGCGCCACATCGCGCTTAACGACGGATTTCGAGCCGCGCTTCTTGGCTTCGGCGGGGTCTTCCGTCTGCTCGCAGATGGCGACGCGGAAGCCTTTGCGGATCAGGCGGTTGAGATACGATTCATGACTGTGCACCGGGACCCCGCACATGGGGATATCTTCGCCCAGATGCTTGCCGCGTTTGGTCAGCGCGATATCGAGGGCCGCGGCGGCGGCAACCGCATCATCGAAGAACAGCTCGTAAAAATCGCCCATCCGGTAAAACAGCAGATCGTCCGGATGCGCACGCTTGATGCCGAGATACTGCGCCATCATCGGCGTCACGGATTTATCCCCGCCCCCGGCGCGCATCAAGGCAGATTCCGCGCCCCCGTTTTCCGGCGCAGCTTCATATTCCGGGGTTTCGTTCGCAAGCGGGGTTTGTTGGTTCATCCGTTTTCCGGGGCTTTCCGGCAACACCTGGCGGCAATAACAAAATCGTCTGGACCATATCACACGTGAAGGCGTAGGCACACGCGCCGTTGCACTTTTTGTTTCTACTGGCAATATTGTGGTTCAGACGCAGGCTAGCCCCTATGGCGTGCCCGGCAACGAACAATGAACGATACAAATTTCCTGGGAGAAACGTCACTATGGACGAGCGCGCCACCGAACTGCTGTACAACGAAGCCATGCGCATGCACGCTTCGGGCAAACCCGGTAAAATCGAAATCCACCCGACCAAGCCGCTGACCACACAGCGGGACCTGACGCTGGCATACTCGCCGGGCGTTGCCGGTCCGTGCCTGGCCATCCACGATGATCCAAGCCGCGTCTGGGAACTAACGGCGCGTGGCAACATGGTGGGTGTTGTTTCAAACGGCACCGCCGTGCTCGGTCTCGGCAACATCGGCCCGCTGGCGGCAAAGCCGGTCATGGAAGGCAAGTGCGTGCTGTTCAAGCGCTTTGCCGATGTCGATGCCTTCAATGTCGAGGTGTTCTCGGAAGACGTCGACGAAATCGTCGAAAGCGTGCGCCTGTTCGGCAATGCCTTCGGCGGCATCAATCTTGAAGACATCAAGGCGCCGGAATGTTTCATGATCGAGGAGCGCCTGCGCGAGCTGCTCGACATTCCGGTTTTTCACGATGACCAGCACGGCACCGCGATCATCACCGCCGCCGGCCTGATCAATGCCGTGGCGTTGACCGGCCGCACCCTGGCGGATTCCAAAATCGTCATCAACGGCGCCGGCGCGGCATCGATTGCCTGCGCCGATCTGATGACAGCGATGGGTGTGAACACCGAAAACATCACCATGTGCGATTCCAAGGGCGTTATTTATCGCGGCCGCACCGAGGGTATGAACCAATGGAAATCGGCGCAGGCCGTCAACACCGACGCCCGTACCCTGGCCGACGCCATGAAGGGCGCCGACGTGTTCATCGGCCTATCGGTGAAAGATGCCGTCAGCAAGGACATGGTGAAATCCATGGCCGAGCGACCGATCATCTTCGCCATGGCCAACCCGGATCCGGAAATCACCCCCGAAGACGTCAAGGACGTGCGCAGTGACGCCATCATCGCGACCGGGCGTTCCGATTATCCGAACCAGATCAACAATGTCCTCGGCTTCCCCTACATTTTCAGGGGCGCGCTCGATGTCCGGGCGCGGCGCATCAACGAGGAAATGAAGATCGCCGCCGCCAACGCACTCGCCGAGTTGGCCCGCGAAGATGTGCCCGACGAGGTCGATGCCGCCTATGCCGGAATCCATCTGCAGTACGGGCCGGAGTACCTGATTCCGACCCCCTTCGATCCGCGTCTGATCGTTGCCGTTCCGAAAGCAGTTGCCCAGGCGGCGATGGATTCCGGTGTCGCGCAGAAACCGATCGAGGATATGGCCGTCTATGAGAGCGAGCTTTCGGCGCGCCTCAATCCGATCATCGGTAATCTGCAGGCAACGCTTGATCAGGTGCGCGCCAAGCCCCGGCGCGTCGTCTTTGCTGAAGGCGAGGAAGAGAAATCCATCCGCGCCGCACATGCCTTCTTGAACGCCGGTTACGGCACACCGGTCCTGGTCGGCCGCGAAGAACGCGTGGTTGAAACAATGAAATCCCTGGGGCTCGGCAAGATCGACGGGCTGGAAATTCATAACGCCCGGCTGTCCGACCGCAATGCAGACTATGCGGAGTATCTGTATGCGCGCCTGCAGCGCAAAGGCAGCCTGAAGCGCGACTGCCAGCGACTCGTCAATCAGGACCGCAATATCTTCGCCGCCTGCATGGTCGCGACGGGCGATGCCGACGCCATGGTGACGGGCTTGACCCGGAACTTCCATGCGGCGATGAACAATATCGCCCAGGTCATCGAGCCGGCACCGGGCGCACGTGTCATGGGCCTGTCGATGATCATTGATCGCGGCCGGACACTGTTTGTCGCCGATACCGTCGTCGCCGAATCGCCGAGCCCGCGGGCCCTGGCCGATATCGCCCGCCAGTCCGCCGCCGAGGCCCGCCGCTTCGGTCACGAGCCGCGCGTGGCGCTGATCTCGTTCGCCAACTTCGGCCACCCGGCGCTGCCGCGTGCCGAACTGGTCCGCGAGGCCGTGCAAATTCTCGACAAGGAGGGCGTCGACTTCGAATACGACGGGGAAATGGCCGTCGACGTCGCGCTTAACAAGGATTTGCTGGCGAACTACCCGTTCTGCCGCCTGTCCGACACCGCCAATGTTCTGGTGATGCCGGGCCTGCACAGCGCGCAGATCAGCATGAAACTGCTGGCATCGGTCAGCGGCGCAACGGTACTCGGGCCCCTGATCAAGGGGTTGAGCAAACCGATCCAGGTTGTCCCGATGGGATCAACGGTGGCGGATATGGTGACGCTGGCGGCCCTGACGGCGCACGAAGCGGCGGATTAATCCGCCGTTTTGGCGCGTTCCATCGCTTCACGGATCAGTGACATCGCTTCCTCGGCCTCGCCCCAGCGCTGCACCTTGACCCACTTGTTGGGTTCCAGGTCTTTGTAGTGCTCGAAGAAGTGCTGGATCTGTTGAATCTGCACCGGACGGATGTCCCGGTACGAGCTGACATCGCCATAAAACGGATGCAGCTCGTCAACCGGCACGCACAAAAGCTTTTCGTCGATGCCGCTTTCGTCCTCCATAATCAGCGCGCCGATCGGCCGACACTTGATGATACAGCCGGGGATCACCGGCATCTGGCCCAGAACGGCGGCATCGATAGGGTCGCCATCATCCGACAATGTGTGCGGCACAAAACCGTAGTTGATCGGGTAATACATCGCCGTGTGCAGAAAGCGGTCGACGAAAATAGCGCCGGATTTCTTGTCGACCTCGTATTTGACCGGATTGCCGCCCAGCGGAATCTCGATCAGCACATTCACGTCATAGGGCGGGTTATCGCCAACAGGCACCAGATCCATGTTCATTGCAGTTTCCTCAATAAAAAATCCGTCAACGAGCCCTCCCAAGCGGGCGCACCATAAACTTTTAGCCGCTTCGGCTCCACATATTTTCGCCGAGCTGATAGCGTAGCGCGATCTGACGGGAGTTACATCACCTTGCGACTTCGTTTCATCAATGCGCTGGCCGGGCGCCTGCCGTTTTACTATGGCTGGGTGATCCTGTTCGCCGTCTGCGCCGCGTCGTTTTCCCGCCAGGGGCCGGCTGTCGCCACACTGTCGATCTTCATCGAGCCGATGACGTCGGAATTCGGCTGGTCGAGGACGGAAATATCCGGCGCGGTCTCGCTGGGCGGGATTCTCGGCGCCGTCGCCGCGCCGCTGATCGGTCCGTTTCTGGACCGCAACGGGGCCAGAACAATCCTCTGCTTTGCAGTGCTTTTCACCGGCGTTCCTCTGTTATTCCTGTCCACCGTCAACGCCTTGCCGCTGTTTTATCTGTGTTACTGCATCGCGCGGATGAACTTTACCGGTCCCTACGATATCGGCATCTACGGATCGATCGTGAACTGGTTCTACAAGAAGCGCTCGTTTGCGACATCGATCACGACCATGGCGCTGATGTCCGGACTGGTCGCGATGCCCCTGATCGCACACTTCGCCATGCAGGCCGGTGGCTGGCGCTATGCGTGGTTGGCGGTCGGCACGACCGTGCTGATCGTCGGCTTCCTGCCGGTGTGGGTGTTTCTGCTACACCGTCCGGAAGACCTCGGGCTCGCCATCGATGGTGTAGCAAGGTCAAAGAATCGCAACTCCTCGGGCGAGGCGGCCGTGTCGGATGATTACACGCCCGCACCGCAGGAGCCGGCTTTCACCCGCGCCAAGGCCATGCGAACGCCGGCATTCTGGTTCCTGAGCCTTTTCACGCTGCTGGTCTGGCCGATCCAGGCCGGGGTCAGCCTCCATCAAGCGCCGCTTTTGATCGAACGCGGCCTTGATGCGACGGTGGCGGCAACGGCGGTCAGTACGTTTTCGCTGGTCTCGGCAATCACCGGTTTTGCCTACGGCTTTTGGCCCCGGCGCGTGCCGCTCAGGTTCGCGCTGGTGCTGGTCGGGCTGTTGCTGGGCTCGGCCGCACTGGCCATGCATGAAGTTCACAGCGCCCCCATGGCATACGCCGCAGCGGCGCTTTTCGGCTGTGGTATCGGCGGTCTGCTGACCATCTTACCGATTGCCTGGGCGGATTTTTTCGGCCGCCGGAGTTATGGCGCGATACGCGGCGCAGCTTTGACGGTACAGGTTGCAAGCCAGGCCGCCGGCCCGCTGATCGCCGGCGCACTCCGCGACAGTACCGGCACCTATGATGCGCCGCTTTTAACCTTTGCGGTATTCGGTTTCACCGGCGCCTGCGTTGCCATGCTGGCGCGGCCGCCCAAGCCCCCGGTGCCATGACCCGTGCCCTTTTTCTCTACAAACATGCCGGAACGTGCTAGCGACATGTCTGGAGCAACGCATGCGTAAACCCGTTCACAATCCGGAAAGCGTTCTTATCCATGTCGGTCTCGACCGGTTGGGGGACGGCCTGTTGAAGCTGCCGTTCGTGCGCGGGTTGAGGACGGCTTTTCCAAGCGCCAATCTGACCTGGTTCGCCGGCAAGGAAACCAGCGTCTATGGCAGCATGCTTGCGCCGTTGGCAACCAACCATCTCGACGAGATCATCGAATACGGCGGCATCGGGTTCAGCCCGAAGGAACTGCTGCAGCCCCGGCCTCTGGCGGAACGGCGCTTCGATCTGGTGATCGACACGCAACGTAATTTTTCGACCGCCCTTGCCGTCAGGCGCATCCGCCACACGCATTTTATTTCCCCGGCGGCGAAGTTCCTGCTGTCGTCGATCAAACCCAGGAAGGATTACAAATTCCCCAAGGCGATGCAGCGCCAGATGCTCGATCTATTGGAGATCGCGTCGGGGCAATCCTTTGCGACACCGGCCAAACTGGACCTGAACATCCCCGTGCAATACACGTCCGATGCCGCAAGCTTGTTGCCGGACGGCAAGCGCTACATCGGCTTCGCCCCCGGTTCCGGCGGCCGGCCGAAATGCTGGCCGCTGGACAGGTTCATCGCCGCTGCCTGCGATGTCCGCGATGCCGGCTATACGCCGGTGTTCCTGATCGGGCCGCAGGAAGAAGAATGGGCGGAAGACATCCGCCGTGACGTGCCGGAAGCGATCCTGCCGCTGCAAGAAGGGCAGGGGGCGGCGGATCACAATTACGACCCGCTTTTGACAATCGCCCTGGGGACGCGCATGACGGCCGCCGTTTCCAACGATTCCGGGATCGCACACATGCTTGCCGTCGCCGGGGCGCCGCTGATTGCGCTTTACGGGCCTACGGTATATGAGAAATTTCCCCCGATGACCGATGACATTGCCGTCATTCGCGCCGAGGCATTCGGGTCGCGGGAAATGAGCGCAATCCCCGTGGATGCCGTTACCGACGCGCTTCGGGGGCGGCTGGCAGCGGTACCTGCTTCATAAGCCAGAGCAACATCATCAGTCCGGGGATCGCGGCTAAACCGGTCAGCAGAAAATACGATACCCAGTCGATCTGGTCGGCGAGCCAGCCGCCCCCGGACGCCAGTACGGTCCGCGTGAACGCCATCAGCGAAGACAGCAGGGCGAACTGCGTCGCCGTATAAGCGATATTACAAAGCCCGGACAAGTATGCGACAAAGGCTATGGTGCCGATGCCGCCGGTCAGATTCTCGACCCCGATGGTGACAAACAGCATCGGGAGCTCGGGCCCGATCCAGGCCTGCAGGGCGAACACCCCGTTGGACGCCGCTTGCAGGATGCCACCGAACAGCAGCGCCTTGAGCGTTCCGTATCGCGCGACGACAACGCCGCCGATGATGCCGCCCAGCAGCGTCGCCGCCAGCCCGAAACCCTTGGTCACCAGCCCGACTTCGGTCTTGCTGAAGCCGAGATCCAGATAGAACGGGTTGGCCATCACCCCCAAAAGCGCATCGCCGTATTTGTAGAGCGCAATGAACAGAAGCACCGCCGGCCAGTTCTGCCGCTTCATGAAATCGACGAAAGGCATCAGCACGGCCCGGCGCAGCGTGTCGATGACGGTCGGGAGGCCACGTGCAATACCGTCTGCCGGTTGATCGTCCCGGCGCACCGGTTCCGGCCCAAGCAACGTCGCCACGATGCCCGCCGACACCAGCACCGCCATCACCGCATAAGCGGAAAACCAGCCCGCCTGATCGGCGATGATCAGCGCGCCCGCGCCGGATGCAAAAGTCGCAATCCTGTAACCGACCACATAGTTGGCGGCGCCCGCGCCCATACGAGCCTCGTCGAGAATCTCGATCCTGTAGGCATCGACAACGATGTCCTGGGTCGCCGATGAAAATGCCAGGGCCACGGCCCAAAGCGCCGTCCATGCCAGGTCGTCGTGAGGGTCGGTGCTGCCCAGCATCACGATTGCCGCCATGACGCATAACTGCGAAACCAGAAGCCAGCTGCGGCGCTGGCCCAGCAGGCGGGTAAGCCCGGGCAGCGGGCAGCGGTCGACCATCGGCGCCCACAGGAATTTCAACGCATACGCACTGCTGGCCACGGAAAACCAGCCGATCACCGTCAGCGATACGCCCTCGTCATGCAACCATGCGGAGAGCGTTCCGTACACCAGCAACAACGGCAGGCCGCAAGAGAAGCCGAGCAGCAGGATCAGAAACACGCGAAATTCGAAATACACGGCGGCGGCGGCAAACCAGTCCTGCAGGCGCGTCGCCATATGTGTTCTATCCCGCTGCCATTGGGCGCGTGCCCTTTGTCTCAGCTGCTTCGATCAGCTCTTCGCAGACCGACCACACGCCGTCGATGGGGACGGCGGCGACACATGGAAAGACCTCGTATTTGGTTTTGCGTTTATGGCAGCGCCAGAAGCAGTGATAGCAATCCATCACTTCGTAAATGAAACGCGCATTTGGCGGGCAGACATTGTCCGGGTACGGCACAAAGCTCGTGAAATGCCCGCCGCCGACAACCACTAGGGTCGGCGCACCAATCGCAATCGACAAGTGCGCCGGTCCCGTATCATTACTGATCACCAGACCGGCATATTTCATCAGGTCCATCAGCTCGTTGAGCGTCGTCTTTCCGGTCAGATCGAGAATGCCCGGCCGCGTTGCGATCTCGTCCAGCAAGGCTGCGTCCCAGCGCTCGCCGCGGGTACCGACAAAGGCCACGCGCCATCCCATATCCAAAAGTTTCTCTGCGATGGCAACATAGGATTCGAATGGCCAACGGCGCCCAGGCTCGTTGCTGCCGGGATTGATCACTGCATACGGGCCTTCGGCGGCGAGATCCGGTACCCGCTCGGGCCAATCGATCTTTGGTGGTTCCGCTGCAATCGCTTTCCCTGCAACCGCTGACACAAAACGAAAGTGCCGTACAATTTCGTGTGTAGGATAAGTGCCTGTGTCGATGATTTCATCGACCTGGCTGAGATAGTACGTAAACTCCGAGCGGGTCGGCTCGTTCACATACGGCATGGACACCACGGTTCTGGGCGCCGCCGATGCCCAAACAAGACTGTCCGCCATCATTGCCCGGCGCAGATAGGAATCGCACACTGCAATTTTCGGCGCCAGCCGGCGCACCACCAGATTGACACGAAAGCGGTACATGAGCTTGCGCGCATAAGCGTGCTCATCGATTGTGATAACCCGGTAACCTTTGAACACCTCGTCGGCGATCGCTTTCCAGCTATCGCAGCCGAGCACGGTAATGTCGGCCTTATCGATACCGAAGGCTTCGGCATAATGTTCCAGGCTCTGGCGGAACAGCATCATGTCGCCAATGCCATCCATACGAACCACCAATAATCCGCGGGACTGACGGAATATCGGGAAATGACGTGCGATCAGGTCGAACGACCTGAACATCCACCAGCGACGGCGCATGCCCGCAGGGAACATGCGCCAGAAAGCGGAAACTTTTACCCGGGGTCTCTCGGCGTATAACGCTGGTGCTTCAGAACTCTGCATAGGTGTAGGCTATCCCCACTCCATGCCCGGCTCAACCGGCGTCCTTCTGTCTGTCCGCTTTCTTACGCTCATGCGGATCAAGGAGGCGCTTGCGCAGCCGCAGATTCAACGGCGTGACCTCAAGAAGTTCATCGTCATTTACATAAGCAATGGCGTCTTCAAGGCTCATCCGGCGCGGCGGCGTCAGGCGGATCGCCTCGTCGGTGCCGGAAGCACGGACATTGGTCAACTGCTTGGCTTTCAGCGGATTGACCTCAAGATCGTTGCCGCGGCTGTGCTCGCCGATGATCATACCTTCATAAACCGGCACACCAGCGCCGATCAGCAAAACGCCCCGGCCTTCCAGCCCGGACAAACCGTAGGCATTGGACTTGCCCGTCGCGTTTGAAATCAGCACGCCGTTGCGCCGTCCCGGCACTTCGCCCTGATACGGCGCATAACCGTTGAACACGCGGTTGAGTACGCCGGTGCCGCGGGTTTCCGTCATGAACTCGCCGTGGTAGCCGATCAAGCCCCGCGACGGCACAATAAAGGTCAGGCGCACTTTGCCGCCACCGGCCTGGCGCATTTCCGTCATGCGGCCCTTGCGGACACTCAGTGCCTCGACGACGATCCCGGAAAATTCCTCATCGACGTCGACGACCACTTCTTCCAGCGGTTCCATTCTTTCGCCGCTGTCCGGATCTTCACGGTACAGCACGCGCGGCCTGGAAATCGAAAGCTCATAACCTTCGCGGCGCATCTGCTCGATCAACACGCCGAGCTGCAGTTCACCCCGCCCGGCGACCTCGAAAGCGTCCTTGTTGCCGGCTTCCGTAATGCGGATCGCGACATTGCCCTCGGCTTCGCGCATCAGTCGTTCGCGAATCATCCGCGACGTGACCTTATCGCCATCCTGGCCGACGAAAGGCGAGGTATTGACGGAGAATGTCATCGCAAGGGTCGGCGGATCGACCGGTTGCGACTGGATCGGTTCCTCGACTTCGGTGGCGCACAGGGTATCTGCCACCGTTGCCTTGGTCATACCGGCAATGGCGACGATATCGCCGGCGACACCCTGATCGATGGCTTCGCGCTTAACATCGCGGAAGGCGAGAATTTTCTGCACGCGGCCCTGTTCGATCACATTGCCCTTGCGGCCCAGCGCCTTGATGGTCTGGTTCGGTTTAACCGATCCGGAGAACACCCGCCCGGTAAGAATCCGGCCCAGATACGGGTCCGCTTCGATGGTCGTGACGAGCATCGAAAACGGGCCTTTTTCATCCGCCTGCGGCGGCGACACGTGCGTGACGATGCTTTCGAACAGCGGCTCCAGGGTATCGCCGTGCTGGTCCGGTTCCAGGGCCGCCCAGCCGCTGCGGCCGGACGCGAACAGAGTCGGAAAATCAAGCTGCTCGTCATTCGCGTCCAGCGCCGAAAACAGATCGAAGACCTCGTCCTGTACTTCAAACGAACGGGCATCGGGCTTGTCGACCTTGTTGACGACGACGATCGGCTTGAGGCCCAGTTTCAGCGCCTTGGCGGTGACGAATTTGGTCTGCGGCATAGGACCTTCGGCGGCATCGACCAACAAGACGACCCCGTCGACCATCGACAGAATACGTTCGACCTCACCGCCGAAATCGGCATGGCCAGGGGTATCGACGATGTTGATGCGAACATTGTTCCATTCCACCGATGTGCATTTGGCGAGAATGGTAATGCCACGCTCGCGTTCCAGTTCGCCCGAGTCCATGGCCCGTTCCGCAACTTTCTGATTGTCGCGGAAAGCGCCGCTCTGGCGCATCATGGTATCGACCAATGTGGTTTTCCCATGGTCGACGTGCGCGATGATCGCGATATTTCTGAGTTCCATTAAATTTATCCTGTAAAGGCGTTAGCCGTGTTCAACCATCCAGACCCTGCAGCAGGTGCTGCACGTCGGCGGAAGGCCGGGCGCCGATTTGTTGTATAATCACCGCCGCCAGAAGACCGCCCAATTCGGCAGCCTGCCTGAGGCTTTGGCCCCGGGTATAGGCAGCAAGGAAACCGGCCGCATAGGCGTCTCCGGCTCCCGTTGTATCAATAACCTTATCGACCCTCGATGCGGGGACCGTGATGACGTCCTCGGCCGTAACGACAACCGAGCCCTTTTCGGATCGCGTCAGTGCGGCGATATCGGTCATGCCCCGGACACGCTCGGCGGCGGCATCAAAATCATCGACCTGAAACAGCGACAAAATTTCGTCCTCGTTGGCAAACAGGATATCGACATGTTCGCTGATGAAATTCAAAAAGCCGTCGCGATGCCGGTCGACGCAAAACGGATCGGATAAAGACAAGGCGACCTTGCGTCCGGCATCGTGCGCCACGCGGGCGGCTTGCAGGAATGCTTCGCGGGCCGGATCCGGATCCCACAGATAGCCTTCGAGATAAATGACTTCGGCCGCTTCAACCTGCGCATGATCGAGATCCGCCGCCGAGAACTCGACACAGGCCCCGAGGTAGGTCTGCATGGTGCGTTGACCGTCCGGCGAAATCAGCACCAGGCATGTTGCCGTCGGCACGCCATCCGTGGCCATGGCGGTATCGAACGTCACGCCGGCGGCACGGATGTCGTGCGTGAAAACGGTGCCGAGCTGGTCATCCCTGACCTTGCCGGCAAAAGCGGCACGGCCGCCGAGCGCGGCAATCCCGGCCAGCGTATTGGCGGCGGAACCGCCGGAGCTTTCGATCGCCTGGCCCGTCTTGTCGTAAAGCGCGCGCTGCGCCTCGGCGCTGACAAGGCCCATGGCGCCCTTGGTCAATCCGTTCGCGTCGAGAAAGTCATCACCCGTTTGCACCAGGATATCGACAATTGCATTGCCGATACCAAGAACGTCAAAATCTGCTTTAGCCATTGCGCACTCGCTGAGTATTTGTCGCGGGCAAAGGGGGTGCCCGATAATTGGCGCGGAGTATAGTCAAAGGCAGGGTCGGAGCAAGCGGGATCGGGAACAGCGCGGGCGCACCCGCCAAACAGCTTGATCAGATATTAAAGTTTCAGCTTTAATATGGTTAATAATATATTGATAAATAATCAAATTAACGATTTTTTAAGATTCTGGTTGAGAATCCGGCCTTGACCCGCGCCCGACTGCGTCCTTAAATCGGCGGGAGAGCCGTACATTAATATAGAATCTGGTAATATCAATATGATAGGTGCTTTTGTTAAAGGAATAGATCAGCTAGGGGATAAAGCGACCAGAAAATATTTGTGGTTTTCTATTCTCTCGGCCCTAATCACATTTGCGGCGCTTTGGACCGTCATCGGCTGGGTGCTGCGCGAAACCGCAATCTCCGAAATCGGCTGGCTCGAAGGCATGATCGATTTTCTCGGCGCGGCGGCGACACTGGTGCTGACGTGGTTTCTTTTTCCGGCCACGGTCAGCGGCGTCATTGGCCTGTTCCTCGACCAGGTCGCGGACTGCGTCGAAAAGCGCCACTATCCGGCACTGCCGCCGGCAAGCGGGCAGTCGGTCGGCGAGGCTGTCGTGATGTCGGCAAAATTTCTCGCCATCCTGATCGTTCTCAATATCCTGATGTTGCCGTTCCTGTTTCTGGGGCCGCTTTTCCCTTTTGTTTTCTATCTTGTGAACGGCTATCTTTTGGGCCGGGAATATTTTGAACTGGTGGCGTCCAGGCGGCTGGCGCAGGCAGATGTGACCAAATTGCGCAAAGCCCGCCAGGGCAGCGTGCTGATGGTGGGGATCTTGATTGCATTTTCACTGACGATCCCGCTGGTCAATCTGTTGATGCCCGTGGTCGCGACATCGGCGATGGTTCATCTTTTTGAAAAATGGCGCCCGAGCGGGACCGGGGGCGCACCGGCGAAAGCCTGAGTACCGGCCCGAAAGGCATTGCGCTCAAAGTAATCTGCACCGGTTGGGGATAGACATTCATGTTCGGCAAGAAAAAAGACGATGAAGATCCGGCAAAAGCACCAGGCAAGCCGGATGCGCTGCATTCCCGGATGGAATCCGGCGACGAAGATGCTGGCGATGCGCCGCCTTTGAAGCCGTTTTCGAAAAAGGGCTCGCATGCGCCCGCCAAGCCGCCGTCATCGAGTTCGCACATGCCCGACCTGCAGCGCCGCAGCCCGGACCTGCCCAGTGCGCCGGCGCGCCGCATCGACCGTCCGCGCGCCAACGAGGTCGAAGGCCGCCGCCTGATCGTCGGCCGGGATATCCAGCTCAACGGGGAAATCACGTCCTGCGACAAACTGATCGTCGAAGGCCATGTCGAAGTGACCCTGCCGGGCGCCAGGGTTCTAGAAATTTCACCGAGCGGCTATTTCAAGGGTGCCGCGGAAGTCGACGAAGCGGACATAAGCGGCCGCTATGAGGGCGATCTGGTCGCCCGCGAGCGGCTGATCGTACGCTCCGGCGGGCGCATTCACGGCAAGGTCCGCTATGGCCGGATCGTGATCGAATCCGGCGGCGAAATCGCCGGTGACATGCAGACCCTGACATCATCGGACAGCGATGAATAAAGCGGCCGGCAGGCGCTTTTTCACGCCACTTTCTGCCCTGATCGCCGTCCTTGGCGTGCTTGCCGGATGTGCCGGCAACGCGCCCGCGCCCAACACGGCGCCGGCACAGACGACAACGCCCGCAGCCCCGCAAACGGCGGCCCTGCCTGCGCCGCGCCCTGCACCGGCGCCCAAGCCGGAGCCGGAAATCGATGCACCGGCACCGGCCGCGGTGATCGGCTGGTCTACGGATGCATTGAACGACGCTTTCGGCGCAGCCAGTCTGGTGCGTCACGACCTCGGCGCTGAAATCTGGCAATACCGCACCGAACAGTGCGTTCTGTTGTTGTTTTTGTACCCGCAATCAGGACAAAGCACCGGCCCGCTGACGGTCCGTCACCTTGACATCAGCGGCAGCAAAGATGCGCCGTCCTGCGTCAGGTCCGTGGTCCGAAGCCACCTGCGGCTCGGCACCGGCTAGAGTTACAGACAAGGGCGTTCAGGAGAGCGACGTTTTGCCCTTGAAGGCACAGACGTCAATGACCTTGCAGTTCGGGCAGTCCGGCTTTCTGGCCTTGCAGACATAACGGCCCAGCAGAATCAGCCAGTGATGCGCATGCAGGGCAAATTCCGCAGGCGTTGCTTTCAGAAGCTTCTTTTCGACCGCCAACGGCGTCTTCCCTGGCGCCAGACCTGTCCGGTTCGAGACCCTGAAAATATGCGTATCGACGGCAATCGTCGGCTCGCCGAACGCGATATTGCGGACCACATTGGCGGTCTTTCGGCCGACCCCGGGCAACGCTTCCAGCGCCGCCTGATCGTTGGGCACGACACTGCCGTGCCGCTCGATCAGCAACTGGCTGAGCGCGATCACGTTCTTTGCCTTGGTATTGTAGAGACCGATGGTCTTGATGTAATCCTTGAGCCCGGCAAGGCCCAGCTTGACCATCGCCTCGGGCGTCTTGACCTTTTTGAACAGCGGCCGGGTCGCCTTGTTGACGCCGACATCGGTGGCTTGCGCCGACAGCGCGACGGCGACCAGCAGGGTATAGGGGTTTACGTAATGCAACTCACCGACGGGTTCCGGGTCGGCATCGCGGAGGCGACTGTAAAACGTGATGACATCGGCTTTTTTCATGGCTCTGTTATCCCGCATATGCTGCGCCGAGAAAACCCGGTTGTTGCTTTTTGACAAGATCGCCTAAAATGACGGAAATGGTAACACAACCGCTTACAGACGATCACGATGCAGACGCGACGACGATCCGCTTTTCAAAGGTCCTGCGTCCACATCGCAGTTCCAGCGAACGCGCGGTCAAAATTGTCTCTCTGTTCGTGCTGTTCCTGTTCATCCCGACCGGCACCGCATTTCTGATTGCAGGCGCCTGGCCGGTCTTCGGCTTCATGGGGCTTGAAGTACTCGCCCTGATCTTCGCGCTACGCTACAACCACAGGGTTGGCTCGGCGTTCGAAGCGATCACCATCAGCGAGCGCGAGTTCCGGTTTTCCAAGGTCGATCACTGGGGCAAGCGCAAGCACTGGTCGTTTCAGCCGCAATGGCTTCAGGTGCGCCTCGACGGCCCCTCTAAACAATTGATCGCCGGCACGCACGGCAAGCGCATCGTCATCGGCAAGTTTCTCAATCAGGACGAGCGCGAGATGCTGTGCGAGGTCCTGGCCCACGAAATCCGCAGGTTGGCCGACATCCGCCACGTCGATACGGGCGCTATTTGTTAAGACCCAGCACGTCGCGCATGGAATAAAGCCCCGGCGCCTTGTCTGCCGCCCACAACGCGGCACGGATCGCCCCCTTGGCAAACAGGCCGCGATCGGCGGCGCGGTGTGTGATTTCGATGCGCTCATCGTCGGACGCGAAAATCACCGAATGATCGCCGACGACCATGCCGCCACGGAGCGTCGCGAAGCCGATATTGCCGACGGTGCGCTCGCCGGTGTGACCATCGCGGACCCGGTCCGAAACCTTGTCCAGATCGACGCCGCGTCCCTTGGCCGCAGCCTGGCCCAACGCCAGCGCGGTGCCGGACGGGGCATCGACCTTGTGGCGGTGATGCATTTCGAGAATTTCGATATCGAATTCCGGGCCGAGCATGGTTGCGGCCTGTTCGGCCAGGCCCAACAGGACATTGACGCCGACGGAATAGTTCGCCGCCTGCACGATCGCCACGGCCTGCGCGGCCGCTTCGATCTTCGCCTGATCGTCGGCGGAAAGCCCGGTGGTGCCGGGCACCAGCGCCGTGCCCGTCTCGGCGGCCAGCGCCGCGTGCGCGACGGTCGCCGCCGGTGCGGTAAAATCGACGACCGCATCCGAGGCTTCGAACAGTTCGCGCGCGTCGCCGGTGATCTTCAGGCCCGACGCCGGCAGACCCGCCAACACGGCCGGGTCTTCGCCGACAGCATCCGAGTGCGGCGCTTCCGAGCCGCCGGCCAGTTCGGCCCCCGGCGTTTCAGCGACGGCCTTGATCAGCATGCGGCCCATGCGTCCGGCACATCCGACAATTCCGATTTTCATGGCACGCCTCCTCAGCAATCTGTTGAAACGCATATTACGTTTTTCGTAACGCGTGTCACGCCTAACGCCATAGTGTCACTGCCGTGAACGCAGGAGTCCCGTCCCCGGCAATGGCAGTTCGCGGAATTTGAGGTCTGTCCCCCGCGATCGCAGGAGTGAAGGGTTTGGCGGCCAGCTTTAAGCTGCGCTCAGTCCCTGAGGTCTTCCCAGAGTTCCTTGACCTTGTCGAGGAAGCCGGTGCTTTCCGGGCTGTGTTTTTTCGACGTCTTTTCGTCGCCGGAGAATTCCTTCAGCAGGTCTTTTTGCTTCTTCGTCAGGTTGACCGGGGTTTCCACGAAGATCTGCACGAACATGTCGCCGCGGCTTTCCGAGCGCAGTACCTTCATGCCTTTGCCGCGCAGCCGGAGCTGGTGACCGGTCGGTGTGCCTTCGGGGATCGAGACGCGGAGCAGCTTGCCTTCGACGGTCGGCACCTCGATCTGCCCGCCCAGTGTCGCCGTCGCCATCGGCACCGGTACACGGACATGAACGTCGGCGCCGTCCCTGCGGAAGAAGCGGTGCGGTCTGATACCCAGGAAGATATACAGATCACCTGCCGGTGCGCCGCGCAGCCCCGCTTCGCCTTCGCCGGCAAGGCGGATGCGTGTGCCGTCCTCAACACCGGCCGGAATGTTGACGGCGAGGGTTTTTTCTTTCTGCTGGCGTCCGGTGCCCGAGCAGCCCCGGCACGGATCCTTGATGGTGTGGCCCGTGCCCTGGCAGGTCGGGCATGTCCGCTCGACCGTAAAGAAACCCGATTGCGACCGCACACGTCCGGCACCGCCGCAGCTGTCACAGGCGACCGGTTGTGCACCGTCCTTGCCGCCGCTGCCCTTGCAGTCTGAACAGACCACGGACGTCGGCACGCGGATATCGGTCTTGAGGCCGTTGAAGGCGTCCTCAAGGGTGATTTCCATATTGTAGCGGAGATCGGACCCGCGTCCGGCGCTGGCGCGCTGGCCACCGCCACGCCCGCCCATGAAGTCGCCGAACATCTCTTCGAAAATGTCGGCAAATCCGCCGGCACCGGCGCCACCGCCGCCGAAACCGCCCGGCCCGGGGCCACCGCCTTCGAAGGCGGCATGACCGAAGCGATCATAAGCCGCACGTTTTTCTTCGTCCTTGAGGACTTCGTAGGCCTCGTTAACTTCCTTGAAGTTCTTCTCCGCCTCGTCATCGTCCGGATTGCGGTCCGGATGATACTGCATGGCGAGCTTGCGGTACGCTTTCTTCAGCTCAGCCGCATCGGCGTCCCTGGAGACCCCCAAGCATTCGTAATAATCCCGTTTGGCCATGATGACTTATTCCCCGAAGCGATCCGTCGGTAAGGGGACCCGGCAATCCGGGCCCCCCTGACCGAACAGCGGTTAGCCGCTTTTCTTGTCTTGATCCGGATCGACTTCTTCGAAGTCGGCGTCGACGACGGTTTCGTCATCGGGCTTGGAGGCATCGCCTTCCGCACTTCCGGCGTCCCCGCCGGCGGCTTCGGCTTCAGCCTGCTGCTCCTTGTACATGGCCTCGCCGAGTTTCATGGATGCCTGGCTGAGCGCTTCCGTTTTGGCGGTAATGGCCTCGAGATCGTCGCCTTCCATGACCTCGCGCACTTCGGCAATGGCCGTTTCGATGGCCGTTTTGTCGGCGTCGTCTATCTTGTCGCCGTATTCGCCAAGGCTTTTTTCGGCGGCGTGCGCCATGCTGTCGGCGTTGTTACGGGCATCGACAAGTTCGCGGCGCTTCTTGTCGGCGTCGGCATTCTGTTCCGCTTCCTGAACCATCTTTTCGATGTCGTCGTCGGACAGACCGCCCGAGGCCTGGATGCGAATCTGCTGTTCCTTGCCGGTTGCCTTGTCCTTAGCGCTGACGTTGACGATGCCGTTGGCGTCGATGTCGAAGGTGACTTCGATCTGCGGCATGCCGCGCGGGCTCGGCGGGATACCGACCAGGTCGAACTGGCCGAGGATCTTGTTGTCCGCCGCCATTTCACGTTCGCCCTGGAAGACGCGGATCGTCACTGCGGACTGGTTGTCCTCGGCGGTTGAGAAGGTCTGGCTCTTGCGCGTCGGGATCGTCGTGTTGCGGTCGATCAGACGGGTGAACACGCCACCCAGCGTTTCGATACCGAGTGACAGCGGCGTCACGTCGAGCAGCAGCACGTCCTTGACGTCGCCCTTGAGCACACCCCCCTGAATGGCGGCGCCCAGTGCCACGACTTCGTCCGGGTTCACGCCCTTGTGCGGCTCGCGGCCGAAGAAGTTCTTCACCGTTTCAATGACTTTCGGCATCCGCGTCATGCCACCGACCAGGATCACTTCGTCGATCTCGCCGGCGCTGATACCGGCGTCCTTGAGCGCGTTCTTGCACGGGCTGATGGTACGTTCGATCAAATCCTCGACCAGCGTTTCCAGCTTGGCACGGGAAAGCTTGATGTTAAGGTGCTTCGGACCCGATTGATCGGCCGTGATGAACGGCAGGTTCACTTCGGTCTGCGACGTCGATGACAGTTCGATCTTGGCCTTTTCGGCGGCTTCCTTGAGCCGCTGCAGCGCCAGACGGTCATTGCGCAGATCGATGGTGTTTTCCTTTTTGAACTCGTCGGCAAGATAATCGACGATGCGGTTGTCGAAGTCTTCGCCGCCCAGGAACGTATCGCCGTTGGTCGACTTCACTTCGAACACGCCATCGCCGATCTCGAGGATCGAGACGTCGAATGTCCCGCCGCCCAGATCGTAAACGACGATGGTGCCGCCTTCTTTCTTCTCGAGGCCATAAGCCAATGCGGCCGCGGTCGGTTCGTTGATGATGCGCAGCACTTCAAGACCGGCGATCTTGCCGGCATCCTTGGTCGCCTGGCGCTGGGAATCGTTGAAGTAGGCCGGAACCGTGATTACCGCCTGCTCAACCTTCTCGCCGAGATAGCTCTCCGCCGTTTCCTTCATCTTTTGCAGGATGAACGCGGAAATCTGCGAGGGGGAATACTTGTCGTCGTCGACGCTGACCCATGCATCGCCGTTGTCGCCCTTAATGATGTTATAGGGAACGACCTTCTTGTCCTTTTCCGTGACCGGATCGTCGTAACGGCGGCCGATCAGGCGCTTGATGGCGAACAGGGTCTTTTCCGGGTTGGTGACGGCCTGGCGTTTTGCCGGCTGACCGACCAGACGCTCGCCGGAATCCGCGAATGCAACCATCGACGGCGTGGTCCGCGCACCTTCCGAGTTTTCAATAACCTTGGCATCCTTGCCGTCCATGACGGCAACACACGAGTTGGTCGTGCCCAGGTCGATACCGATAACCTTACTCATAATAACCTCACTTTCTGCGGCGGTCGCTTCCGGCCTTTGCAAGCGCCTGAAACGACCCCTCGGTTAAAAACCGGTCACTGCAGGTAACCGGCCTTCAAGAATTTCCACTCCCGCCACATGCGATGAACGGATTTGAAAGGGATATAGGCCCGGAAATCCGGGCCTGCAACGATTTCTCAACATTATTTTTAGGGGCTTTTCCCTACAATTCCTCGTCGATGTTCGTGCCGGACGGCTTTTTGTCGTCCTCATAGGCGCTGCCGCCCGATGACGACGGTTTTTCGCTCGCCGCTTCATCCAGCGTCTGCTGCGAGGGCGTCGGAGCCGGACCCGGCTTGGGGCCGCCCTTCGTCACGCCCACCTTGGCCGGGCGCAGGGGCTGATCATGCAGCGTGTAGCCAAGTTCCATGACCTGGCCGACCGAGCCGGCCGGCTTCGAGGGGTCTTCGTATTCGAACATCGCCTCGTGATGCTGCGGATCGAAGCGATCGCCCAGCGGATTGATGATCTTGATACCGTTTCTGGCAAACGCGTTCTGCATTTCACGCGCCGTCATTTCGACGCCTTCGAGCAGGCTTTTGACGGTATCACCGCCTTCAAGCTTGTCCTTGTCGACGGCTCCAAGCGCGCGGTTGAGGTTATCGGCGACAACCACCATTTCGCGGGCGAACCCGGCAATCGAACGCTTCGACGCATTTTCCACATCGCGCGATGCCCGGCGGCGCACGTTTTCGGCTTCGGCCAGGGCCCGCAAAAGTTTATCCTTGGCATCCGCCAGTTCCGCTTCCAGATCGAACGCCTCGGCTTCGGCAGCAGCCGGCGAATCCTCATCCTCGGCGGCGTCGGTGCGGCCTTCGCCAGCGGCCTCGTCCGGCCCCGCTTCGCCGGCGTCTGCCCCCTTAGCTTCAGGGGTTTCAGCAGCGGCTTCGTTCTGTTCTTCTTCGGCCTGCTTGTCGGCGTTGTCTTCGCTTTGCATCATCTTCCTATCACTTCAACGGAGTCCGTTATCTAAACCTTTGGCCGATCATCCGGGCCGTATAATCAACCATTGGAATAATCCGCGCATAATTCATTCTCGACGGCCCGATCACCCCGATCGCGCCGACAATGTGGCTGGCGTCGTTGCGGTAAGGCCCGACGATCATCGAGCACCCGGCAACATTGAACAGTTTGTTGTCCGCGCCAATGAAGATTTGGACTCCTTCGGCACCGTCCGCAAGGCTCAGCAGCTTGAGCATTTCATTTTTTGTCTCCAGTGCCTCGAACAGCGAGCGGATTCGCTCAAGGTCCGTCAGCGCCGTCACGTCTTCCAAAAGCTTCGCCTGACCGCGCACGATCAACGTCCCCGTCGCGCCAGATTGATCGCCGCTTCCGGACCATGTGGCAAGGCCGCTTTCGACGACTTTCTGGGTCAGCTCGTCCAGATGCGCGTGATGGCTTTCCAGCTCGGCGACGATTTCATCGTGTGCTTCCTGCAGCGTGCGCCCGACCAGCCGCGCACTCAGGAAGTTCGTCGCCTGCACCAGCGCCGACGGCGGCAACGTCATCGGCACGGAAATAATGCGGTTTTCGACGACCCCGTTTTCCGTCACCAGAACGACAAGCCCGCGCCCCGGACTGAGGCTGAGAAACTCGATATGCTTTAACGGACTGTCGGTTTTCGGTGCGAACACAAGGCTGGCGAAGCCGGTCAGGCCGGACAGGGTCGAGGTCGCTTCCTCGAGTACCTGATCGACGTTCTGTGACGAGCCCGCGCACTGTGCCTCGATCCGCTTGCGTTCATCGTCGGACAGATTGCCGACCTCGAGGATACCGTCGACGAAAAGACGCAAGCCCGCTTCCGTCGGCAGCCGGCCCGCCGAGGTGTGCGGCGAGAACAAAAGCCCGGCCTCTTCCAGATCGGCCATGACGTTGCGGATCGTCGCCGGCGAGAGGCTTTGCGTCATGCGCCTGGACACCGTGCGCGAGCCGACCGGATCGCCGGTGTCGCAATAAGCCTCGACGATCAGGCGGAAGATCTCCCGCGAGCGCTCGTTCAGTTCGGCAATCATCTTTTGTTTCAGCACCTTCCCGCTCACGTACAAAAGTCGGCGTTATGTAGTTTCCGCCTTTCCTGCCGTCAACTCAATGCAAGCCTCTCAATGCCGCCATCAAGGCAAGAAGCAGTTGCCGCCTTTACGCCGCTGGGGCGAGCCGTTAGCTTGGCCGTCGTTTACCACATGCGGAGAATTCATATGCGCCCTTCCGGCCGCCAACTCGATCAGATGCGCGACGTGATCCTTGAAACCGACGTCGCGCGGCATGCCGAAGGGTCGTGCTTTGCCAAGTTCGGCGACACCCACGTGCTGTGCACCGCCAGCGTCGAGCAACGCGTACCGCCATGGATGCGCGACAGCGGCAAAGGCTGGGTGACGGCGGAATACGGCATGCTGCCACGCTCAACGCACACGCGCTCAAACCGCGAGGCGGCACGAGGCAAACAGTCCGGCCGGACCCAGGAAATCCAGCGCCTGATCGGCCGCTCACTGCGCGCGGTTACCGATCTGAAAGCCATGGGCGAGCTGCAGATCAAGCTCGATTGCGACGTCATCCAGGCCGACGGCGGCACGCGCACAGCCAGCATCACCGGCGCTTACGTGGCGTTGTACCGCGCCTTTCAGACATGCCAGAACCTCGGCATCCTCACGGATATTCCGCTGATCGACAGTGTCGCGGCCATATCGTGCGGCGTGTTCGAGGGCAAATCCGTACTCGATCTCGATTATGACGAGGATTCCAACGCCGAAGCCGATGCCAACTTCGTGCTGACCGGGCGTGGCGGCATTGTCGAAATTCAGGGCACCGCCGAGGCCGATCCGTTTTCCGAAGCAACCTTCATGGAACTGATGAACCTTGCGAAAAAAGGTGTGCAGGAACTGACGCAGGCGCAGAACGCCGCGCTCGGCCTTTAAGGGCCTGAACGTGGCGCGCCGCTTCGATCAGCCGAAACTGGTCATCGCCAGCCACAACGTGGGCAAGGTCCGCGAAATCGCCGAGCTTCTTTCACCCTACGGGGTCGAGGTGGTATCTGCCGGTGATCTCGGATTGGCGGAGCCGGAAGAAACCGGCACAACCTTTATCGACAATGCGCTATTGAAGGCGCACGCGGCAGCGGACGCGGCGAAACTGCCGGCACTTGCCGACGATTCCGGTCTGGCGGTCAATGCCCTCGACGGTGCGCCCGGCATTTATTCGGCGCGCTGGGCCGGCGCGGGCAAGGACTTCGGTGCGGCCATGGAAAAAGTCGAGGAACTGCTGAGGGGATCCGAAGACCGTTCCGCCAAATTCGTCTGCGCCCTGGCACTGGCATGGCCGGACGGGCACGCGGACGTTTTCGAAGGCACCGTCCGCGGCGAAATCACCTGGCCGCCCCGGGGCGACAAGGGCTTCGGCTACGATCCGATCTTTACCGCGGACGGCGAAGACATCACGTTCGCGGAAATGGAACCGGCCCGAAAACACGCCCTGTCGCACCGCGCCGATGCGTTCGCCAAACTGGTCCGGGCCTGCTTCGGCGACACGAAATAGGTGCGCGCGCAACCCCCCGGCTTCGGCGTTTACGTACACTGGCCGTTTTGCCGGCAGATCTGTCCGTATTGCGATTTCAACGTTCATGCCGCGACGGAAATCGACGAAGCGGCGTGGCGCGAAGCGCTGTTGTCGGAGCTTGCCCATTACGCTACCGAGCTTGAAGGACGCACCGTCACCAGCCTTTATTTCGGCGGCGGCACACCATCGCTGATGGCCCCCAAAACCGCTGCCGCGCTGATCGATGCCGTCAGGGACCACTGGTCCGTTGCCGACGATATGGAAATCTCGCTGGAAACCAACCCGACCTCGTCCGAGCGGGCGCGGCTGCGGGATTTCAAGGCCGCCGGCGTCAACCGGCTGTCGGTCGGCGTTCAGTCCTTCGATGACGCGGCGCTGGCGTTTCTGGGCCGCGACCACGCCGCAACCGATGCACTGCGGACCTTGGAAGACGCAATGTCGGTTTTTCAGCGGGTAACGTTCGATCTGATCTATGCGCGGCCCGGACAGACGCCGGATGACTGGCATCGGGAGCTTGAACAGGCACTGGTGCTCGGGGCCGGTCACCTGTCGCTGTATCAGCTGACTATCGAGAGCGGCACCGCCTTTTTCAAGAAAGGCGTCTCACCCCCAGACGAAGACATATGCGCCGACATGTTCGAGGCAACGCAGGAAACGCTCGGCGCTGCCGGCATGCCGGCGTATGAAATATCCAACCATGCGCGCCCAGGGCAGGAAAGCCGTCACAATCTGACGTGCTGGCGCGGCGGCGATTATCTGGGGATCGGTCCCGGCGCCCATGGCCGGTTGAAGATCGCAGGCGCGTTCTTCGGCACGCACCAGATCCATAACCCGATGCGGTGGCTTAAGCTGGCCACCGAGAACGGCCACGGCACCGCGAAACGCCGCCCGTTGAGCCCCCGGGACCGCGCGCGGGAACTTGTCATGATGGGCCTCAGACTTGTTGAAGGTGTTGATATTGAAAGGGTTTTGTCAATATCGGGTGTGCGGACAGAAGCAGTTCTCGACGCCGCGGCAAAAGACCGGCTGCAGGGTGGCGGCCTGATCGAATGGACGGACACCACGCTTCGCGCCACACCCGACGGCCGTCAGCGCCTGAACGCGGTGCTGGCAGCACTGCTAAACTGATCAGTTGATCTGTGGCTGAAAACTCTCGGGCGCGGGGTCGATGACCTTGCTCGATTTCCGGGTTATTTCCAGAACCGCGAGGCCGCGCTCGGTAATGCCGCTCGGCATCAGGCGGAAAATGCCGTCCCGGCCCCAGTATCCATTCGGCGAGGCGAGTGCCTGAGCGGTAAAGTTCGGCCCATTCCTGCCATCCTGATTGTTGCCATGACCGAGCACCGCGGCGAGTGCCGTCACATCATAGGCAAGGGTGGCGAGGCGCGGCGGCTGTTCGCCGTAGGTGGACATGTATTCCTTGACGAACTCAGCCCGCGCGCTCGGGTCCGGGGCGGCATACCAGCCGCCCACCAGCGCCGGTTCGTTGCCGAGGCCCGGCACATCCCACTGTCCCGTGCCGAGAATCTGCACCACCGCCGGATCGACATCGAAGAACGGCAACAGGGCGGCTATCTGCTGCAATCGCTTGCCGCCATCCGCCACGAGCAGCGAATCGAACGGCAGATCGCCCGCCGTCTGCAGCTGTTCCAGCCGTTCCAGCGTCTTTTTGGAGATTTCGTCATCCAGCTGTTTCAGTTCGGCGATTTGCCGCTCAAGCTCGCGCTTGCGCATATCGAAGTCGGAAATCTCGCGAACCACGGCGGTGTAATCCTCGGCGTTCGGGTCGTACAGCCGGGCGCGGGTGATTTCGACGCCGTAACGGATCGTCACCTGCTGCATCGCCTGCAGCACCGCCGCCCCGTAGGCATTGTCCGGCGCTAAAAGCCCAAACCGGGTCAGGCCCCGCGATATGGCGTAACCGAGCACACGTTCCGTCTGCGCCGACGGCAAAAATCCCATGACATACACGCCGTCACCGGCGGCATTGCGGTCACTGGAAAAGCCGACCACAGGCACGTTTGCGGCCCGGGCAATCGGCCCGACCGCCTGTACCGAGGCCGACAGCAACGGTCCGATAATCAGCTGTGCGCCATCGCCGATCGCCAGTTGCGCGGCAACCAGCGCGCCGTCGACATTGCCGCCGGTATCATGCGGCAGCAATTCGAAACGATCGTCAGCGAACTGGAAAAGCGCCAGTTGCGCGGCGTTCAGCATTGCCTGGCCGAGCTTTGCGGCAGGCCCCGTCAGCGGCACCAGCAGGGCGACCCGGACGGAATCGACGTTCGCCGCCGGAACCGTCGAGGTCATGATCTGTTGCGGTACGTTCGGGTTCGCAGGGCGGTTCAGCAGTTCGGCAAGGGACGGCAGCGGCTCGCCGGCACGCGCACGGGGCGCGCTCGACGGCACCTGCGGCAGATTGGGGCCGGGCGGCACCCGGGGGCCGGACACCGGCGGCAGTTGCTGCGATCTGGGCAACGCCCCGCCGAGAGTCTGCGACGGGGACGGGCCAGCGACCATCGGCTTTCCTTGCCCGCCGTCCTGGTTTGCGGTTTGCTGGCATGCAGCAAGAAGCAGAAGGGCGAGACATGGCACCAGCAGACAAAAAGCGTGGCCAGAAACCACACCGGAAGGTAAAAACGAAAGCCGGGAAAGGGGAAGTCGCAACATCTGTCTCTCGTTCAGTCGATGCCGGGCGCAATACCGGTGACGGTAGCCGCTTGCCCGAAGCGAGTAAACCGCAACAAAAATTCGAACGCGGTCTTTATATCGTGGCGACGCCGATCGGCAATGCCGCAGATATAACGTTGCGCGCTCTCGATGTGCTGCGCCACGCCGACGTTATCGCCTGTGAAGACACCCGCGTCTCGGGAAAGCTCCTGCACATGCACGGCGTCGAACACGGCAGGCTGATTTCCTATCACGAGCATAATGCGGCCAAGGCCGGACCGCACCTTATGGAGCATCTGAATTCTGGCGAAATCGTGGCGCTGGTTTCGGATGCCGGGACACCGATGATCAACGATCCCGGTTACCGCCTGGCCGAGGAGTGCCGGGCAGCGGGTATTCCCGTTCATGCCGTCCCGGGGCCGTCAGCGGTGACCAATGCACTGGTGCTGGCCGGACTGCCGACCGACCGCTTCATGTACTGTGGCTTTCCACCGCCGAAGCAGGGCAAGCGGCGCACCTGGCTTGGCCCCTTTGCGGCTGTCGATGCGACACTGGTGTTTCTGGAATCCCCGCAACGCCTGGCCGCATCGTTGTCGGACATGTCCGAGATTCTGGGCCCGCGCCCGGCGCGCGTACTCAGGGAAATGACCAAGATGTTCGAAGAAGTCCGGCCCGGCACCCTCGACGAACTGGCGCGCCACTATGCGGACGCCGGACCGCCGAAAGGCGAGGTCACGCTTGTCGTCGGCGGCCCCCTCGACACCGGTGCGCCCGATGCGGACGACATCGATGCCCGGTTGCGCGGTGCGCTGGAAACCGAAAGTGTGCGTGAGGCATCGGCGCGGATTGCCGCCGAAACCGGGCTGTCCAGACGCGATCTCTACAACCTCGCGCTCGCCATCAAGGCCGAAGACTAGCCGTGAGCAAGGGCCGACGCCAGCGGGCCAACCGGCGCGGCCACGGGGCGGAAACGCTGGCGGCGATACTGCTGCGCCTGAAAGGATATCGTATTCTGGCGCGCGGTTACCGCGTTGCCGCGGGGGAAATCGATATCGTCGCCGGACGTGGCAGTCTCATCGCCTTTGTCGAGGTCAAGGCGCGCGATACCCTTTTGGGCGCGCTGGAAGCGGTCGGACCGCAACAGCGCACACGCATTGCCCGCGCCGCCGAGCATTTCCTGGCCCAGCATGCGGACATGCAGGGACGCGATCTCAGATTCGATGTGGTGGCCGTGCTGCCGGGACGTTTACCGAAGCACATCACCGACGCCTGGCGGCCCTGAACACCTTGAAAATATTCGCCCGGAGGTCCGCTGATCTTTCCGCCGGCATTGTTAATGGTGTAGCATTCGATCCGTAGCCTTGATGAATCGGAAGACAGAAAGTTGGCATTGTTCATGTTTCAAAATCTCTATACCGCCGTCGGCAAGTGCCGTCCGGGCGTTCTCGTACCTGCCGTCGTCATTGTTGCCGCACTGCAGCTTTCAGGCTGTGTCGGCATGGTTGTCGGCGGTGCCGCAACAGCCGGTGTCGCCGCCTATCAGGAACGCGGCATCAAGGGCGTCGCCGCCGATACCGCGACGGCGACGCGCATCCGCGCCAAGCTGCTGGAAACCGACAACAACCTTTTCAGCGACATCGGGATCGAAGTTTACGAGGGCCGCGTGCTCCTGACCGGGCGCGTGCCGACGGAAGACATGCGGGCCACCGCCGTCCGGATCTCGTGGAGCATCGAAGACGTCAAGGATGTGATCAACGAAGTCGTAATCAGCGAAAATCCGCTCAGCGATATCGCCAACGACACCTGGATCACGACTCAGCTGAAGACCAAGATGACCCTCGATGAGAAAATTCTCGCCATCAACTATTCGATCGAGACGGTCGGCGCCGTGATCTACCTGATCGGAATCGCCCAGGACGATGCCGAACTGCAGCGAGTCATCAATCACGCGCGTAACATCAAATACGTCAAACGCGTCGTCACACATGTCCGGGTCAAGGAACCCAAGACGTCGTGAATACATCTACCGATATCATCGAGCAACTGATCCGCTTCGCAGGCGGAACCGAGCAGAATATGGACGTCGCCGACGCGGCGCTTTTGTTCGGCGCGCTGGACCGGCCGGGACTGCCCCTGGCGCGCTATCAGCGTCATCAGGCAAAGCTGTGCCAGAAAGTCGGCGACTATGCCCGTATCCATGACGGCCCGGTACCGGTTGCCGTGATGATCGATGCGCTGCGGCAGGTCCTGGCGCGGCATTACGGCTATGGCGGCGGTGAAACGAACGGCACCGACGAGGACTGCTTCGATCTGAGCCGGGTCATCGACAGCCGCATCGGCTCAAGCGACGTCCTGGCGATCCTGTATGCGACAACGGCAAGACGGCTCGGCTGGGAAGCGGAGATCATCTGCATCCCGGGGCGCATGCTGATCCGTCTGCAGGGGCTGGGCGAACGTCTGGTCGCCGACCCGCTGGGCGACGGGCGGACGCTGGAGCCTGCAGATATCCGTGCCATGCTCAAGGCTTTCGACGGCAATGAATCTGAACTAACGCCGAACGGTCTGAAAGTTCTCGACGACCGCGAAGCCCTGCTCAGGCTGCTGGCCGGGCGCAAATCGGTCCTGCTCCGCGCCAAGCGGCTGGAAGAGGCATCCGCCCTTCTTGAGCTGGCGCTGCATATCGCCCCGGAAGAGCCGACGCTGTGGCGCGAATGCGGTCTTTTGAATGCCCGTCTCGACCGCATCCAGGCCGCCGTCGATGCGCTCGAGGAATATCTGCGCCTCGGTGCCGGGGAACAGGCGCGCTACAATACAACCATCCTCTTGCAGGAACTGCGTACCCGCCTCACATAACCGGGACCCGAATTACTCTAGGAAAACACCATGACACTGAACGTCGCGATCCAGATGGATCATGTGAGCTCAATCGACATCAACGGCGACAGTACGTTCGTCATGGCCCTGGAGGCACAAAAGCGCGGCTATAACCTGCTGCATTACGTGCCGGGCAAGCTCGCGATGTCGAACGGGCGGATCCTTGCCGAAGCCGAACCGATGCAGGTGCGCCGCGAACACGGTAATCATTTCTCTCTCGGGGAGACCCGGACCATCGATCTGGCGGACGATGTCGACGTCGTGCTGATGCGCCAGGACCCGCCGTTCGACATGGCCTATATCACGGCGACGCATCTGCTTGAGCATGTGCACCCCGAGACTCTTGTCGTGAACGACCCGCGCGAAGTCCGCAATGCACCGGAAAAACTGTTCGTTACGCATTTTCCGGAATTCATGCCGCCGACCCTGATCGCTTCCGACCGCCAACGGATTCTAGCGTTCCGCGAAGAACACAAGGACATCATCATCAAACCGCTGTACGGCAACGGCGGCGCCGGGGTGTTTCACATCAAGCCCGGCGACGAGAATCTGAACTCGCTTCTGGAGATGTTCACGGTGCTGTACCGCGAGCCGATTATCGCGCAGGCGTATCTGAAAGACGTGCGCGCCGGCGACAAACGCATCATCCTGATCGACGGCGAGATCGCAGGCGCCACCAACAGGGTGCCGATGGAGGGCGAGGCGCGCTCCAACATGCACGTCGGCGGCAAGGCGGTGAAAACCGAGATCACGGATCGCGAGCGCGACATCTGCGCCGCCATCGGCCCGGAGCTGAAATCCCGCGGCATGATTTTCGTCGGCATCGACGTCATCGGCGGCTATATGACCGAGATCAACGTCACCTCTCCGACCGGGCTGCAGGAAATCAACCGCTTCGACGATGCCTGCCTGGAAGCAGATATCTGGGATGCGATCGAAGCTAAGCTCTGAGCGGCTTATCAATCGTCCCGCGTCACCCGTCCGCGTGCTTTCTTGATCGCGCCCTGATGCTTTTTGCTTTCCAGCCGCCTGCGCTTTTCCGCCTTCGGCGTTTTCGTCGGGCGGCGGCGTTTCGGCGGCGATGCGGTGTCGCGGATCAGGGCAATCAGGCGGTCCAGTGCATCCTTGCGGTTCAGTTCCTGGGTGCGGAACTGCCGGGCCGTGATCACCAGGATGCCGTCCACCGTCATGCGCCGCCCGGCCATGGTTTTCAGGCGCAGAAAATGCGCATTGCTCAGCGCCGGCGAGTGCCGGGCATCGAAACGCAGCTGCACCGCGCTTTCGGTTTTATTGACCTTCTGGCCACCGGGACCGGGCGAGCGGATAAAGCGCTCTTCGATCTCGGCGTCTTCAAGGACGATATCGGGCGTGACCTGAATCATGCATGTCAGTAACACACTTACGCATCCGCGCCATCACCGATATGTGTAAGCGCCCATGCGTCATCGGCGCGCACCCAGCCGCCTCCGCTCGACACGGCATTGCGTCCGGAAAACCGGCCCTGAAGCCCTCCACAACTTCGCGGGTCGTCCCGACATCGTTGGCGATTTCCTGCTGTGTCTTGTGGACCATGCCGACCGGTGCCGCGCGTAACAATAATAAACAACGCCTGCCGTGACGGCCGCAAGAACCGGAGTTTTAATGTACCATACATGTTACGTTTATTCGTGTTGATCAAGAGATACCGACGCCGTATCGAGCGCGCCCTTAGCAATATGTAACCTGAGCTACACTACGGGAATATTTCTTAGTGCCACGCGATCCGCGCAGGACTGCTGGTCGCTTCCCGACAAACGAAGCATTAGACACGGGCATCTATATAGGCTCAGACTGGTCCGTCCTTTTTCTCTGACATGGGGGCCCACATGCCTGACGCTCGTGAACATGACCGCTTCGGCAATCCGTTTGCAGACGGTCTCAGCTATGCCCGCGGCGATATCCTGCCCGGTACAGCCGACGATATCGAAAAACTAAAGACCGCCTGGGCACACATCCGCCGCCGCCGCGCCGATCTCGGCGAGAAAAGCGTTTATCTGCTGAGCGGGCTTGAGCGCAACTTGCAACTGGACGAGGTCGATCTTTCCGTCATGGATGACGAAATCGCCTCTGCACTGTTCACCGATGACGTGACGACGCTCGGCCTCAAGCACCTGGGCGGCGATCCGGCGCGTCACGATGTCTTCGTCTTCAACCGCCTGACCGCGGCTCTGCTGACGGCTGCCGATGTCATGATCAAGCCTGGCGATGCCGTCATCGGCGTGTCACCTCGCTATTCACACCCTGCAGTCAGGCGCGCCGTTGCGCACGGCGGCGGCAGTTTCACCGATACCGCCGGGATCGGCGCCTTCCGCGATACCATGGATGCGCACGAAAAGGTCGATGTTGTCTTTATCACACGGCTGTCGGTCAGTTATGAGATTCTCCCCGAAGCGGACCTGAAGGAAATCGTCCGCCTGGCCCAGGCCAAAGGGGCCAGGATCATTGTCGACGATGCCGGAGGCGCGCGAGTCGGCCCCGCTTGTTTCGGTCAGCCGAAACTGCTGGAGCTCGGCGTCGATGTCGGTGCGACCGGCATGGACAAGTACGGCACCACCGGCCCCCGGCTCGGCCTGCTGGGCGGCAGCCGGGAACTGGTCGCGAAAATCCGCGCGCGCGCCTACGAGATGGGCGTCGAGGCGAGGCAGATGCTGTACCCCGCCGTGGTCCAGAGCCTCCGCGACTACAGCCCCGACAAGGTCCGCGAGCGGGTTGCGCTGACCAAGGAGGTCGGCCGGCACCTAAAGCAACGGCTCGGCGGCAACCGCGTAATGGAAACCCCGGTCATTGTGCAACTGACCGCCGACGACATTCTGGAGATGGCCATGGAGCGGGGCGGAATTATAGCCGCGCCGTGCGTACCGTATGAAGCAACAGCGGGTCTTGCGATGATCATGTTGCGCGATTTCGGCATCGTCTCGGTACACTTTGCAGGTCTGCCGCCTGGCACGGCGGCGCTGATGATCAAGTTCTTGCCTCCCGAAACCGTCGCCGAATTCGGCGGGCCGCAAAAACTCTCGGATGCCATCGACGAAAGCCTGACCCGGCTCGCCGACGTCATGAAGACCGACGGCGGATTGCAGAAACTGATCCTCGGCTCTGCCTGATATACCCAGCGCCCTTCCGCTAATCTGCCAGCCGACTTAACAAATGTTCGATTTGTTTGGATTAGATCGTGCTAATGTTCTTTAGCTTTTTTAACACACCGTTAAATTGACGGGAATATGTAAGGACATGGATAACCAAGAAACACTGAAAAACGATCGCGATACGCTTAACCATATCGAGCACCCGATTTTTGTTCATGACGCGGATTACCGGTTGGTTCTGGCCAATGACGCCTATTGCCGCGCCGCCGGGGCCACGGAGAAAGCCGTTCTGGGGAAATACTATTGGGAGGTTTTTCCCCCCGGTTCGGGACCGCTCCCCGAATGCCAGGGCATCGCAGACGGGAAAAGTCACAAGCTCGGACGCGATGAGGTAGACATTGGTGATTTGCGGTATCTCTCCAACAGCTACCTGTTTCGCAAAGAAGGACCTCATGGACCGTGGTACCTGCATATCCTTGTCGACATCACCGGCTCGACAATCATTGATGACGAGCTCCACAATTCAAACATGCTCCTGCAAACCATCATCAACAATATCCCTGTCCGCGTCTTCTGGAAGGATCGGAATTTACGGTATCTGGGCGCCAATGCGTTGTTTGCCAGGGATGGCGGATTCACAAGCGGCGATGAGCTTATCGGCAGAAGCGATCTGGATATGGTCTGGGGGGAACAGGCGGAATCATATCGTGCCGACGATGCGGCCGTCATGAATTCCGGGGTCGCAAAGCTGGATTACGAAGAACAACAGACGACCCCGAAAGGGAACAAGATCTGGTTGCGCACATCCAAGGTACCGTTGCGAGACAGCAGCGGCGACGTCTTTGGCATGCTCGGTATCTATTATGACATTACCGATCGTAAAAAAGCCGAAGATGAAATGCTCCGCCTGGCAACGATCGATCAGCTGACCGGCCTGACAAACCGCCACCAATTTAACCTGCAGGCGCAGCAATATCTGAAACTGGCGAAACGTGAAAACAAGGTCCTGGCCCTGATGATGCTGGACCTGGATAAATTCAAGCCGGTCAATGACACGTATGGCCATCAGGCAGGCGATGCCTTGCTGAAGGTTGTTGCCGCGACTCTGAAAAACCACACGCGTGAAACCGACATCGTCGCCCGGCTTGGTGGTGATGAGTTCGCCATTCTGCTGGTCAATCCGCAGGACGGTGCAAATGCCGAGATCAGCGCCCAGAGCATCATTGACGAAATTAAGAAACCCATCACTGTTTTGGGCCACGAAGTGGAGATCGGGGTTAGCATCGGGATTGCCATTTATCCGGCCGACGCCAAGGACCTGAAGACGCTGCTCAAGCATGCGGACGAGGCTTTATATAGAACCAAAGAGACAGAGCGCGGCACTTTCACTTTTTACAGCCCCGAGATGAGTGACTGATAAAAACTGCCCGAACCATTATTTTTGGGTTCAATCAAAAAATCCGCCCAGTCCTTTCATAGCCCCTGAAAAGTCAATTATCCGGGGGCGAATATGGTCGCACGCGTTGGCACGGTGGCGTTTCTGGGGATCGATGTTCTCGATGTCGATGTGCAGGTCGAGATGGCGTCGGGCCTGCCCGCGTTTCACATTGTCGGCCTGCCCGACAAGGCGGTCGGCGAAAGCCGCGAGCGGGTCCGCGCCGCACTGAACGCCATGGGCCTTGCGCTGCCGCCGAAACGCATCACCGTCAATCTGGCGCCCGCCGACGTCGCCAAGGAAGGTAGTCATTTCGACCTGCCGATCGCCATCGGCCTGCTTGGCGCCATGGGCGTTCTGTCGGCCGACGAAACGGCCCGCATGACGGCCATGGGCGAACTTGGCCTGGACGGCACCATCGCACCGTCGCTGGGCGTACTGCCCGCCGCCATTCATGCCGCCCAGCATGCGCGCACTTTCGTCTGCGCCGCCGCGCAGGGCAGTGAAGCGGTCTGGGCCGGCGATCTTGACGTTATCGCCGCCGCCGATCTGTTGTCGCTGATCAATCATGTCAAAGGCACACATGTGCTGGCCGCGCCCGAAGCACGCCTCTACGACAATTTGCCGGACTACCCCGACCTGATCGACGTCAAAGGCCAGGAGACCGCCAAGCGTGCGCTCGAGATTGCCGCGGCGGGCGGACATAACCTGTTGATGATGGGGCCGCCGGGATCGGGCAAGTCGATGCTGGCGCACCGTCTGGGTGGACTTTTGCCGCCGTTGACGACGCGTGAAATCCTCGAGGTGTCGATGGTCCATTCACTGGCCGGCGAACTGCCCGACGGCGGCCTGACACACCGGCGTCCGTTTCGCGATCCGCATCATTCGGCAAGTGTTGCCGCCCTGGTCGGCGGCGGTCACCGGGTCAGGCCCGGCGAAATATCGCTGGCGCATCTGGGTGTACTGTTTCTCGACGAGTTGCCGGAATTCCACCGCCAGGCCCTGGAAGCGCTTCGCCAGCCGCTGGAAACCGGACGTGTCAGCATCGCGCGGGCCAACGCGCACGTCGTCTATCCTGCCCGCTTTCAGCTGCTCGCCGCCATGAACCCGTGCCGCTGCGGCTATTTAGCCGACCCCGGCGCGGCGTGTTCGCGCGCGCCGAAATGCGGCGATGACTATCAGGCGAAAATCTCCGGCCCGCTGATCGACCGCATGGATCTGGTGATCGAGGTGCCGGCCGTGAACCCCGCCGATCTCAGTCTGCCCGCGCCGGGCGAGGGCAGTGCCGATGTTGCCGTCCGCGTGGCTGCGGCGCGCTGCCGTCAAAGAATGCGCGCCGAAAAACTCGGCCCCGGCACGCCGCTCACCAACGCCGCCATCGACGGCCAGGCGCTGGAAAAAGTCGCCGCCCCCGACGATGCCGGCAGGCAGTTGATGCGCGATGCGGTGACCGCTTTCGGGTTATCGGCCCGGGGCTATCACCGGGTGCTGCGGGTCGCCCGAACCCTCGCCGATCTCGACGGCGCGGACGTCGTGACGCGTATCCACATCGCCGAGGCGCTTTCTTACCGGCGCATCCGGCCGGGCCACGAGATCAAGCCGCTCGGCAAGCCTGCCTGAAGAATTGCATGAAAACCCGGTCGATAGCGTGGCCCGTCTCTCAGCTTTTCAGATTGAAATCGCCGGCGTCGATCGTCGAGCGGTCGGCGCCGGTGACGTTGGCGATCTGATAGGAATTGCTGTCGGTCATGGCGGCGGCGTTGTCGGTGTACCACACCTCGGCGCCGTCCGCGCCGCTGGCCGAGCCGATGATGACAACGCCGGCGTTGGCGACACCGCCCGAGAGATTCTGCGCGATACTTGAAATGCTCGTCGTGTCGGCCTCGAAATAATTGACGTTATCCGTCAGCGTACCCGCATTACCGAGACTGAAATCGCCGTCCGACAGCATGAACAGATCGTTCTCGGATGCATTATAGTCACTGATGATATCGGTCCCGAGCGAGGCTGCCTTGGCCAGTGCGTCGGCACCCGTACCGCCCTCAAAGCGGAATTGGTCCGCGCCCGTACCGCCGCTCAGCCGGTCCACGCCCTCGCCGCCGATTAAAACGTCATCCCCGGCATAGCCGAAGATATTGTCGGCGCCGCCCAGGCCGCTCAACGTGTCCGCGCCACCGCCGCCACTAAGCGTATTATCCACCGCCGAGCCGCTGAGCGTGTCATCGAAGCCGGACCCGACCACGTTTTCGATACCGCTGAGGGTATCGTTGCCGGTGTTGGCACCCGCCGCCGTTCCTGCCGCCAGATCGACCGTCACCGCCGCGCCGGCGCCGGAATAATCGACGGTGTCGGTACCGGAATCGGCGCCGCTGTCACCGCCGCGCACGACATCATTGGCAGCATCGTCGTCACCCAGCATGAACGTATCGTCGCCGCCTTCGCCGTTCAGCGTATCGGCGCCGCCGTTACCGTAAATCGTATCGTTGCCGTCGCCGCCGTAGATATCATCGGCGCCGTTCCCGGCGCTGCCTAGCGAAATACCGAATGCCCCCGTATCGTCGGGCACGTCGCCGTAAATGGTATCCGCGCCGGCCCCACCCCACAGGCTGTCATCCCCGGCACCGCCGGATAACAGGTCATCGCCGCCCGAAGCATCGAACGTCGGATTGGTCAGGGTATTGGAAATATTGTGCGTCCCCGACAGCAGGTTGGTCGGCGTGTCGCCATAGACGAAATCCGCCCCCTCCTGCGCACCGATGGTCGAAGCCGTCGCGTTACCGACCAGAAAATCGGCGAGCGCCGTCCCTTGCAGAACGTTCTGCGCTGTCGTTGTCGCCGTCAGCACAACCGGATCGTCGCGCTCATCGTCATCGTCTTCGAGCATCGACGACAGATTGAGGACGATCGGCGTAAACCGGAAGCCGAACCCGAACAACCCGTCGATGCCGCCGTATCCGCCGCCGCCCGCAGCCCCCAGGGCATCCGCACCTGCACCCCCGATCAGCACATCCGTGCCGATGGCGCCGGTCGTGCCGGCATCGCCGACGAACCCGCCACCGCCGGCAATGACGATATCGCCGGTGTCTTCGCCGGGTTCGATCAGTCCGTCCGGTCCGGCGGCGATGACCTGATCCGCGCTCTTGGCGCCCCCATAGGCTTCGGCGGCAATGATCGCGCGCTCCAGGGCTTCCTCGATGCTTGAGCCTTCGCGAAGCGCCGCCCGGTATGCCTCGCGCGCCGCCGCCTCGCCTGCATCCATCGCCGCGCGCGCCACGTTCATCGATGCATTTGTCTGCGTGATCCAGTCGCCCCGGCTGCTCGACGGATCATCGGCGGCAGGCGGCTTCAGAAGATCCGGGTCTATGGCCGCAAGCTCGCGTTCGACGACCGTCTCGACAACCTCGGCGGCGGTGCTTGCTTCCTGAGCCACACGCTCAGCAGCCTCGGCATCTCGGGCTGCGGACTGGGCGGCGGCTTCGGCGGCCTTCAGCGCGGCAGCCGCGGCTTCCTCGGCGGCATCAGCTTCAGCAACGGCCAGCGCGCGCGCTTCTTCGGCTTCCTTGGCGGCGGCCGCGGCACGCTGTGCTTCGGCAAAAGCTGCTTCTTTCTGCTTTGCTTCTTCGAGAATCTGCAGCGCCTCGTTGCGGGCCTGCTCAGCCGCTTCAAGGGCACGGCGCACGGCCTCTTCGGCGGACGCCAGACGCTCCGCCGCCTGCGCTTCGGCGAGGTCGGTTTCGGCAACGGCGCGGGCCGCATTGTCCTCAGCCGCGCTCGCCGTATCCGCATCGCGGATCGCCTGTTCGAAGGCCTGATCGCGCCGTTCGGATTCAGCCAGAACATCGAGCGCCTGCTGACGCAGTTGTTCGGCTTCGCTGAGCTTCTCGTTCGCCTGCGTACTGGCCTCGGCGGCCTGGGTGCGGGCCGCCTTTTCGGCTTCGGAAGCATCGCTGAGAGCTTCGCTTGCTGCATCGCGGGCCGCCGCCGCAATGGCCGCCTTGCGCGCCGCGATTTCGAACGCCGTATCGCGGTCGACCTGTAAAGCGTCTTCAAGGCCGTTGGCGCTGCCGTCCGCTTCGTCAGCGGCGAAGTCGGCTTCCTCCGCTTCGCGCGCCACGGCCTGGCTGGCCGGGTCTGCGCCGCGTTTCACCGCCAGCAGCGTATCCGGCATGATGGCGTGCGCATCGGGCAAGGCGGTAATCGCATCGCCATAGTGTTCCGCCGTATCGCGGGGCCCGAGCCGAAGAACACCGCTCGGCCGGCTGAAGTAATCGTCGACGATCAGCCCTTCATAGGAATGATCCAGGACCTCCGCACCGCCCGGATTCTCGACGCGGATCGCCCCGGCACCGACATCGTCGGCGCGCAGATAGGTAACCATGGTGCCGCCGTCGGTCTCGACCCGGCCGGCACCGGAGGCGCCGTCGACGCTGATCGTCGCGGCCGGGGTCTTGATGACGAAGGCGCCGTCCTCCATCGCGATGCCGCCGCCGGAAAATGAAAACGTGCCCTGCTGCACGATGAATGTCGCATGTTGTGCGCCGCTGTCGGGATCGTAAATCAGATCGTCGAAGGTCGCCTTGGCATGGCTGCCGACGGAAAACGTGCTTTCGTCGGCAAACAACATCCCGGCGTTGGCGTCGGCACCCGTTTCAATCCGGTCGCCGCGCGCCAGAAGCGTACCTGCTTCGGCCTCCGTACGCGTGCCGTCGGCGTGCACGATTTCGGCATCGCCCGAAACCGTTTCGATGCGCCCGATCGGGGCGGCACCGGCGGTGACGGTCGGTGTCGCCGCGGCATCGACCCCGGCCAGTGCCGAAACCACGTCAGGCGCGATATGCGCCCCGGCGTCGCTGGCCAGCGGCGGCGGATGCGCGGTGGTAAAGTAATCACGGACGATCAGCCGCGCACCGTCGGAAAGCTCGATCAGCAGATCGCCGTCAACGCGGGCAAACACCGCGTCCGTCATCAACCCACCGCCCGGCACGATCACCGGGCCGCTTGCGGGCAGGCTCAGGACTTCAGGCTGTCCGGGGATCACCGACAGCTGGATACGTTCAATTTCGGGGCGTGTCGCCATCCGCGGATCTCATCGATGAACTCAAGATGCTGTATCTTAGACCATCAAAACCGCAACAGATAGGGGTAATTCCGGAAAAACCCGCCGCATTCCAATAATAAAGCCGCTCAGCCTTCGCTCTTCGGCCGGCCGATCATGCGGCCGAGATCGCGCTTGCCGACAACGTGGATATGCAGGTGCGGGACTTCCTGGTGCGCGTCTTCGCCATTGTTGGACAGGATCCGGTACCCGCTCTCGGGCAGGTCCATGAGCGCCGCCACCTTGCCCACCGTACGCATCAGCGCGGCGATTTCCGCATCCGATGCCTTAGCATGGAAATCGTCCATGTTCACGTACGATCCTTTGGGCACGACCAGCACGTGCACCGGCGCCTGCGGATTGATGTCGTTGAAGGCGAGGGTCATTTCGTCTTCATAGACCTTGTCGCAGGGAATTTCGCCGCGGATGATCTTGGCGAAAATATTCTCCGGATTATAAGTCATGTCGTAGGCCATCGCGTCCCCCTTAACGTCCCTTGAAGCTTACTTGGTGCGGCTGTTTTTTTCTTCAATGCCGGACGTGCCTTCGCGTTTTTGCAGTTCGGCGTAGACGTCTTCGGGCGTCAGGTCCATCGCCGCCCACATGACCAGCAGGTGATACAGCAGATCGGCGCTTTCGCGTGCCACCGCATCCTTGCCTTCGGACAGCGCGGCAATCGTCACTTCGGTCGCTTCCTCGCCCAACTTCTTGCCGATCTTCGGCGCGCCGCCGGCCAGCAGCTTGGCGGTGTACGAGCTGTCCGCATCGCCGCCCTTGCGGCTTTCGATGACGGCGAACAGACGCGCCAGGATTTCAGAAGAATTGTCGGACGTCATGATCGCACCCTCAGATTTCGCGGATCGCCACACCGGCGGCCTTCATATGCGCCTTGGCTTCGGCAATGGTATAGGTGCCGAAGTGAAAAATCGAGGCCGCGAGAACCGCCGAAGCATGTCCCTCGGTCACGCCTTCGACCAGATGATCGAGATTGCCGACACCGCCCGACGCGATCACCGGGATCGTCAGCGCATCGGAAACGGCACGGGTCAACGGCAGGTTAAAACCCTGCTTGGTGCCGTCGCGGTCCATCGAGGTCAGCAGGATTTCACCGGCTCCCAGTTCCTGCATCCGGACCGCCCATTCGACCGCATCGAGCCCTGTTTCCTTGCGCCCGCCGTGCGTGAAGATCTCGAACTTATCGGGACCGGTGGCCTTCGCATCGACGGCAACGACGATGCACTGGGTGCCGAATTTTTCCGCCGCTTCACGCACGAAGTCCGGGTTGTGCACGGCAGCCGTATTGATCGACACCTTGTCGGCCCCGGCCAGCAAAAGCTTGCGGATATCGTCCGTGGTACGGACCCCGCCGCCGACGGTCAGCGGCATGAAGCACTGTTCCGCCGTTCGCGCCACCACATCGAAAATCGTTTCGCGGTTTTCATGACTGGCGGTGATGTCGAGAAAACAAAGCTCGTCGGCGCCGGCGGCGTCATAGACTCGCGCCTGTTCCACCGGATCGCCGGCGTCGACCAGATCGACGAAGTTGACGCCCTTGACGACACGGCCCCGGTCGACATCGAGACACGGAATGATGCGGACCTTGAGCATCAGGCAGCCTCCGCCAGCAAGGCCACGGCGTCCGCCGGATCGATGCGGCCGTCATAAACGGCGCGGCCCGAAATCACCCCTTCGAGTTTGCCTTTATCCATCGCCATGACGGCGCGAAGATCGTCCATGCTGGAAACCCCGCCCGACAGGATCACCGGAATATCGACGGCATCGGCCAGCGACAGGGTCGCTTCCAGATTCGGCCCCTGCATGGCGCCGTCACGACCGATGTCGGTATAGATGAGCGCCGCCGCACCGGCGTCCTCGAAGCGTTTTGCCAGCTCTTCGGTTTTCAGTTCCGTCGCCTCGGCCCAGCCCTCGACCGCGACGAAACCGTCGCGCGCATCGATACCCAGTGCGACATGTCCCGGGAATGCCTTGCAGGCGCGGATCACCAGATCCGGATCGCGTACTGCAACGGTGCCGAGAATGACTCGCTCTAGCCCCCGCTCGAGCCAGCCTTCAATGGTCTGTATATCGCGGATGCCGCCGCCCAGCTGGACCTTGATATCGACCGCGCCCAGCACCGCCGTGACGGCGTCGGCGTTTTCCGGCTTGCCGGCAAAGGCGCCGTCAAGATCGACCATGTGCAGCCACGTGCAGCCGGCATCGGCGAAGGCGCGCGCCTGCGCCGCAGGGTTGTCGTTGAAGACGGTTGCCCGGTCCATGTCACCATGCACCAGGCGGACGCACTGCCCGGCCTTGAGGTCAATCGCGGGGAAAAAGATCATGGCGTCCACCTGAGGAAATTGGTGATGATGCGCAGCCCCGCGACCTGGCTTTTTTCCGGGTGGAACTGGGTGCCGACCATATTGTCGCGCCCGACCGCCGCCGTGATCGGCCCGCCGTAATCGACCGTCGCCAGAACCTGGTCCGGGTCGTCGGCCAACAGATGATACGAATGCACGAAGTAGACA
Organism: Thalassospiraceae bacterium LMO-JJ14; assembly: GCA_021555105.2. NCBI lineage: Bacteria > Pseudomonadati > Pseudomonadota > Alphaproteobacteria > Rhodospirillales > Thalassospiraceae > Thalassospiraceae bacterium LMO-JJ14. The sequence continues at coordinate 418,016 of CP134604.1, forward strand.
TGCATGCCGTCCTCGACCCCGGCGAACAACGGGTGCGATGATTCCGGCAGGATCAACTGGTTCCAGCCCATGTGCGGAATCTTCAGGGTGTCGTCGGCGGGCGCGATTTTATCGACAGTGCCCGCAATCCAGCCGAAGCCATCCGTCTCGCCGTGCTCAAGACCTTTGCTCGCCATCAACTGCATGCCGACGCAGATGCCGAAGAACGGATTGCCTTTTACCGTCACGTGCTCGCGGATCGCCTCGGCCATGCCGTCGATGGCCCAGAGGCCGCGCTTGCAGTCGGCGAACGCACCGACCCCCGGCAAAACGACCCGGTCGGCAAGCCGCACGGCATAGGGATCGCTGCTGACCATGACCTTGTCGGGCAGCCCGGCTTCGCTGACCGCGCGCTCGAACGCCTTGGCGGCGGAACGCAGGTTACCCGATCCGTAATCGACGATGACGACACTCATGAATAGACGCCCGGATAAATACCGCTGCGGTCGATCTCGGCGTTATCGAGAAAGCGGCGGGTTGCTTCCTCGGCATTCCTGCCGGAGACCACGGCCACTTCCTGATAGCCGACATAATCGAGCCACCAGCGCCGGAGGTCGTTGCCGACTAATCCTATCGCTAGCGCAATCAGCAAGCTCGCAAGACCCTCGACGTCCTCGCCCAAACCCAGATAACGGATGCCCCAGCCGGCCAGCACGATAACCGTGAACAGCACGATCGCCGGCCACCACATCCGGGTCCAGAACGCCCAGACGAAGGTGAAGACGAAGGCCGGCCACGAAAACCCTTCCTTGATCAGGACAAGGTCTTCGGCCGGCATCCGGCCATGATCGCGGAGGTATACCGAATAAAGCCGCATCGCGTGCCTGCTCCCGTGCTGTTACAGCACACCTTTGGTGGACGGCACTTCATCGGCCTTGCGGGGATCGATCTGGATGGCATCGCGAAGCGACCGCGCGAGGCCCTTGTAGCAGCTCTCGACGATATGGTGATTGTTCTCGCCGTACAGGTTTTCGACGTGCAGTGTGATGCCCGCCGCCTGCGCGAAAGCCTGAAACCATTCCTTGAAAAGTTCCGTATCCATGTCGCCGAGTTTCGGCTTGGTGAATTCGACCCGCCAGATCAGATACGGCCGGTTGGAAATATCCAGCGCGATGCGGCTCAGCGTTTCATCCATCGGGATCAGCGCACTGGCATAGCGCGTGATGCCCTTGCGCTCGCCGAGCGCTTCGGAAAACGCCTCGCCGATAGCGATGCCGGTATCTTCGGTGGTGTGGTGAAAGTCGATGTGCAGGTCGCCCTTCGCCTTGACGGTCAGGTCCATCAGACTGTGCCGGGACAGCTGTTCCAGCATGTGATCGAGAAAGCCGATCCCGGTCGAGATGTCATATGTCCCGCTGCCGTCGAGATCGAGGCTGACGGAAATCTCGGTTTCCTTGGTTTTGCGTTCGATGGTCGCTTTGCGCATCGCTCAAGTCTCCTGCAAAAGTCGAGGTTCTTCTAGCAGGTTGGTTCGCGCTCTGCCAGCCCTCACGCACATTCACCGTGATCGGCATCATCGCCCGAACGCCGTCGCCTATGACTTGACCGCCGGGCCCGTTAGGACCACATAGGGGGACACGCTGTCCCATCCCGGCCTCCCTTCATGAAGGAGCTCCCATGTCCACTGATGCGCCCACCTCGTCCTGGCACGCAACGACGATCCTGTCGGTACGCAAAAACGGCGCCGTCGTTATTGCCGGTGACGGCCAGGTCAGCCTTGGGGATACCATCGTCAAGGCCAATGCCCGCAAGGTGCGGAGGCTTTCCGGCGATCAGGTCATTGCCGGGTTTGCCGGGGCCACGGCGGATGCCTTTACCCTGTTCGAGCGGCTTGAAGGCAAGCTCGAGCAGTATCCGGGTCAGCTTTTGCGGGCCTCCGTCGAAATGGCCAAGGACTGGCGCACGGACAGATATCTGCGCCGGCTGGAAGCGATGATGGCTGTCGCCGACAAGGACGTGTCGCTGATCCTGACCGGCAACGGCGATGTGCTGGAGCCCGCCGACGGCCTGATCGGCATCGGATCGGGCGGCAACTACGCGCTGTCCGCGGCGCGCGCCCTGATCGATCATGAAGAGCTCAGCGCCGAGGACATCGCCCGTCGCGCCATGGCCGTCGCCGCAGACATCTGCGTTTACACCAACACCAACGTGGTCATCGAAAAACTATGAGCAGCTTTACCCCGCGCGAAATCGTTTCCGAACTGGATCGCTACATCATCGGCCAGAAGGACGCCAAGAAAGCCGTCGCGATTGCGCTGCGCAACCGTTGGCGCCGTCAGCAGCTGACCGACGACATGCGCGAAGAAGTACTGCCGAAAAACATCCTGATGATCGGCCCCACCGGCGTCGGCAAGACCGAGATCGCGCGCCGTCTGGCAAAACTGGCGCAGGCGCCGTTCATCAAGGTCGAGGCGACGAAATTTACCGAGGTCGGTTACGTCGGCCGCGATGTCGAGCAGATCGTCCGCGATCTTCTGGAAGCAGCTCTGCACATGAGCCGCGAGCAGATGCGCAAACGCGTCGAAGCCAAGGCCGAGCTGAACGCTGAAAACCGCGTCGTCGATGCGTTGGTCGGCGAGGGCGCATCGAAGGACACCCGGGAAAAATTCCGTGCCATGCTGCGGACCGGCGAGCTGGCGCAAAAAGAAATCGAGATCGAGGTTTCGGACAGTTCGGGCGGCGGCATGCCGACCCTTGATATCCCCGGCATGCCCGGCGCGCAGATGGGGATGATCAACCTCAACGACATTATGGGCAAGGCGTTCGGCCAGCAAACCAAGAAGAAGAAAATCACCATCGAGGATTCCTACGACATCCTGCTCCGCGAGGAAGCCGACAAGCTGCTCGACGAGGAAGAGGTGCTCGGCGATGCCGTAAGTAATGTCGAAAACAACGGCATCGTGTTTCTCGATGAAATCGACAAGATCACCGCGCGTTCCGACCACCAGGGCGCCGACGTCAGCCGCGAAGGGGTTCAGCGCGACTTGCTGCCGCTGATCGAAGGCACCACCGTCGCCACCAAGCACGGGCCGGTAAAGACCGATCATATCCTGTTCATTGCCTCCGGCGCGTTTCACATCGCCAAACCGTCCGACATGCTGCCGGAGCTGCAGGGCAGGCTGCCGATCCGCGTTAATCTGAACGCCCTGACCCGCGACGATTTCAAGCGCATCCTGACGGAACCGGAAGCAAGCCTCGTCAAACAATATACGGCGCTGATGGGCGTCGAGGACCTGAAGATTTCGTTCAGCGATGACGCCATCGAGGAGATCGCCGATCTGTCGGCGGAAATCAATCAGGGTGTCGAGAACATCGGTGCCAGGCGTCTGCATACGGTGATGGAAAAACTTCTCGAAGATATCAGCTTCAACGCCTCTGATAAAAGCGGCGAGGAAATTGTCATCGATGCGGATTATGTGAAGAAACAGGTCTCCGATCTGGCGCGCAACGCCGATGTATCTAAGTTTATTCTCTGACGTGGATTCAGTGTGTCGGTCCGCCGGGGCGGGCGCCCATGCGGAGTTTTACCTCGGCGATGACCCAGTCGAGGGTTTCGTCGTCCATTTCCTCAATATTTTCCGCCAGAAGATTGGCCAGTTCGGTCGCTTTCGGGCTGAGACCGGCAGTATTGACCGTGACTTTCGGGTGCGATAGCTCGGCCAGGCGCTTGATTTCCTCGGCCTCGTCCCACATCAGATCGAAATACCCGCAGATCTGCGCCACCAGCCCGGAACTGGGGCGGCCGCGATGACCGTGTTCGAGCGCAGAGAAATACGCCGCCGAGACGCCGAGATCCGCGGCCATCTGCTTCAGCGTTATTTTGCGCGCCATGCGGTGTTCGCGCACACGTTTACCAAACGGTGTCATAAACGCACTGTAAGCGGTTAAATCTTAATATTTTATCGCCAACAAGGATACGGCGTGGCGCGTTATTTCCGGCGTTTCAGCCGCACATACAAGGCGCCGTCACCGCCATCTTTCGGCGCGGCATAAGAAAACCCCGCAACCCATTGACGCATCGGCATTTCATTGAACCAGCGCGGGACCATTTCGCGCAGCACGCCCGGTCTGCCGCCGATCACATCGCCCTTGCCGGTAATCACCAGCGCCGTACGTACACCGGCCATGTAGCCGGTGTGCAGAAAATCCTCGAGCGCACGGTGCGCGGCTTTCTGCGTGTGTCCATGCAGATCAATTCTGGCCTCGACATCGAGCCGTCCGCGCTTCAGGCGCTGCGCCGTTCGGCGGTCCATGCCGGCGGGACTGCCGTGCGCCAGGGCTATCGGTGCGGGCGTGCTGGATTTCGGCGCTGTTGGCGGGGGCGCGACGGGGCGTTTCGCTTTTGCGGCCCGGCGCACAGGCCCGGCTGCTTTTCCCGTATCCGTATCCGCCCCGTCATCTTCCGCCAGCAATGATCCCAGCTTGTCGGTGTCGACACGGCGAACCGTTTGCGTGACATGATCCCAGAGCGCCTTGTCCTCGGCGCTGAGACGTCGGCGGCGCGGGCGCTTGGGGCCGCCCATGGCTCAGGACTCTGGGGTTACGGGCGGATCGATGATCAGGATATGCAAACGCTGCGGCCCGTGTGCGCCCAAAAGCAGCGTCTGTTCGATGTCGGCGGTACGCGACGGGCCGGTGATCCAGTTGACGGTGCGCGGCAGCTTGCCGGGACCGGCTTTTTCACGGATCCGCGCCCAGACGGCTTCGTAATTGCCGGCAATTTCGTCCGCCTGCAGCACGACGATATGATCGAGCGGCAGAAAATTCAGCGAGGTCGGCGTTTCGGGTCCGGACGACATAACCAGGGTGCCGGTTTCCGCGACGCCGCCGAACGCCATACTGACGGAGACCCCGTCATCGCCGACGCCCCGTCCCTCATCGACCATCAACGAGGTTTTCGCCTGCCATGCCAGCGACGTCAGCGCAGGATGCGGGGCAATTTTGATTTTCGCCGGGAGCTGGTGCTCACGCAGGTAGTCGCTGACGCCTGCGGGGACCTCATCCATGGAGGCGACACGCACCACGGTGGCATTGACCCGCGTTGCTTCCTGGCAAAAAAGATCAACGCGTTGCGCTTTATCAAGGTCGCCGCGTTTCGGTATAAGATTTAAATGATGCTCTTGAATGCGCTTTGCGGCGGCTGCATCCCCATCAGGCGCATCTGAATGCCCTAATTTGGACTTCAGCTTGCCCAGAATGTCTTCCCGGGCGCCCATCAATGCACCTTCTTGCGCATAAGAGCACCGCTTTGATCTCCGCGTGCGCCTTTATGATACTGGCTGATAAACGTATCCCCGCAAGGCGCCGCCAGATCGCGCTTCGATGTCCAGCCCGACACCAGCGGCAGGGACTTAAAGCGGCCGCGGCCGCCGAATTGTCCGAGCACGGCCACTCCGGCGCTCATTGTCCAGCGGTAAAGCCGCGGCCGTTTCGCCAGCCAGGCCCAGCTTTTCAGGGCCCAGCGCGCCGTCGATGAACCGATTTCCGCCTTGAACTGCCGTTCGCGCCATTTCCGCAACATTTTCGGCAGCGGAATGCGCATCGGGCAGACGCTCTCGCACTTGCCGCACAGCGTCGAGGCGTTCGGCAGGTGCTGGGCTTCTTCCATACCGATCAGGTTCGGGATCAAGACAGCGCCCATCGGCCCGGAATACACCCACCCATAGGCATGACCGCCGACGGATTTATAGATCGGACAGTGATTCAGGCACGCGCCGCAGCGGATACAACGCAGCATTTCGTGAAATTCCGAGCCGATCATGTCCGAACGGCCGTTATCCAGCAAAACGACGTGATATTCCTCGGGCCCGTCCAGGTCTTCGGGACGTTTCGGGCCGGTGCAGAATGTGGTGTAGACGGAAATATCCTGACCCGTCGCCGAGCGCGCCAGGACGCGCAGGATGGTCGAGGCGTCTTCCAGTGTCGGCACGATCTTTTCAATGCTGGCGATCACCACGTGCACGCGCGGCAGATTGTTGGTGAGATCCGCGTTGCCCTCGTTCGTGACGAGAACGTTGGTGCCGGTTTCGGCGATCAGCATGTTGGCCCCGGTCAGCCCGACATCGGCACCCAGGAACTTCTCGCGCAGCTTGGCGCGGGCTTCCTCGAGCAGCGCGCGCGGCTCGATCAAGGGGCGGTCGGCGGCGAGATCGAGGTGCGCATTGCGGAAAGTCTCCGCGACCTGCTCTTTCGACAGGTGGATGGCCGGCGCGATAATATGGCTCGGCGGTTCCTTGCGGAGCTGGATGATATATTCGCCGAGATCGGTTTCCACCGGCTCGATGCCGTTATCCTCGAGGAAGGCGTTGACCGCGATTTCCTCGCTGATCATCGACTTGCTCTTGGTGACGGTTTTCGCGTTCGCCTTGCGGCATATTTCGAGAATGGTGTTGCGGGCTTCCTCGGCGTCGCGGCACCAGTGCACATGACCGCCGCTTTCGGTCACTTTCTTCTCATACGCCTGCAGATAATAATCGAGGTTCTCCAGCACGTGCGTCTTGATATCGCGCGCCTGATCGCGGAGATCCTCGAATTCCGGCAGCCGCGCCGCCGCTTCCAGACGGCGCACGGGAAATCCGACGGCAAGCTTGGCCAGCGCCGCCTGCAACGGATCGTCGGCAAGCGCGTCCTTGGCATTTTCCTTGAAGTGGGGAGATGTGGATTGCATGAGCTGTACCTAGTCCCCGCCCGCTTCATTGTCTGCGGGCTCGCCGATCGCCGGCGCCGCCGTCATCCCGGCCAGCACTTCGGCGGCATGCCGCGCCTTGACCGGAAGTCCGCGGCGCTGCAACCGTCCGGCGATGTTCATCAGACACCCGAGATCGCCCGCAAGCACCGTATCCGCGCCCGTGGCGACTATGTCGTTGACCTTGGCGTCGACCATCTTTTCGGAAATGTCCGGATACTTGATACAGAACAAACCGCCGAACCCGCAGCAGGTTTCCGTCTCGTTGCCTTCGGCAATGCTGAGGCCGTCGACGGCGCCAAGCAGTCGGCGCGGCTGTTCCTTGATGCCGAGCTCGCGCAGCCCGGAACAGGAATCGTGATAGGTGACCGTGCCGTCGAACGCGGCACCCGTGCTTTTGACATCCATGACGTCCGTCAGGAACGATATCAGCTCGAACGTTTTTGCCGCTAGCGCATCGGCGCGGGCTTGCCAGGCGGGCTCACTGGCCAGGGCTTGCGGGTAATGATCCTTGATCATGCCGGCGCACGAGCCCGACGGGGCAACGACATAATCGAAGCCCTCGAATGTTTCGATGACCGCTTTTGCGATATCCGCCGCGTCGGCCGTATCGCCGGAGTTATACGCGGGCTGGCCGCAGCAGGTCTGGCTCTGCGGCACATCGACCGTGCACCCGGCGTCCTGAAGGAGCTTCACCGCGGCAAAGCCGACCACCGGCCGCATCAGATCGACGAGACAGGTGGCAAAAAGACCGACGCGGGGTTTGGATGCTTCTGACATAAGCAAAGAATGTTCCGTCAATCGTCGGAACGCAAGAACGGAGACGGAGCAGGCGATTTATGTGCTTACGATGGCGGCGGGGTTTCCGCCGCAGACTTCGGCAACAGGATATAATAACGGCCGTCTTGCTTCATCAGCCCGGCGCGGCGCGCGGCCTCCTCGCCGAAGCCCCAGAAAACATCGCCCCGGACCGCACCCTTGATGGCGCTGCCGGTATCCTGGGCAACAAGCAGCCGGTTCAACGGCTCGCCCTTGGTCAGAGGATCGGTGGTTTCCAGCCACAACGGCACACCATACGGGATAAAGGCACGGTCAACCGCCAGGCTGCGGCCCGGCGTCAACGGCACGCCCTGCGCGCCGATCGGGCCTTCGCCTTCGATCACGCGGAAGAAAACGTATGACTCGTTCCGGTTCATCAGCTCGGTCCCGGCAGCCGGATGTGCGCGAAGCCAATCGCGGATTGCCGGGGCCGTAACGTCGGCGAGCGGCATCGCCCCCATGGCAACGAGCTCGCGGCCGATCGACGTATAGCGCCGCCCGTTACGCCCGGCGTAGCCGATGCGGACGTGCGAACCGTCCGGCAGCAAAACCCGGCCCGAACCTTGAATATGCATGAAGAAGGCATCGACGGGATCGGCCAGCCACAGTACCTCGAGGCCCAGGCCACGAAGCGCGCCGTTATTGATTTCGGCGCGGGAATAATACGGAACAAGTTTATTGTCGATAAGGCGTCCGGCAAGCTGGGTGCCGGCAAGCTCTGTGCGGTGCTCGCCCAGATTGATCGAAACCAGGTCCGTCGGTCGGGAATAAACGGGAATCTGGAATTCCGCTTCCGGCGCCCATCGGCCGAGAAGTTGCGGCTCATAATACCCGGTAAACAGTCCCTTGTGGTTAAGGTTGTTACCGGCCTTATAGGCAACGAAGCGGGATTCGAAAAAATACTTGGCCTCAGTCCGATTCCCGGGGCGGATGATGCGTGCATCCTTGCAGATGGCCTGCCAGTCGGAAATCTTGCCCATACGCTCATCGGAACCCATCGGCGCATCCGGGTCTTTTTTATCGAGAGCATCGCACGAACGGATCAATGGCGGCAGAACTTCGGAGAATTTTTCAGCGTTCCAGCCGTCCAAATCTTCGAACTCAATCTTCAAAAGCGACAACGCCTGCGTATCTGGGGCAGGGCGCGCCGGCTCGAGCTTGGGCAATTTGAGATCGGCACATCCGCCGAGAAGGAGCAAGCCGACAAGCGAAACCGCTTTCAGAAAAGCAGCATCGCGCATCGGGCTCATACGCACGTCAGTTATTGCTTTCAGTGCCGATCAGCGTCCAGTTCGGATCCGAAGACCGGGTATCGCGGGAAAACGTCCAGAAGTCGGTCACATCGATGACCTCGTTCGGATTGCCGTCGATGATATTTCCCTCGGCATCGCGAAGCGCGCTGATCTGTTCTGAGAAAAATTTAACCGTCACCACGCTATGGTGGCCGTCCATGACCGCCTCGACGATTTTCGCCGAACGAATGCCGACAAGCGTGTCTTCCAGAACTTCAGCCGCGCGCTCCCGCTCGGTGATCGCTTCGTCGAAGTTCTTGTAGACATCCGGGCTCAACAGGCCCTTCAGGGCCTTGCGGTCGCCCGACGAAAAGGCATTGAGAATCATCTCGAAGGCCATTTTCGCACCTTCGGTAAATCCGTCTGGGCTGAAGCCCGGATCGGCGACCTTGATCTGAGTCAGACCGGCAGCCGTCGGATCGCTTGCATCGATGTCCAGCGCCGGTGCATCGGCCGTCGTTTCGCTGCGATCGGGAAGCTGCACGATATTGTCGTCCTGCGGAGTATCGGATTCAGGATGAGCCGCATCGCGGAAGCGGTCTTCATAACCGCCCTCGTGACCGTCGCGGCGGCCCAGGACGCGGCGTAACCGCAAAATCAGAAACCCTGCGATCATCGCGAGGATGATGATATCGAAAAACTGAAATTCGCCGCTCATGATATCCTTGACCCTGCAGGTCTTGCCTGTTGTCGTATGCGAGACGTGTAAACGATTTACCGCCTCTTGGTTTCGCGGTCCCGAACAAGGTATCGGCTCAAAGCCGCCGCGTCCAGAACGACAGAAAGCTTCCGCTTAACGGTTGCGCTTGCTGTCATACGTCTTAAATAAGCCGACCAGCCCTTCGGAACAAGGCAACCATGGCATTCATCGCTTTATTTGCGTTCATTACCGTCCCGATTGTTGAAATCGCGGTCTTTATCGAGGTTGGCGGACGCATCGGCGTCTGGTCGACAGTCGGTGTCGTGATCCTGACGGCGGTTATCGGCACTGCAATGCTGCGCCAGCAGGGGCTTTCGGTTCTGTTCCGTATTCAGGAAAACCTCGAAGCCAACCGCATCCCGGTGCAGGAGCTGTTCGACGGCGTTTGCCTGGTGATTGCGGGCGCGCTTTTGCTGACGCCCGGTTTCGTGACCGATGCTTTCGGCTTTCTGCTGTTCGTCCCGCCGTTCCGTCGCTGGCTTGCCGGTGAAATCGGCAAGCGGTTCCTGGCCCGTGCCGATGTCCGTTATTCGAGCCAGACCTATTCTTCCCATCCCGGCTATCGGGGAGGGCCGCAGACAAACGCCGGCCCGGGACCAGCGACAGGCCCGGTGATCGACGGCGAATTTCAAGATATCACCGGGGATGAAAACGGCCCCGCAGCAACCGGACAACGCATTGAAAACGGCGACCCGGGTCCATCCGACGACAAGCCCCGCCGATAAACAGGCATGCGCCTGCCGCCTGCGTTATTGTCGATCCCCGAAAGACGTGTTACCAGAAGCGCGCAATCGCTTGAGGAGAGCCAGATGGCCGAAGAACCGACGCCGACGACCGCCGAGGGCGGTGTTCCAGAGATCGCCCCGCTGACGATTAATGCCCAGTACGTAAAGGACCTCTCATTCGAGATTCCGAACGCGCCGGGCATCTTCGGCGAAATGCAAAACACCCCGCCGGAAGTCAACATCGACATCAAGGTGAATGCACAAAAGCTGTCGGACAATGTTTACGAGGTCATGCTCGGAATCAATTCATCGTGTGAAGTCGGTGAGCATAAAGGCTTCATTCTCGAGTTGGTCTATGCCGGTACCTTCACGCTGAATATTCCGGAAGAACACATTCAGGCCATTCTGCTGATCGAATGCCCGCGGCTGCTGTTCCCGTTCGCGCGCAACATCATCGCCGACGTGACGCGCAATGGCGGCTTTCCGCCGGTAATGCTCGGCATCGTCGATTTTGTCGCCATGTTCCAGCAGCGTGTCGACGAGAATAATCAGGCTTAACCTCCGTTGCCGGCCCCGTTTCCGGGATACGGTTTCAGGAACGCAGCCAGATCGGGTCCTTGATTTTTTCAAGAAACTGCTGATGGCGGGCCAGTTCTTCGGCACTGGCCGCATGTCCGCGCGCTTCGCGGCGGCCCGATGCGGCGGCTTCGCCTGCATCCGTGCCGGGGCCGCTTGCATCAATTCCCGAAGCCGCTTCCGCGGCCAGATCCATGCCATGCTGCCGGCCGCCCAATAGCTCCAGATAAACATCCGCCAGAAGTTGCGCATCGAGCAGAGCGCCATGCAGTTCGCGGCCGCTGAGATCGATACCGAAGCGGCGGCACAAGGCGTCCAGTGATGCCTGCGCACCCGGGAATTTCCGCCGCGCCATGCCGACAGTGTCGATGGCACGCGTGCGATCAAGCTCTGCCAATCCGGCCCCCGCCAGTTCGGCATTGATAAAGCCCATATCGAAAGCGGCATTGTGAATGACCAAGGGTGCATCGCCGACGAAGCCCAGAAAATCGCCGGCGACATCGGCAAACACCGGATGGCCGCTCAGAAAATCCTCGCTGAGACCGTGCACGCGCTCGGCCTCAACCGGCATATCGCGTTCCGGATTTATATACTGGTGATAGACCTCGCCGGTCGGGACATGATTGAAGAGTTCTATGCAGCCGATCTCGACGATGCGGTGTCCGGCTTTCGGATCAAGGCCGGTTGTTTCCGTATCCAGAACGATCTCTCTCATGATGATATTCCCGCCGGTTCAAAGCGGCGGCCAGTGCGTGCCCGCCGATGTGCGGACAATTGTCGCAATTCGGCGGATCATCGGCAAGCTGTGAGAGCGCCCCAGGCCCGTAAAAATCACAAAATCTGCTGCCCTGCGCTTCAAATAATCCGGTATTTGGTGTTTCAGGATTTCCTGGAACTTTTCTTCCGTCATCCCCGGACGCGCCAGAACCCGGCGCCGCTGCTCACGGTACGGCGCCGAGACGACACATACCGCATCGCAACGATCTTCGGCACCGGTTTCGAACAGCAAGGGGATATCAAGCACCACCGCCGGTGTGCGCAGCCGGGCATGCCGGCCAAGAAAGGCGTTTGTCTGTTTGCGCACCATCGGGTGCAAAATCGCTTCGAGTTTTTTCAGGGCCTGATCATCGCCGAAAACGCGTTTGCCCAATTCTGCGCGATCGACGGCACCGTCCCGGACGACACCCGGGAAGGCCGCGCCGACGGCATCCACGGCAGCACCGCCCTTTGCCATCAGTGCATGCACGGCAGCATCGGAATCGTGCACCGGCAAACCGAGCCGGCGAAAATCACCGGCGGCCACCGTTTTCCCCATCCCGATAGACCCGGTCAGACCAAGGATAAACATCAGTTTGCCGTGTGGCCTGCCAGGACATGGTTGCGAAGCGCTTCATCGACTTCGGGACGTGCGCCGAACCATGCTTCAAAGCCCGGCCGCGCCTGATGCAAGAGCATGCCGATGCCGTCCACCGGCTTCAGTCCGCGCAGCTTCGCCGCCGCCAGCAACGGTGTTTCCAGCGGCGCGTAGACGATGTCATTGACGACGGCTTCCGGCAAAAGCCCATCCAGTTCGATTTCCAGCGGCGGCTTGCCGGTCATGCCGAGCGTTGTCGTGTTGACCAGCAATCCGGCACCCTGTGCCGCCTCGTTACGTTCTTCCCAGTTGACGACAGAAACCTTGCTGCCGAAATGACTGGCCAGAATCGTGGCGCGCACCCGCGTCCGGTTTGCCAGACGGACCTCGGAAACCCCGGCTTCGATCAGAGCTGCGATGATCGCCCGCGCCGCGCCGCCGGCACCCAACACCAGGGCAGGCGCGGCCCAGACATGCCATTCCGGGACGGAACTGCGAATATTCTCCATAAATCCGTACGCATCCGAATTGTCGCCGGCGAGCTTCCCGTCCTCGGCACAGATAATCGTATTCACCGCGCCAATTCTCTTCGCCGTGTCGCTGGTAAAATCGACGATCCGAAAAGCGGCTTCCTTGTGCGGCACGGTCACGTTGGCACCGGCGAACCCGAGTTTCGGCAGCATGCGGAGCGCGGCTTCGATATCGTCGGGCGCCACGGGCAGGGGCAGGTACACGCCGTCGATGCCCATACGCTCCAGCCAGAAGTTATGCAGCCTTGGGGACAGCGAATGATCCACCGGCCAGCCGATCACGCCGGCTTTTATGGATGTTGCGGTGACAGTCGGCATTGTGCGCTCCTTTATGCGTAAAGAATGCCCCGTTTCCGCAGCTCTTCCAATAGGGGAAGAAGCGGCAGACCGAGGACGGAAAAATAATCCCCCTCGATCCGTTCGAAAAGCTGTGCGCCTTTGCTTTCCAGCAAATAAGCCCCCACCGATGACAAAATCCGCTCTCCTTCCGAGTGCAGATACTGATCGATGAAAGTCTCGCTGAGCGGGCGGACATGCATATTTACTCTATCCACATGCGACCACAGCATGCTGCCCGATTGCATCATGCAGAGCGCGGACGTCAGCTGATGCATTTTTCCGCTGAACATTTTCAGATGTTCGCGAGCCTCGACCAACGATAAGGGCTTGTCGAACAGACGACCGTCGAGCACCAGAATCTGATCGCAGCCGATAATGATATCGTCGGTTTGTTGATTTTCATACGCCCCGGCGGCCTTGGCTTCGGCAAGTGCCAACGCAAGCGCACCGGCATCGGACACCGTTGTCCGGAAAGCTGATTTCAAGCGCTCTTCATCGACACCGGCATCGCACCATGAAAAGGGGATGCCGGCGTTTTCAAGCACCCGGCGCCTGGCCGGACTCTTCGACGCCAAAAGAATACCGGGTTTGTTCACACTTCGTCTTCGTCGCCGCGCTGACGCGCAAGATGCTGCAGAATGGTCGCTGCGGTTTCCTCGATCGAACGGCGCGACACATTGATCACGGGCCATTCGTACTGTGTGAACAGCCGCCGCGCACTGGCGACTTCTTCTTTCACGGACTCCTCGTCGACATAATCCGTATCCGGATCCTGATCGAGAAAACGAAGCCGCTGGCGGCGAATTTCAATCAGCCGTTTCGGATCGTTGGTCAGACCGACGACGGTGGGTCCTTCACTCAGGAAAAGCTCTTCAGGCAACGGACAACCCGGCACGAACGGAATATTCGCCGCCTTGATACCGCGGTTTGCAAGATAGATGCACGTCGGCGTTTTCGATGTTCTGGAAACTCCAACAAGGACAACGTCGGCATTTTCGAGATTATGGGTCATTTGCCCGTCATCGTGACTGAGCGCGAACTGCATGGCTTCAATACGGGCAAAATATTCCGCATCCATGGCATGCTGACCGCCCGGTCGGGGATGGCTTTTCGCATTGAGATAGGCACCAAGCGCGGCAACCACGGGATCGAGAACCGGAATACAGGGAATTTGGTGCAACCGGCAGCCTTCTTCCAGCGCCAGACGGTTTTTCTCGTTGACCAGCGTACACATGACGAAACCCGGCAGTTCACGTATCCGCTCCATAACCTCGCGGACCTGATCCAAAGATCGCACCATCGGCCACAGATGTTCGCGCACCTGAATATCATCGAACTGGACGAGACACGCCCGGGCCAGCAAAGTGACGGTCTCACCGGTGGAATCCGATACAAGGTGGAGATGAAAATCCTGCATTCTTAAACCTTTGAGGTCTGTATAGGTCCCATATAAGCCGGGGGATGAAATTGTGGATAACTTACAAAGCCGTAAAAAAGGTCTTTAATACCCATCTCGAGCTTTCTCGATACACACCTTGTCCTGCTGTGTAAATCTTTGAAGTCAGGGTTAATGCCTTGGGATAACATGAAAACCGCGCAATCCTGCGGTTTTAGAGAGTTTTTAGAGTTCTGACAGAGAGCATTGGAATCATTGAAATTTTTTCAATTTGTAAAAAGATCCTGCAGCATATTTTCAATAATCATGACAATCGCGCTTGTCTGCATAACCTGTGGATGACACATAATCCCCAGCTTTCATGTGTCCTACTACCACTACAATATTCTTTATATATAGACTCTATATAGAGGGACCCCGGTTCGAAGATTGAGCGGAACACACAAAATTATTTCTAATCGAAGCACAGGATAATTCGATGACGGTTTCCCAGCAAAGTTCAAACAAACCATTTTTGCGCGTCTTCAAGGGTGATGTTGTATCGCCGCCGCCGATCTGGATGATGCGTCAGGCCGGAAGATACCTGCCTGAATACCGGGAAGTCCGGGCCGGGATCAGTTCGTTCCTGGAATTCTGTTATACGCCGGATGCTGCGGTTGAAGTCACCTTGCAGCCGCTGCGGCGGTTTCATTTCGATGCGTCGATCCTATTTGCCGACATTCTCGTCATTCCCGATGCGCTGGGGCAAAAGGTGGAATTCAAGGAAGGTGAGGGGCCGGTGCTTGAGCCGATCCGTGAACTTGCCGGCCTTGAAAAGCTCGATGTCGAGGGCGTGCTGGAGCACCTGGCGCCGGTTTTCGAAACGTTGCGGAGGTTATCCGGTGAAATCCCTGCGGCAACCGGGTTGATCGGCTTTGCCGGATCGCCGTGGACGGTCGCGGTCTACATGGTTGAAGGCCGGGGGCGGACGGAATGTGAACGTGCGCGCAGCTGGGCCTACAAATCCCCGGCGGAGTTTCAGAAGCTGATGGATATTCTGGTCGATGCCACGTCGCGTTATCTGATCGCTCAGGTCAAGGCGGGTGCAGAGGTTCTGCAGTTGTTCGACAGTTGGGCCGGTGTGCTGTCCGTTTCACAATTCAGGTCTCTGGTGATCGAACCGACGCGCCGCATCGTAGAAACCGTGAAAGCGCAGGCACCGGATGTGCCGATTATCGGATTTCCAAGGCAGGGTGGGGTGATGATCCCGGAATATGTAGCTAAAACGGGTGTCGACGGCGTTTCGCTGGATCATTCCGTGCCGCTCGACTGGGCGGTGCGTGAAATCCCCGAAACATGCGTTTTGCAGGGAAATCTCGACAACCGGCTTTTGGTGGTCGGTGGCGAGGCGCTGGACCATGGCGTCGATGAAATTCTTCGTCAAACCGAAGGCCGGCGATTTGTTTTCAATCTGGGCCACGGCATCGTGCCACAAACGCCGGCGGAGAACGTTGCCCGCGTCATCGAGCGGATCCGCGGAAAAACTGCATGAAAACGGCTGTCATCCTGTTCAATCTGGGAGGTCCGGATAATCCGGAAGCGGTACAGCCGTTCCTGTTCAACCTGTTCAGCGACCCGGCGATCATATCGTTGCCGCAACCTTTCCGATGGATGCTGGCAAAGCTCATTTCCAAACGCCGCGCGCCCATCGCGCGCGATATTTATGCAAATATCGGCGGCAAGTCGCCGCTTCTGGAACTGACCGGCGAACAATCCGATGCCCTGCAGGCGCAATGTCCGGATCTTGGTGAGGTGAAAACCTTCATTTGCATGCGCTATTGGCACCCGATGAGCGATGCGGTGGCGATGGACGTCAAAAAATTCGCGCCGGACAAGATTATTCTGCTGCCTCTGTATCCGCAGTATTCGACGACGACCAGTGCTTCATCCATCAACGACTGGAAACGTGCCGCTAAAAGTGTGGGATTATCCTGCCCAAGCGTGGAGATCTGCTGCTATCCCGAACAGGACGGCTGGATCGATGCCCAGGCCAGTCTGATCAAAACCGCCTATGCATCGGCCGACGGCGCAACAAAACCGCGGATCCTTTTTTCCGCACACGGTTTGCCGAAAAAAGTTATCGCCGCGGGCGATCCGTATCAATGGCAGGTCGAGCAAACCACGAAAGCGGTGGTCGATCAGCTCGGGATCGATGGTCTGGACTGGATTGTCTGTTACCAGAGCCAGGTCGGGCCGCTGGAATGGATAGGACCGTCGACCGACGATGAAATCAAGCGCGCCGGGAAGGAAGGGGTTCCGCTGATTGTCGTGCCGATCGCCTTTGTTTCCGAACATTCGGAAACGCTGGTTGAACTGGATATCGAATACAGGGAACTTGCCGAAGAAAACGGCGTGCCGGGATATAGCCGTGTTCCGGCTGTCGGCACGCACCCGTCGTTTGTCTCGGCGCTGGCGAGCCTCGTGCGAAAGGCTGCTCATGCGGACGGCCCGAGAATTTCCGGCAAGAATGGACGAATTTGCCCCGGCACGTGTACGAAATGCGCCTGGGCCTGAGGGGAGCGGGCGTAAATGTTTGATGGCACGGTATATCTCTGGCTCAAGGCTTTGCACATCATTGCCGTCATCGCATGGATGGCGGGATTACTGTATCTGCCCAGGCTTTATGTCTATCACGCAGCGGCGGAACCGGGTTCGGAATTGTCGGAAACCCTGAAAATCATGGAACGCCGGCTTTTGCGCGCGATCATGAACCCGGCGATGCTGGTGGCGTTGATCGCCGGCGGTATTTTGCTGACCTATCAGGATTTCTCGTCGGGCTGGCTGCATGTGAAACTGCTGTGCATCGCCGGTTTGCTGGCCATGCACATGATGATGGGCAAGTGGCGCAAGGACTTCGAAGCCGACAGAAATACCCGGTCCGATAAATTTTACCGCTTCGCCAACGAGGTGCCGACGATCCTCATGATCGTGATCGTCGTGATGGCCGTCGTGAAGCCATTCTGAAAAGCCAATTGACAGGCAGCGATGCTTGTCGTAATCGTTTGCCATCTTCAACGGACATGGTCCGCCCTTTAAGTGATTGCCTAAAACTTTCCAGCGCCCCCGACAGGGACGCACCAAAGGTTCCAAGGGACCCAAGCGGTCCGGCGTATCACGTACTTAATCATTCCCCCCGAAACCGATAGTCGAAGCTGACCTATGAATCTCAAGGACCTCAAAGAAAAATCACCGGCCGATCTTCTGGCCTATGCCGAAGAGCTGGAGATCGAGAACGCAAGCTCGTTGCGCAAGCAGGACATGATGTTCGCGATCCTCAAACACCTGGCCGAGGACGACATCGCGATCTTCGGCGACGGGGTGCTCGAAGTGTTGCAGGACGGCTTCGGCTTTCTCAGAAGCCCGGAAGCCAACTATTTGCCGGGACCGGACGATATCTATGTCAGCCCGAGCCAGATCCGCCGCTTTTCGCTCAGGACCGGCGACACCGTCGAAGGGGAAATTCGTTCACCGAAAGAAGGCGAACGCTATTTTGCGCTGCTCAAGATCAACAAGGTCAACTTTGCCGATCCGGGCGATGTCCGCCATCGCATCAACTTCGATAACCTGACGCCGCTGTATCCCGAAGAACGGCTTTTGATGGAAATCGACGATCCGGAAGTCAAGGATCCGACACACCGGGTGCTCGATCTCGTCAGCCCGCTCGGCAAGGGCCAACGCGGTTTGATCGTGGCCCCACCGCGCACCGGTAAAACCGTGATGCTGCAGAACATGGCCAATTCCATCGCCCGAAACCATCCGGAATGCTATTTGATCGTTTTGCTGATCGATGAGCGCCCGGAAGAAGTCACCGACATGGCCCGCACCGTGAAGGGTGAGGTGATTTCGTCGACCTTCGACGAGCCGGCGACGCGCCACGTGCAGGTGACGGAAATGGTTCTCGAAAAAGCCAAGCGCCTGGTCGAACACAAACGCGACGTTGTAATCCTGCTGGATTCCATCACACGTCTGGCCCGTGCCTACAACACCGTCGTGCCGTCATCCGGCAAGGTGCTGACCGGTGGTGTCGACGCCAACGCGCTGCAGCGGCCGAAACGGTTCTTCGGTGCCGCGCGTAATATCGAGGAAGGCGGCTCGCTGACCATTATCGCGACGGCGCTGATCGATACCGGATCGCGCATGGACGAAGTTATCTTCGAGGAATTCAAGGGTACCGGTAACTCGGAAATCATTCTTGACCGCAAGCTTTCCGACAAGCGGACCTGGCCGACCATCGACATCACCAAGTCCGGCACCCGCAAGGAAGAGCTGCTGGTCGACAAGGGCACGCTGGCCAAGATGTGGGTGCTGCGCCGTATCCTCATGCCGATGGGTGTCACCGATGCGATGGAATTCCTGCTCGACAAGATCAAGCATTCCAAGAACAACAACGATTTCTTCGATTCAATGAATCAGTAGACTTCTGCGCATCCAACAAAAAAGGCACCGGCATTAATCCCGGTGCCTTTTTGCTTTGATGGAGCCCGTTCAGACAGTCAGAACCGTCGAACCCGTGGTCTTGCGGGCTTCCAGATCGGCGTGTGCCTGAGCAACGTTATTCAGCTCGTAGGTCTGGTTGACGGAAATTTTCACATCACCGGAGGTGACCGCATCGAACAGATGCTTGGTGCCGTCGAGCACCAGTTCACGCGTCGCGGTGTGCGTGCCGAGCGTCGGCCGGGTCACATAGAGCGAGCCTTTCGGCGCGAGGATGCCCGGATCGAACGGCTCGACCTTGCCCGATGCATTGCCGAACGTCGCCAGCACGCCGAACGGCGCCAGGCTATCGAGGGAATCCATGAACGTCGCTTTGCCGATGCTGTCATAGGCTGCCGCGACGCCCTTGCCGCCGGTCAGCTCCCGGACCCGCTCGGGGATGTTTTCATCGCGGTAAAGGATCGGATGATCGCAACCGTTGGCCATCGCCAACTCGGCTTTTTCCTGGGAGCCGACACAGCCGATGACGGTGGCGCCGAGTTTCTTTGCCCACTGGCACATGATCAGGCCGACGCCGCCGGCGGCAGCATAGACGAGGATGGTGTCACCCGGCTGCACCTTGTAGGTGCGGAACAACAGGTATTGCGCTGTCAGCCCCTTGAGCATCATTGCTGCCGCGGTCTGATCGTCGATGCTGTCCGGCAGCTTGACGACTTTCAGGGTCGGCATGCAGCGCGCTTCGCAGTACGCCCCCGGCACCATCGGATAGGCAACGCGGTCGCCGGGCGAAAATTCCGTCACGCCGTCGCCGACGGCTTCGATGATGCCGGCGGCTTCCATGCCGATGATCGCCGGAAAATCGACCGGATACAGGCCGGTGCGGAAATAGACATCGATATAGTTGAGCCCGACGGCGTTCTGCTTGATGCGGACCTCGCCCGGGCCTGGATCACCGACCTCGATGTCTTCCCATTTCATTACCTCCGGGCCGCCTGCCTCGTAAACACGAATGCCTTTGGTCATGGTTATCCTCCCCTTTGAAAAGTGTTGTTAATGAAAAATATGGGGTGCCGATCCGGTTCCGACAAGCGATCAGATCAGCTCGACCCGCGCGCCTTCCAGCGCCAGCAGTTGCCGCTTGGTGTCGGTGCCGTCGGCAAACGAGTATCCGCCCAACGCACCGTTCGCGCCGAGCACCCGGTGGCACGGAATGACGATGGGGATCGGATTGGCGCCACAGGCCCCGCCGATGGCGCGCGGCGCACTGCCGAGCGCACGGGCAAGATCGCCATAGGTCCGTGTTTCACCGTAGGGAATGGCGGTCATGGCGGACCATATCTCGCGCTGCCGGGGCGTGCCCGCAGGGGCCAGGGGCAGGTCGAAGTTCTGCAGCCGGCCGTCGAAATAGGCGTCGATCTGTCGCCGTGCTTCGAGCAGCAGCGGATCGTCGCTGCCGACGCCCGGAATCGCACCGGCCTCGACGACGATCAGATGATCGTTTTCGCTGAACACCGTCAGCGGCCCGATCGGCGAATTGAACGACAGATAGGCTGGAACGGATGTCATGGGGTTATACCAAGTACGCTCGCCAACTCGCCGGCATCGGTGATCGGCAGGCTGCAGGTCGGACCGGTGCAGACATAAGCGGCGGGCTTTTCGTCGACCATGCCCTTGCCGGCGGCGGCATGGTTTTCCGGCAAGTCCGAACCGGGGGCGACATGCGTGACAACGCCCAGTCGGTTCGGCGATTTCAGGGCAACCGCTGAAAGAGCCCGGGTCGCGGCATCGTCCGGATCGCCGGCGATCACGATCTGGGTGCCGCGGAGCAGCATTTCCCACGCTATCAGCAGAGTCGGATGGTGCAGGTTGTGATTGGTCTCTGCGGTGATGAAGGTTTGGAACAGGCTTTCCACGCGCGCCCGATAGGTCTCGTTGCCGGTCATCAGATACAGCCGCACCAGCACCTCGGCCATGGTGCCGTTGCCGGCAGGCTGGGCATTGTCGAAGATCGGTTTCGGGCGGGCGACCAGTCCCGGCGTGTCGTCGGCCGACATGAAGTAACCACCGCCGTCCGGGTCGAGGTAATGCGTTTCGGCCTGCGCCACCCAGGTTTCCGCATCGGCAATGTAGGCGTTGTCGCCCGTTGCTTCCGACAGGTAAAGCGCGGCCCGCGCCATGTTGGCGAGATCGTCGATCACCGCCGGGTGCTGTAATTGTCCGGCGCAGAAGGAATGCCGGAGGCGGGCGTCCGCCGCCGTCATATTGGTTTTGATCCAGGCGAAAACATCGCAGGCTAGGCCGACCCAGTCGGGGCGATCATACACAATTCCGGCCCGCACCAGTCCGGCGATCATCAGGCCGTTCCAGTCCGCCAGGATCTTGTCGTCACGGCCGGGACGGATGCGGCCGTCGCGGCGCGCCATCAGTTTTTCCCTGAGCGGCGCCATGGCGGCTTCGGTATCGTCGTCCCAATCCATGCTGGAGAGCCGGTTGAGGATCGTCTTGCCTTCCCAGTTACCATACGGCTTGACGTCGTAGACTTTCGAAAACGTAGCGGCGTCGTCCCCCAGTACGTCGGCGACTTCATCGGCTGACCAGACGTAGAACTTGCCCTCTTCGCCCTCGCTGTCGGCGTCGAGCGCGCCGGCGAAGGCAAAGCCGTCAGGAAAATCATGTGGCCCCTCCTTGCCGTTTTTCATTTCCCGAAGCAACCAGTCGATGGTTTCCGTGGTCCGCTTGGCATATAGCGGGCTTTCGGTTTTCAGCGAGACATCGCTCATCAGTTCGATCAGCAGCGCATTGTCATACAGCATCTTTTCGAAGTGCGGCGCCAGCCAGCGTTCATCGGTGGAATAGCGCGCGAAGCCGCCGCCGAGGTGATCATAGATTCCGCCCTGGCACATGTTGTCGAGACTGAGGCGCACCGCATCGGCGAAAACCGCGCCGGTGCCGCGCAGATGCGTGGTCCACAAAAAGCGGTAGAACATCGGCTGCGGGAACTTCGGCGCGCCCTGCGTGCCGCCGTGACGGGTATCGATCATACTGACGGCGGCGGCGGCGATTTGATCCAGTGCTTCGAGGCTCATGCCGCCGCCGCCCTTCGGTGCGAGAGCTGCGTGCATGGCGTCGCGGATAGCGCCGACATTCCCGGAGACCTGATCGGGTGCGTTTGCATAGGTATTGGCAATCGATTTCAGAACCTGATCGAACCCTGGCCGGCCATAGCGCGGCGTCGGCGGAAAGTACGTGCCACCCCAGAACGGATCGCCGTCCGGCGTCAGGAACATGGTCAGCGGCCAGCCGCCGTGTTCGCCGAGCAACTGCAACGCAGTCTGGTAGATGTTGTCGATGTCGGGGCGCTCCTCGCGGTCGACCTTGATGTTGACGAAGCGTGCGTTCATCTCGTCGGCGATCGCTTGATTCTCGAAACTCTCGTGCGCCATCACATGGCACCAGTGACACGCCGCGTAACCGATCGACAAAAGGATCGGCTTGTTCTGCGTGCGTGCGGCCTCCAGGGCATCATCACCCCACGCATACCAGCGCACGGGATTGTCCTTGTGCTGCAGCAGATAAGGCGACGTTTCCTGGTCGAGGCGGTTGCGAGACATGAGGCTCCTTCCCGGTATGCATTGAGAGCGCCGTTGCAGCTTTCCCTCACCCCGCTTAACTTGTCGGAACCGGCCCCGGCGATGCCGGCGCCGCGAGCCTGTCACGGGGTTCGCAGACCATGAGAGGGGCAGCCATGAAGGTCAAGATCGATATCGATTGCACGCCGGAGGAAGCACGGACGTTTCTGGGTCTTCCCGACGTGAAGCCGCTTCAAGAAGCAATGCTGAAGGAAGTCGAAGAACGGATGCGCGCCAATTTGCAGGCCATGGATCCGGAAACCATGTTCAAGACATGGCTGCCGGCGGGTCTGCAGAGCTGGGAACAGATGCAGCGGATGTTCTGGTCGCAGATGGGCAAATCCGAAGACGAGAATAAGAAGGACGAATGATAGATGAACGACGCTGACGACATGCCGCTTTTTTTCGACCACCATGTTTTCATGTGCATGAACGAACGTCCCGAAGGTCACGAACGCGGATCGTGCGCCCACAAGGGGGCGGTGAAGCTGCGCAACTACATGAAAGCGCGGGTTAAGGAACTGGGCATCGAGAAGACGCGGATCAATCAGGCCGGTTGCCTGGACCGGTGCGAGCTTGGCCCGACGATGGTGGTGTATCCGGAAGGCATCTGGTATCGCTGTGACACGGCCGAGGATATCGACGAGGTGATCTCGGAGCATCTGCAGAACGGCCGGCCGGTGAAACGGCTGATGCTGCATCCCGACGATTAGCCTACACATTATATAGTATACACCCCTACATCTTGGGGTTTGGCACCGGTAACATCTATGTCTGCTGAACCATCCACGATATTTGCAATGGCATCGGCGCCCGGACGGGCCGGAATCGCGGTGGTGCGGGTTTCCGGGCCGCGCGCCGGGCAAGCATTGCGGGCGTTGGCGACGGACCTGACCGCCCTGCCCCCGCCCCGGATGGCGACGCGGGCAATTCTTTACGCATCCGAATCGAATTCCGTCGCCGCCCGTGAGCGGATCGACGATGCGCTTGTGTTGTGGTTTCCGGCCCCATCGAGTTTCACCGGTGAGGATGTGGTGGAGTTCCATATCCATGGCGGGTATGCGGTCCTTGATTCCCTTATTACGAGTCTCGCGGCATTCCCTGGCCTTTCCCCGGCCGGGCCCGGCGATTTTTCCCGCCGTGCCTTCGAACACGGCAAGATGGATCTGACCGCCGTCGAGGCCATTGCCGATCTGGTGGATGCGGAAACCGCGGCGCAGCGGCGTCAGGCGCTGGCACAGATGGGCGGCGCCTTGGCCGCGCGCTACGACGGCTGGCGTGCACGGCTGGTGAAGTCCATGGCCTTCGCAGAAGCCAGCATCGATTTTGCCGAGGAAGACATTCCGGCAGACCTGACGCGGCAAAGCATCGATGCCCTGTATGCGCTGGCCGATGAGATCGAAACGCATCTTGCCGATGACGGCATCGGCGAGCGGATCCGTGACGGCTTCCGGATTGCCCTGACCGGAGCGCCGAATGTCGGCAAGTCTTCCCTCCTCAATGCCCTGGCGAAACGCGATGTGGCGATTGTCTCGGACATTGCCGGCACAACCCGCGACGTGATCGAGGTGCCGCTGGACCTGGGCGGCTATGCCGCCGTCCTGATCGATACCGCCGGCATTCGCGACAGCAGCGACGCTATTGAACGTGAAGGTGTGCGCCGCGCCCGCGATCAGGCAGCGTCGGCGGACCTGCGTCTGCATCTTCTGGAAGCGACCGCCCCGGCATCCGAAATGCCCGACGATGAGAGAACCCTCGTGGTTCTCAACAAGTCGGACCTTGTCGGGGATCCGATAGCACCCCGCCCCCCCGGGGCGCTTTCGATCTCGGTTAAAACCGGGTCCGGTATATCCGGTCTGATTGCCGAGATGACGACCCGCATCAAAACTCAGGTAGCACAGCGCGCGGGCACCTCGGCGCCGCTGACCCGGGCCCGTCACCGGGAGGCGCTGGAGGATTGCGCCGCCGCCCTCCGCCGGGCCATAGCCTCAGCCGAGCGGGGTGCCGATGCGGAGATGATGGCCGAGGACATGCGCGTCGCCGCGCAGGCGCTCGGGCGGATCACCGGGCGGGTCGACGTCGAGGAACTTCTGGATCGCATCTTCAGTGACTTTTGCATTGGGAAATGAGTCCCATAAAGGGATTCCGGTGTTTCACGTGAAACACCGGCCTTATCCCCCGGCGTTCAAGCAGATTCAACATATTGGTGGTTAACTGATTCTAACCACAATGTTTCACGTGAAACATGCGCCGAGATCAATTGACTCGGATACGGTGTACGCCTATGTTCCGCGCCATGTCGACCCGGGATGAAATTGTGGATGTGATCGTTGTCGGCGGCGGCCATGCCGGCGCCGAGGCTGCGGCTGCGTCGGCGCGTATGGGCGCGCGCACCTTACTGGTGACGCATCGCCTCGATACCATCGGCGAAATGTCCTGCAACCCGGCGATCGGCGGTTTGGCAAAGGGTCAACTGGTGCGTGAGGTCGATGCCCTGGACGGGCTCATGGGCCGGGCCATCGACCGCGCCGGGATACAGTTCCGTATGCTCAACCGTTCCAAGGGACCAGCGGTGCGTGGGCCGCGTGCCCAGGCCGACCGCAAGCTCTACCGGAACGCCATTCAGACTCTGTTGGCGGAAACGGAAAATCTGCGCATCGAAGCGGCCAGTGTCGAGGATCTGATCATTGACGAAGCGTCTAACCGGGTATGCGGTATCCGCACCGGTGATGGTCGGACATTCATGGCCGGTGCCGTGATTATCACAACAGGCACGTTCCTGCGCGGTCTGATCCATATAGGCGATCAACGCATTCCGGCCGGACGGGTCGGCGACAAGCCCTCGATCGGCCTGGCCTATACCTTCAAGCGTTTGGGCTTTCCGCTGGGCCGTCTTAAAACCGGGACCCCGCCACGGCTCGACGGCCGGACGATTGACTGGTCGGGGCTAGAATCCCAGCCCGCGGATGATCCGCCGGTGCCGTTTTCATATCTGACAGATAAAATTTCAGTGCCGCAGATCGCCTGTCATATGACATATACAAATGCCCGGACCCACGCGATCATTCACGATAACCTGCATCTGTCAGCGATGTATTCAGGTCAGATCGAGGGGGTCGGTCCGCGTTACTGCCCATCGGTGGAAGACAAGATCGTTCGCTTCGCTGACAAGGAACGGCACCAGATTTTTCTCGAACCGGAAGGTCTCGACGATCCGACGGTCTATCCGAACGGGATTTCGACGTCGCTGCCGATGCATGTTCAACTGGAGATCCTGAAGACCATTCCGGGCCTGGAGAAGGCCCTGATGTTCCAGCCGGGCTATGCCATCGAATATGATTTCGTCGATCCGCGCGCCCTTAAACGTAATCTTGAAACTCACGCTGTACATGGCCTGTATCTTGCCGGGCAGATCAACGGCACAACCGGTTATGAAGAAGCCGCGGCGCAGGGCCTGATGGCCGGCATCAATGCCGCCCTGGCGGTGGCCGGTTCTGAAACGCCGTTCATTCTTGATCGAGCGGAAGCATATATCGGGGTGATGATCGATGATCTGGTGACGTTGGGCACGGCCGAGCCGTATCGGATGTTTACGTCGCGAGCCGAGTACCGGTTGATGCTGCGGGCCGACAATGCCGATCTCCGCCTGACACAACGGGGGATCGACGTCGGTATCGTGACCGAAACTCGGGCGCGGGCGTTCGCAGATAAAAAAGCGCAGATCGACCATCTGCGCGGGTTACTTCTGAAGATCAATGAATCGCCGACGGAATTGCGTACCCGGGGCCTCGATATCAATCAGGACGGCGTGCGCAGAAACGGCATCGATCTGCTGAGCTATCCTAACATTCATTATACCACACTTGCCGGTATTTGGTCCGAACTCGGTAATGCCCGACCCGATGTCGTCGAACAGCTGGAAATCGAAGCCACGTATGCCAGCTATCTGCATCGTCAGGAAGCGGATGTGCAGGCCCTGCGCCGTGATGAAAGTTTGTTGTTGCCGGAAGACCTCGATTACACGCAGATCCCGAGTTTATCGAACGAGGTCAAGGACAAGCTGACACGCGTGCGACCGGAAACCATTGGTCAGGCGGCGCGTATCTCCGGTGTGACCCCGGCGGCGATCACCGCTCTGCTGGCCCACGTCAAACGGCGTGATCGCCGCCTGACGGCCTGACGGCAGCGGGGGCTGTTTCACGTGAAACATTATTTCGTATGACCGAAGCCCCGCTGACACGCGACGGTTTCAGCGCCGCCATGGGCGGTGTCGGCTATGCCGTGCTGGATCGTCTGGAAGCGTATATCGCGCACCTGGCAAAATGGCAGCGGGCGATCAATCTGGTCGGCCCCAAAACGCTGGAGGATCCATGGCGCCGGCATATTCTTGACAGTGCCCAGCTTGTACCGCTGCTGCCGTCTGTCACAACGGGCTTGAAGATCGCCGATCTGGGCAGCGGCGCCGGTTTGCCGGGACTTGTACTGGCCATCATGACGGATGCGGATGTCCAGATGATCGAGAGCGATCAGCGAAAATCGACGTTCATTCGCGAGGCCGCGCGGATTACCGAAACATCTGTCGTCGTCCATACTGGACGCATCGAGGCCGTGGCACCGTGTCAGGCCGAAATCGTCACGGCTCGCGCGTTGGCGCCTATGCAGCGGTTACTGCCCTGGGTCTACCGGCATTTGGCGCCGGGCGGAAAATCATTGCTTTTAAAGGGTGCAGAGGCGGATGAAGAATTGACGCTGTCAGCGAAAAAATGGACAATGTCCATGGTCCGAAAACAGAGCCTTTCCAATGCTTCCGGCACCGTTCTCATCATTGACGAATTGGCGCCCATAACTGATGTCTGATACTATTTTGCACCCACGACGTACCCGCATTATATCCGTTGCCAACCAGAAGGGGGGAGTCGGCAAGACGACGACCGCCATAAACCTGGCGACTGCTCTGGCGGCGATCAAGCAGCGGGTCCTGATCATTGATCTCGACCCGCAGGGCAATGCCTCGACCGGTCTTGGGATCGAGCACAAGGACCGCGAAAAGAACACTTACCATGTGCTGATCCGAGAAATTCCGTTACATGATGCAATCCGCCAGACATCGATACCCGGTCTGGATATCGTCCCGTCGGGGATCGATTTATCCGGCGCCGAAATCGAACTGGTGGATGTGGAACGCCGTGAATTTTGCCTGCGCGAAGCACTGATGCTGGCGTCAGCCGAATACGATTACATTCTGATCGATTGCCCGCCGGCACTGGGCCTGTTGACGATTAACGCCCTGGTGGCGTCGCAGGCCGTGCTGGTGCCGTTGCAATGCGAGTTTTTCGCGCTGGAAGGGGTCTCGCTTCTGGTGCGCACGATCGAGCGGGTCAAGGCGACCTACAATCCGGGGCTCGAGATCCAGGGAATTGTGCTGACCATGTTCGATGGCCGGAACAACCTGTCGGGGGCTGTGGCCGATGACGTCCGCGCCTTCTTCGGCGACAAGGTCTACCAGACCGTCATTCCACGTAATGTGCGTGTTTCCGAAGCGCCGTCCTATGGCCGGCCGGTCATCGTCTATGATATGGATTGCGCCGGATCGCAGGCGTATCTCAGTCTTGCCGGCGAAGTCATACATCGCGAACGCCGGGTGGGAGTGTAGCCGATGGCTGAAAAAAAGAATAAACTCGGCCGCG
Organism: Thalassospiraceae bacterium LMO-JJ14; assembly: GCA_021555105.2. Classification (NCBI taxonomy): domain Bacteria; kingdom Pseudomonadati; phylum Pseudomonadota; class Alphaproteobacteria; order Rhodospirillales; family Thalassospiraceae; species Thalassospiraceae bacterium LMO-JJ14. The sequence continues at coordinate 446,260 of CP134604.1, forward strand.
GCCTGTCGGCTTTGCTCGGCGAAGCCAACGAGGATTATGCCAAGCTCGACAAGGTGCGCACGGCGAAGCCGGTAGCCATCGATCTTCTGCATCCAGGCAAATTCCAGCCGCGCCATTATGTCGATCAGGGCGCTATCGACGCGTTGGCGCAGTCGATCCGCGAAAAGGGCATTCTGCAGCCACTTCTGGTGCGCCGTCATCCGGATGACGCGCAGGCCTTCGAAATCATTGCCGGCGAGCGCCGCTGGCGTGCTGCGCAAATCGCACAACTGACCGAAGTGCCGGTCATCATCAAGGATTTCGACGACCAGACGACTTTGGAAGTGGCGATCGTTGAAAACGTCCAGCGCGAAAACCTCTCCGCGGTTGAAGAAGCGGACGCCTATAACCGGTTGATGGTCGACTTCAAGAATACCCAGGAAGATATCGCCCGCCTTGTCGGCAAAAGCCGGAGCCATGTCGCCAACACGCTGCGGCTTCTGGCCCTTGACGGCAAAGTCAAAAGGCTGGTCGAAGAAGGCCTGCTCAGTGCCGGGCATGCGCGAACGCTGATCGGCGTTGACGGCGCTTATGAAAAAGCCAGAAAAATAATCGACAAGAATCTGAGCGTCCGCCAAGCCGAGCAGCTGGCTAAAAAATCGACGGCTTCATCCAGCACGTCAAAAAAGAGCCACGCCAAGCCCAAGGACGTCGATACCCTTGCGTTGGAACGCGATCTGTCGAACATGCTGGGGCTCAAGGTTTCCGTCGAGGGTCACGGCGAAAAAGGCGAGCTGCGCATCGCCTATGACAATCTCGATCAGCTTGATCTTGTGATCAACCGGTTAAAAACCATGCCAAGTGAGCATGAGGTATTGGATGATGCGGAGGCTGACGCAGGCACCGGCAAAACCGCTGCGACGGTATCCGAGAAACCGACAGAAGCAGCGCCCAAGCTTTCAGTTAGCCTGAAGCCAAAATCGGCAAAAACTTAATTATACTTGTTTTTCAATGAGTTAGCGTCCAAAGCGACGGGCTGCCTGGGTTAGCTGCAACAGTGCTCGCTCACAGATTGCGCGCTCAATATCGAGGCCCGATTTACAATCCCGCTCGGTTTCCAGAAGCAAATGCAGCGCCCGCGCCAGATCGTTCGGTGCCCAGGCACGGGCCTGGCTTTCAAATGCGCCCGTGACTTTGAAAAAAACCGGCGGGCGCAGTTTTTTGATCGCACCTTGCATGTTGCCATCCCGTGCCGCATGGCTTTTCGCCTGATGCAGCCGGTCGAGATGGCGTTGCACGGCACGGATAACGCCGACCGCCGTGGCGCCCTCTGAAAAGGCGCGGTCCATGGCGGTGCCGAGCGCGTTCTGGTCGCCGCCACCGACGGCAAAGGCAATGTCGTCGAGCGATGCGGTTTTGGCATCGCCGATAACGGTAATGATATCTGCGGCGGTAATGACGGCATCGCTGCCCGGTCCGCCGGCATACATGATCAGTTTGTCGAGTTCCTGGCGTACGGCGAGACGGTCCGTGCCGAGACGGGCAAGAAGAATGGGCAAGGCATCGTTATCCAGTCGCACGCTTGCCGCCGAGAAATGTTCACGCACGACCCCGGCAAGGTCGCGTCCTTCGTCGGGATAACAGCCGATGGCGGCAGCATCGGAACGGCTTTCGAAAAGGCTGCGAATTTTAGATCTTGGCGAAAGCTCTCCCGCTTCGAAAATCGCCGGATGTACCCCGGCCCCTGCATCGAGCCAGCCGGCGACGACATCGACCACACTGTCGGTGATGTCCCTGACATTGACGACGGCGGCGCTGCCCATCAATGACATGGCATTGGCGGCATCGGACAGCAGGGCACCATCCTTGCGCAAGGCATCGCCACCCAACTCGGTAATGGCGAAGGGATCGCTGGCATCTGCAAAATATTCGATCAGCGCTTTGGCGCGCTCGCGAATTAGCCCGGCATCGGGACCGAACAGCAACACACCACGTACTTTGGCATCTGGCGACTTGACGAAAGACGCGGCTTTTGCACCGCCGAGCTTCATGGTTTCGCGGTCTGGGGCTCAGCCCTGGTCAGGAGAGCAGCAAGGCGAATGCGCAATTGCTGTGCGAGATCGTTAAGACCCCGTTCGCGCGCGCCTTTTTCGGCCATGAGCGTCTGAAACTCCGACTGGAATATATTGTAACCGCTCGATGTTGTGACGACCCCGCTATAAGCGGCCTCATCGTTGCCGGGGTGGCGCAGCGTAAAATTGGCCCTCACTGTCAGATTGGCACGCGTGGCGATGGCGCTTTTCTGCACCGCCAGGTCACGGGTGCTTTCAGTCAGCGTGACTTCCAGGAAATAATCCGTTTCGGTGCCGTGTCCGGCGGGATGCAGCAACTGCACGAGTTGATTGCGGAAATACTGTCCTTCGCGATCGGGAATATTGCCGATCGAGACTTTCTTGAAGATGTCGAAGGCATAAGCGCTGCGCCTGGAAACATCTTCCTGTGGCGGCACATAAAGCGGACGGAACCCGCAGCCGCCAAGCGCCAGGACAAGCGCCGCAGCAAGGACGGGTCTAAATAACGACATTGACGATCTTGTTCGGGACGACGATCACTTTCCGAACTTCCTTGCCTTCGATGAAACTGCGCACATTGTCCAACATCAACGCCGCTTGTTCCACGGTTTCCTTATCGCAATCCTTGGCGATATCTATGGTTCCGCGCAATTTGCCGTTGACCTGCACGGCAACCGTAATGGTGTCTTCGACAAGCATGCCTTGATCGGCGACGGGCCAGGGCGTTTCAGCGACAAGCGCCGTATGGCCAAGCTCATGCCACATCTCTTCGGCAAGATGCGGCATCAGCGGACCAACAAGAATGGCAATCGTTTCCGACGCGAAGCGAAGCACCCATGCCGCCCCGTCATCATTTCCCGGCATGTCTTCGACAGCGTTGCTAAGCTCGCGAATACGGGCAACGGCCTTGTTGAAGTGAAACTTCTCCAGATCTTCGGTGACGGCGGCTACGGTTTTATGGACCAGCCTTTCGACGTCGAGCGCAGCACCCGATACTGTTTCCGGACGTGCGGCATTGATATCCGCGCGCGCGAACGAAGGCTCCGAAACCAGACGCCACAGCCGGTTGACATAGCGCCAAGCTCCCTCGATGCCGGCGTCCGTCCAGTCGAGATCGCGGTCCGGCGGACTATCGGACAACATGAACAGGCGCGCCGTGTCGGCGCCGTAGGTGCTGATGATTTCTTCCGGATCGACAACGTTGCGTTTCGACTTGCTCATTTTTTCAGAGCGCCCGCGCGTGACCTTGTCGCCTTTGCTGTCGGTCAGGTCCCCGTTATCGGCGCTGATGATGTCGGTTGGAAACAGCCACTTCCCGTTCGCATCCTTGTAGGTTTCATGACAGATCATGCCCTGGGTCTGCAGGCCCCCGAACGGCTCATCCAGATCAAGATAGCCGCACTGTTTGAGCGCGCGCGTGAAAAACCGCGAATACAGAAGATGCAGCACCGCATGTTCGATACCGCCGATATACTGATCGACCGGCAACCAGTAATCGGCGGCGGACCGGGTGAAGGCCCGTTCAGCGACGGGGGCGCAGAAACGTGCGAAGTACCATGACGATTCAAAAAAAGTATCGAAGGTGTCAGTTTCGCGGACCGCCGGCTTGCCGCACGCCGGACAATCGACGTGCTTCCAGCTCGGATGCTTGTCGAGCGGATTGCCGGCAACGTTGATGTCGATGTCTTCCGGCAGGACGACCGGCAGCTGTGTCTCTGGGACCGGCACGGTGCCGCAATCGTCGCAATGCACGATAGGGATCGGACAGCCCCAGTACCGCTGGCGCGACACGCCCCAGTCACGGAGCCGGAAATTGACCTGTTTCTCGCCCATGCCACGGTCTTCGAAACGCTTGATGATCGCGGTCTTGGCGTCAGGCACGGAAAGGCCGTTGAGGAATTCCGAATTGATGATGGCGCCGTCGCCGACAAAGGCTTCGTCTGCGACACTGAATGTCTGTGCATCTGCGTCCGGCGGGCATACCACCGGAATCACGGGCAGGCCGTACTTGCGGGCAAAGTCGAGGTCGCGCTGATCGTGGGCGGGGCAGCCGAAAATGGCCCCGGTGCCGTAATCCATCAAGACGAAATTGGCGACATAGATCGGCAGCGATTCTCCGTCAATGACCGGATGGGCGCACTTCAAGCCGGTATCGAAACCAAGTTTCTCCGCCGTCTCGATGGCCGCTTCAGATGTTGCCATGCGATTGCACTGGGCGATGAACTCGGCGAGCCCAGGATTGCCGGGGGCCAGTTCCTGAGCCAGCGGGTGGTTCGCCGAAATAGCCATGAACGAGGCGCCGAAAATGGTGTCGGGGCGTGTTGTATAAACGTCGAGCGGCTGATCGCGGCCGATGATCTTGAAACCGATGCGCGCGCCTTCCGATCTGCCGATCCAGTTGTGTTGCATGACCCGTACCCGGTCCGGCCAGCGCTCAAGTTCGTCAATGGCGCCCAGCAGCTCATCGGCATACGCGGTGATTTTCAGGAACCACTGCGCCAGCTTGCGCTTTTCAACTTCCGCGCCGGACCGCCAGCCCTTGCCGTCGATTACCTGTTCGTTGGCGAGAACCGTGTTCTCGACCGGATCCCAGTTGACCCAGGATTCCTTGCGGTAAACCAGCCCGGCCTCGAGAAAATCGAGAAACATCTTCTGTTCGTGCTGATAATATTCCGGATCGCAGGTCGCGATTTCGCGGCGCCAGTCATACGACAGCCCCATCGATTTGAGCTGCTCACGCATGGTGGCGATATTGGCATGGGTCCATTTCGCCGGGTGGACGTTGTTTTCCTTGGCGGCGTTTTCCGCCGGCAGACCGAAGGCGTCCCAGCCCATCGGGTGCAATACGTTATATCCTTGGGCGCGACGGAACCGGGCAACCAGATCGCCAAGCGTGTAATTGCGGACATGGCCCATGTGAATGCGCCCGGACGGGTACGGGAACATCTCAAGGACATAGTACTTCGGCTTGTCAGGGTCTTCTTCAACGTCAAAACAGTGTTGATCGGCCCATGCGGCTTGCCATTTGCTTTCGGTGTCCTTGAAGTTGTATCGCGACATTTCTTTCTCGAACTCACAAAGTTATCACGCGGCCTTTTTCGGTGGCCACGATTTGTATCGGATCAGGCGGGTGCTGTAGGCCCGGTATTATTGTGCGGTTAGGGTTTGGTGGCGCAGCATGCGAGCCTTGGTCAGAATTGAATCCTCTACCTTCGGCGCTGTCCCGTCCGGCACCACGGCATCTGCCCAGTTGCCGCTGCGGTCGCGCAACTGGCGGAACACCGAAACCTTAATACCGTCCGCCCGCAATGTACGGCCGAGAATGTAAACGTTGAGCTTGAACCGCTCGCTCGGCGATTCCGGCGGGCTGTACCAGTCCGTGATGATAACGCCACCGAAGGCATCGGCGGTGTTGATCGGCATGAAAGAGATCGTTTCCAGCGAGGCGCGCCACAGGAAACTGTTTACGCCAAGGGCGCCGCCACTGTTATTGTTGCTGTCGTTGCCGAAGAAGCTTAATCCGCCGTCACCGAAGACCGTTTTACGGGTCTTGTAATCCGTATATTCGTTTTCATCCTTGGCTTCATTGCGCGGGTCACCTGGCGAATATGCACAGCCCGTTAGCAGAACGCAGGCAGCGAGAATGACCGTGCCCAGGCGGGTCATCTTGCGGGTTGTCATGGGGAAAATCGATGTCATGCGTAACCGTCCTTTATTCTCGCCCAGCGGTCGGTGCGCCAACGGATGACCCGATGCCGCGCCGAACGAAGTCTCTCTTACACCAAATCATTGGAATCCACCAGACTTTGACGCACTTAAAGGCCCGCCGAGAGGCTAAGGGGTCGCGGCGTCGCCGGGGCTGAACAGGCCGATCCCGGCAAGCCCCGATGCGCCGGCATGAAGCACCCGTATAATCCGCGCCTCTGTTATGCCGCCAAGCGCTATGACCGGCAGACCGGCGGTGCCGGCAATCGTGGCGAAACGCGAAACGCCGAGCGACGCGGCTGTGCCGTGACTGCGGGTCGGAAACACGGGTGATAGAAGCACCGCATCGACACCGCGCCGCTTCGCCGTCATGACGGCACGCTGCGAATGTGCCGAGGCCGTCACCAGGGCCGGGTTGAGGCGCGCAATATCGCTGGCTTTCCAACGCCCGAGCGCGGCCTCGGGAATGTGTATGCCGTCCGCTTCGAGAAGTGCCGGGGGAAAGGGGGCGGAAAGCAGAACCGCAACACCATAACGGCGCGCCTTAGGCATCAGGGCGGCAGCCATGCGATGCGCCTCGTCCATTTGCGGGTGGCGGACGATGATGGCGCTGGCGGGCGGCAGGTGCGGCAGGTAAGGCGCCGGGTCGGGCAGGCGTTCGACATCCGTCATCAATACCCAGTCGGGGACGTCCCATCGTCGGTGATTGTCTTGACGGGGGGGAGTTGATAACGTCCGCTGCACTGAATAACGCATGGCCGCACTATGACCCAGAAAAACGATCCCGCAAGCAATCTTGCCGCTGTTCGGGCGGATATCACCAAGGCCGCGGCCGACGCCGGGCGCGATCCCGGGGAGATCCATCTGGTCGCGGTGTCCAAGTTTCACGAGGCGGCCTCGATCCTGCCTGTGCTGCAGGCGGGACACCGGCTGTTCGGTGAAAACCGCGTGCAGGAAGCGGAAAACAAATGGCCTGCGCTCAGGGAACGCTATCCGGATGTGACCCTGCATCTGATCGGTCCGTTGCAGTCCAACAAGGTCAAGAACGCCGTCGCCGTGTTCGATGTCATTGAAACCGTCGATCGGCCGAAAATCGCCCGGGCGCTGGCTGCGGAATTTGACCGCACCGGGCGCCGATTACCGTGTTATATCCAGGTCAATACCGGAGAGGAACCTCAGAAAGCCGGCGTTTCCCCAGGCGACGTCGATGCTTTCGTATCGGAGTGCAGGGAAAATCTCGGCCTCGATATTCAGGGGCTGATGTGCATTCCGCCGCTGGACGAGGAACCGGCACTGCATTTCGCGCTGTTGTCGGAAATTGCCGATCGTAACGGACTTGCCGTCAGGAGCATGGGCATGAGCGCGGATTACGAAAAAGCGATTTCGCTCGGTGCCACCCATGTCCGTGTCGGCACGGCCATTTTCGGGGCGCGGCAGCCACAGGCATAGTGACGTTCATCCGCTTTCCTGGGAAATTTCTATTTCTGTGTGATCCGACCAGGCTTCCAGCAATGCCATCAAATCCGTTGCTGACAGCGCGATACAGCCTTCCGTTGCGGTATAATCCGGCTTCGCGATGTGAATGAAGACGGCACTGCCGGCCCCCGGTACGGGCGGACTGTCATTGTGGCTGATTTCAATTACCAGGTCATAGACTTGATCGTCGCGGTACATTTTCTCGTGGCTGCCCGAAAACGGCAACCTGACGGGCCGGTTGTATTCGGGCCTTGCCGGATCGTCGCACCAGCCGTCTTCCGCAGCGATGTCGCGGACCGGCAGGCCGGTCTCGATATGCCCGATGCGGTCGCGGCGGATATACAGCTTTTTCAGACGATACCTGCCGCTGGGCGTCGCGCCGTCACCCTCGTGTTTGTCGGGAAGAACGCCGCCACGGCCGAGAGCGCACCGGTAACGTTTGCCGGCGTATTCGAGAACATGATTGGCATAGACGCGGATTATCATGCGCCAAGATCAGCATGTGTGGTATGCTCCGTAAAGCCGGAACCTTAAAAAAACCGGCTCGGTCCCGGTGCGGCCGGCTTCAGCCTTGCGGACGCAGATTGGCGGCAACTTCGTAGGCCCAGGCAGCAGAGCGGGCGTCATTGGTGAGAACGGCCATTTGTTCGACGCTGAACGGTGTTTTGCGAGGAGCCGGCGGATGATCGCGGAGCAGCGATGTGGCGTCGGGTACGGTGATCGTTTCGCGGCCGGGCCTGTCCGGGGACGCCCCTTCCGGCGGGGCTTTGGCAGGGCTGCTGTTCTGGTTGCGCAAGTTGTTTCTTGCCCAATCGGATTCGGCCCTGGCCCAGGCCATCACGGGATCCTCGGCGTCGGGCGTGGCATGCGCCGTGCCAGGTGCGGCCGTGGTATTCTCCAGGCTGGCGGTTTCAATGCTTTCGTCGGACGTCACCCACGACGCCATATGCTCACCGATATCCTTGCCGGTACTGCCCTCGACAAAGACATTGGCCAGAGCGCCGACAAGGCCGACGGGGCCGAAAAACAGGGTTGAGCCGATAACACGGGGTGCGGCGCCGATCTCGTCGCCTGTGGATTCACGGTAGAATGTCGAGACAAGAGGGATGTGTTGCAGGGGATTGACCACGTCGATCAGATCGGCGAATGAGAAACCGTCCTCACCGAAAAGCGATAATTCTTTAATCTTGGTCTCATCGTCGGGCGGGCTGAACGCGATTTCCTGTGGTGGCGGCTTTTGCGTTCCGGCGTCTGAGCCGATTGTCGATGGCATCCATGCCAGATGATTATCTACCGAAAGCATTCTCTGTCCCAAACCCCTGACTCGTAACCAAGTCACATATCCCTGTCGTCAATCGACGTGTCCCGTCAGGAAATAAGCAAGGTATATGCCAACATAAATGCTGATAAATCAGTAGGTTAAAAGATGAATGCAACCCGGAATCGGGGCAAGGGCAATAACTGCCGGGTCAAATGCGCTGTTAGAACTGATGCCCGGCGCGCGATGCCTTGGTCTGCAGATAGAACTCGTTGTGCTTATTTGCCGGGAATGCATGCTGGACCCGTTCCACCACATTGACCCCATAACGGGACAATGCCGACAGTTTATCGGGATTATTGGTCATCAGGCGCACTTTCTGGAAGCCGAGCAGCTTCAGCATTCTGGCTGCAGGCATGTAGACGCGTTCGTCTGCGTCGAAGCCGAGTTGTTCGTTGGCGTCCATGGTGTCGAAGCCGAGATCCTGCAGCTCATAGGCGCGCAGTTTGTTGATCAGGCCGATCCCGCGCCCTTCCTGGGCGAGATATAACAAAATCCCGGTACCGGCGGACTTGATTTCGCTGAGCGCGCCCTGCAGCTGGTCGCCGCAGTCGCAGCGCAGGCTGCCGAGCAGGTCGCCGGTAAAGCATTCGGAATGCAATCTGACCAGCACCGGGTGCGCCGGGTCGGGTTGCCCGACAATGATTGCCAAGTGTTCACGCCCGCCGTCGGCGGGCCTGAAAGCGACGATGCGTGTATCGTGCGCATCGCTGATCGGCACGCGGGCCTCGCCGACCCGTTTCAGGTTTCTGACGGCAGCGCTTTCGAACTGGAAAACATCGCCGGTATCGACGCTCAGAAAGTCGTGCCGGTTGGCCCAGGAGATCACATCGTCAACGTCATCGATTTGCGCCGTCACCGCGGCCGGCAGCAACCGGGCAATTTTTGACAGAGCCACGGCCGCGGACGCGCAATCATGACCGGGGTCGTTGCGGACCGTGACATGCAGCCGCTCGCGCAGTTCCGGGGTTACCCCGGCCTCGACCAGCGGATTGGCCAAGGCGCTGATCTCGTCGGCACCGAGGCCGCCAAGGCCGCTGACAATGGCGATTTTCCCGGCGCTGTCGGCGAGACCGAGAACGGCGGCGCGGCGGGCTGTGATGGCCAGGGCCGGGGCGCTGCCGGTGGTGTCTTGAAGCTGCTGCAGACTTTCCGAACTCATGGCTTCGGCGGCCAGCGCCAGCACGGCGTGTCCGCCGCCACCCTTGACGACGACCGGACGGCCGCGTCTGAACTCACCCATGGCGCGCTCGACCGAAAGCACCGTCAACGGCGCACGTGCCGCCGGCACCTCATAAAGCTCTGCATTCCCAGAATTCGGGTTGTTCATTTGTCTAACCTAGCACCTTTCCGCAAAAAGCCGGTTAATATATAAGGGCTTGGAAAGAAAAACACACTATATACGATGCATCGATATTCGATGGCGTTTCGGCGGATAAGGAAGTGCATATGAGTAACGGCAAAAGGATCCTCATTGTCGACGATGACGAGGATCTGGTGGATATGTTGAGCGAGCAGTTGAAGCTCCATGAAGAATTTCAGGTTGTCACGGCGCTGAGTGCCGCCGCAGGACTCGAAATTACCAAGGAAAACAATTTCGACATGATTCTGCTGGATGTCGGGCTGCCGGACATGGACGGCCGCGAGGTTTGCCGTTTGATGCGCCGCGGCGGGGTCCGCACACCGATCATCATGCTGACCGGTGCAGATACGGATGCGGACACCATCCTCGGGCTTGATGCCGGTGCCAACGATTACGTCACCAAGCCATTCAAGCTGGGCGTTTTGCTGGCACGGCTGCGCGCCCATATTCGCCAGCACGAACGCAGCGACGATGCGGTGTTTGCGATTGGTCCGTATACCTTTCAGCCGGCCAACAAGCTTCTCGTGCGCGATTCCGACCAGCGCAAGGTGCGCCTGACCGACAAGGAAACGGCAATCCTCAAATACCTGTACCGGGCCGGCGACAAGGCCGTTGCCCGCGAAAAGCTGCTCGACGAGGTCTGGGGTTACAACGCCGCCGTGACCACCCACACCCTGGAAACGCACGTTTACCGGCTGCGCCAGAAAATCGAAGAAGACCCGTCCGGCGCCAAGCTTCTGGTTACGGAGGCCGGCGGCTACAAGCTGGTTCCCTGAGAAAGGACGCCCGGCCCAATTTACCCCACCGGATAGTCCCAGGGGGGGGGAGTCCGGTTGGGGTGCCAGGAATGGCTGGCCGGGCGCCTTCGACCTCTCGGTCATGAGCGGGAAGACCCGTTCAGCGGTGCGGCAGGGGGGACGCGCGCATCCGCACGTTTCATATACTCTTTTTAGAATAATTTTAAAGTGCTGCGGGCCATTTTGTTGAGCGCGCTTAGGGCGGTGGTTAGCGGCCCAGATCGAGTTCGGGGAAAACGGCGAGAAAACGGTTTTCCGGGATCGGAAAATCAAAGCGGCTGTTGATCAGGGTCAGATCCGTAATAACGCCCTGAGCATCGATAATGACCCATTTCTTCAGGACCATCGGGTTTTCCGTGAATACCAGCGTCAGTTCCCCGGCCAGCGGGTCCTTGGCCTGTACGACACTGATGCGGATCGTGTTGGCGCCCTTCTCGAAGCCGGTGACGCTAAGGGCGCCGTCGGTGAACGAGAAGTTTTCCCGTAACAGGAACGCCGCCGGGGTGTCATCCAGCGGGATGTGATTGACCTGTTTCATCTCCTTGTCGACGTAGCTCAGGTATTCGCCGCTGGCGACGATCAGGATCGGCGTCGGCGGGGCGTATTCGATGCGCAGGTTCTTCGGCCGGGACAGAAGAATTTCCCCGGTTGCGGTTTCGCCGTTCGACGAAATCTGCAGAAACTCGGCCTGCAGGGTCTTGATACTCTCAAGATAGGCTTCCGCTTTTTTCAACGACGCATCGATCTCGGGCGTGATGTTGATGGCGCCTTCGGCCATGACGGTTCTGGGCGCGGCAAACGCGAAAAGCATGACCGCGGCGATCGGCAACAGATATTTCTTAAGGGCTCTCATGATCGCGTTTCTAGGCGCTCAATGTGGCAAGGTAAAGGCGTATGCGGACAATCCGCACCCGGCGGGACTTCAGACAAACTTGAGCGCGACTGAGGAAACCAGCAGAAACGACGATATCGCCGCCGCCCGGGCCGCGAACCAGTAGGCGGTTTCACGCAACGTGCGGCCGATGATGCGCTGGGCGATGCCTTCCGGGGGACGGCGGTCCTTGGGCAGAATCAACCAGGCCTCGGTGCGGCGGTAGGGATGACGGACGGCGCGCCAGCCGTAAAGCACGAGGATCGCGACAAGTCCCATGCCGATCAGCCCGCCGGTCCGTGTCGCCAGCGGCGGATCGAAGCTGAGGCCCATCATGAGGGTAAAAATAGCCAGCCCGGCAAAACCGGCGGCACGGCCGACGGAAACGAAAGCGGCATTTTCGATGGCTTCCATGGCAAACCACCCAGGCAGTTGTCCAAGGCCATATTGTGACGGATTTTATGCGAACCGCGAATACAAAAATGCGTGAAGGTCTTGTGCCGGATACAGAGGCATTCTTCTAACCTATTGAAAACAGACTCTTTTAAGGCCTTGATTTTTAACGTATTTTTATGTATAGTATAGATGAAATCTGAAAGCGGGCTGAACCCGTCAAGTAGGATTTCTTTGGGGCGGCTCCGGTCGCCCCCTCTCTTTTAAATATACACAATGCCAAGTGGATGACCGATGCGGGCATGTGTATTCAGTATCGGCTGCAATCGAGAGACATAGTTTTTTGCACCCTTCCTCCGAATAAATGAGTTCGGACTATAGTGCTGCATCAGGAAATAAGCACAAACATCTGCCGCTTGGATTGGAAGGGTTTCGGATGAATCTTTCCCATGTGGGTCTTCAATAACTTTCGTAATTGGGATGTTTCGTGATCCCTGGCCATACTGGGCCATATTCGGAATATAATTGTGAACGGCCATTCGTCTCATGAGACGCATAAGCTTGGTGCCGTTGGTCGCGTCTGTAATTACCATGCCATGGTCGTTCGAGTGCCCACCGGGAAAGTTCCCATTTATTAATGTATTTTCGAAACGTTGGAACAGGTACTGCCACGCTGTTGTGAATACGTCATAGTTTGCAGGTTTGTTAGTTTTATCAATTATCACGTTGGTTACGTTGATCGATTGAATTTTCGCAAGCTCGTCTAGGAAATTGCGTAAGATAGCGAACCGAACATGTTTCGCCATGCCATGCACCCGGGACTTCATAAACTCTGACGCATGTATCTCCGCCCGTACCGGCAATCCATATACGCCCCTCATCGTTTTTTTGAACTGAACAAGGGTGTCGATGAAGGAACGCCAATCGGATTCATGCACTACGATTCCGGACAGGGCGAAGTGCGAGGTCGGTGAGTTTTGAAGTCCTGAGTCGCCACTCTCGTCAACATACATAATGTACATGTATTGAATAATAGCTTCGGATTCGCTGTTTGCGGGAAAAATCTACGGCGCTTTCGAGATTACATAATCCCATAGCTATTTTTGCCGGAAAATGTTGCAAAAATTCGGGAAGGTTTTTTGAACGACGAGATGAGTAACCGACGGCTGGTGTAGGAAAAGTCGCTGCCGCGAGCGTTTACGACGAATGATCGCCGATCAACACTTCGCGGCGGCCGACGCGGTTGGCGGCGCTGACCACGCCTTCGCGTTCCATCGTCTCGATGATACGTGCGGCGCGGTTATAGCCGATCTGGAAATGGCGCTGGATGAAGCTGGTCGAGGCCTTGCCTTCGCGGGCCACCAGCGCCACCGCCTGGTCGTAGTGTTCGTCGTAGTCGCCGCCGCCGGAGCCACCGCTCTCACCGAACATCGGCTCGCCGGTTTCCACGGTCACAGCCTCGATGTATTCGGGCTGCGCCTGTTCCTTCAGATGGCTGACCACACGTTCGACTTCCTCGTCGGAAACGAACGGGCCGTGCACACGGGAAATGCGGCCGCCGCCGGCCATGTACAGCATGTCGCCCTGGCCCAGAAGCTGTTCCGCGCCCTGCTCGCCGAGGATCGTGCGGCTGTCGATTTTCGATGTCACCTGGAACGAGATGCGCGACGGGAAGTTGGCCTTGATGGTGCCGGTGATGACGTCCACCGACGGGCGTTGTGTCGCCATCATCAGATGGATGCCGGCGGCGCGGGCCATTTGTGCCAGGCGCTGGATCGCGGCCTCGACGTCCTTGCCGGCGACCAGCATCAGGTCCGCCATTTCATCGACGACGACGACGATGTACGGCAGGGGATCGGTCGGCAACGGTTGCTCTTCGTAGATCGGCTTGCCATCGTCGTCGAAACCGGTCTGCACGGTGCGCGTCAGGTTTTCGTTCTTTTTCTTGGCTTCGGCGAGACGCTGGTTATAGCCGCCGATGTTGCGCACGCCCATCTGGCTCATGTTGCGGTAGCGGTCTTCCATCTCGCGGACCACCCATTTGAGCGCGACCACGGCCTTCGTCGGGTCGGTGACGACCGGCGTCAGCAGGTGCGGAATTTCCTGATACACGGAAAGTTCCAGCATCTTCGGATCGATCATGATGAATTTGCACTGCTCGGGCGACAGGTTATAGAGCAGCGACAGGATCATGGTGTTCATGGCCACCGACTTGCCGGACCCGGTGGTGCCGGCGATCAGCAGGTGCGGCATGCGCGCCAGATCGACCGTGACCGGACCGCCGCCGATGTCCTTGCCGAGCGCCAGCGGCAGTTCGGCCTTGGTTTTCTCGAAATCGCTGGACGCCAGCAGTTCGCGCAGATGAACCATTTCACGGTGTGCGTTCGGCATTTCGATACCGATGACGTTGCGGCCCGGCACGACGGCGACACGAACGGAAACGGCGCTCATGGAGCGTGCGATATCGTCGGACAGGCCGATGACGCGCGATGTTTTAGTGCCCGGTGCGGGCTCAAGCTCATAAAGGGTGACGACCGGGCCCGGGCGTACCTTCACGATCTCGCCCTTGACGCCGTATTCCTCAAGCACCGTCGACAGATAGCGCGCATTCTGCTGCAGCGCCTCGCGGCTCTCGCGGGTTTCCTCGCGGGTTGACTGCGCGATGTCGAGAATCTCCAGCGGCGGCTGTACGTAGTCTTCCTCGCCGCCCAGTGGTAATGTCTGTTGACGCCGGGCCTGCGCCTTGCGTCCGGTCTTGGCGCGTTTCGGACGCGGATCGACGACCGGTGCCTTTTGCGACGATGACCGGGACGCCGGGGTGAACGCCGCATCGAGCGCACCGCCCTGATAGCCGTCTTCATCTTCGTCATCATCATCGATGTCGTCGTCTGCTGTGGCGGCACCCGCACCGGTGTGCGGCGCCGGTATCAGGCTGCGGACACGCCCGCCCAGATCCTGTGCCCGTTCGCCGAGATCGCGCGCGGCGCCAAAGGCTGTAAACGCGAAGGCATAAGCCTTTTTCAGTCCTTGCCAGCCGGCCTTGGCGGCGGCCAGCCAGTCGCGCGGGCCCATGCCCAGCGAAATGACGCCAGCAGCGGCGGCGAGCGAACTCATGGTCCACAGTGTAATGTCGGCAGCGGGGCGGATGCCGAGTCGCCCGGCCCACATCACCAGTTCATGATAGGCCAGCGATCCGGCGACGCCGCCAAGACCGGCCGCCAATGGCCAGCCTGCAGGCGTCGTGATGCCGGAAAGTGCGACGGCACTGAGTATGACGGCGAGAATCAGCCAGCCGAGCCGCCCGACGGGCTTCGCCAGGCTGCCGTGCGTCAGAATCATGGCGGCCCAGACGGCCAGCGCTGCCGGCACGATCAGGGCGGCGTAGCCGACGACCTGTAAGACGAGATCGGAAAACACGGCGCCCCAGTGACCGGCCAGATTGATCGGCGGATTGTCGGTGGCACTGTTCAGCGACGGATCGCCCGGCGCATAGGAAAGAATGGCCGCGCCGATGATGGCGGCAACGGCGATCAGGGCCATGCCGGTCATCTGCCAGCCGCGGCGTTTCAGCGCGGCGGTCAGCGACGCGGGCAGAAGGGGCTCGGATGATCGGCCTGAAGTGTTTGAGCGCAATACGGTCATACACCCGTCGTAAGCGTCGTTTCTTACCAAGAGATTAACGCTTCGCAGGCCGGGAAGGGATGGATGGTAAATGCAAATTAACCACTAAATATCGGGGGCTTAGCGGAAGCTCTTGTTGTCGCCGATGAAGCGGTTTCACGAATCCGTGCATCTCGATTCGCCGACCCCGCTTATCCTTCGAGACGCGACTTCTTTACACGTCATCCCGGACGTTAGCCGAGCAAGCAAACCGAAGGTTTGCGCGTGCGAGGGTTACGATCCGGGACCCATGTCGGCGCACTGTACCGTGGATGAATGGGTCCCGGGTCTTCGCCCGGGATGACGAAAAAGGGGGCCGCCCGAAAAGGAGAAAGCCGGGCGGTAAACCGCCCGGCTTTCGGGGAGAACCAACTGATCTCGGAGGGGATCAGAGGGTTTGGGAGCCTTTTCCGAACTCCGGATAAGCTTCCATGCCGCATTCCGCACGGTCGAGGCCGAGCTCTTCGTCCTCTTCCGTGACACGGATGCCCATGGTGACTTTCAGGATCATCCAGACGATGGCGCTGCTGACGATGACGAAGACGCCGATCGAAACAATGCCGATTGCCTGGGTGACGATGGAGCCGCCACCGAAGATACCGACGCACAGCGTGCCCCAGATACCGGCGACGAGGTGAGCCGAGATGGCACCGACAACGTCATCGATCTTCAGTTTGTCGATCAGCGGCACCGCAAAGACGACCAGCGCACCACCGACACCACCGACGATCATGGCGATGAAGTGGTTCTGAAGGTCGGGACCCGCGGTGATGGCAACGAGACCGCCGATGGCACCGTTCAGCGCCAGAGAAACGTCGACTTTCTTGTAGATCAGCTGTGCCAGGATCATCGCTACGACAACGCCGGCGGCAGCCGCCAGGTTGGTGTTGACGTAAACGATCGAGATCGCAGCGGCGTCAAGAGCGGAACCCAGCGCGAGCTGCGAGCCACCGTTGAAACCGAACCAGCCGAACCACAGGATGAAAGTACCCAACGTGGCGAGCGGGATGTTCGCGCCCGGCAGTGCCCGGATGGACCCGTCGGAGCCGTACTTACCTTTACGCGCGCCGAGGATGATGGCACCGGTCAACGCTGCCCAGCCGCCGCACGAGTGCACCAGCGTGGAGCCGGCGAAGTCGGAGAAGCCCATTGCGTCGAGCCAGCCACCGCCCCACACCCACGAAGCCTGGATCGGGTAGATGACACCGGTGAGCACGACCGTGAAGATCATGAACGGCCAGAACTTGATGCGTTCGGCGACCGTACCGGAGACGATGGACGCCGCGGTTGCAACGAAGACCATCTGGAAGAACCAGTCGGAAGCGACCGAGTAGCCGGTGTCCGCGACTTTCGCGACCATGTCGGCGGTTGCCTCGTCGGCGTTAATCAACGCCAGTTCATCCGCGCCCGGATTGTAGAAGAGCGCAATGGCCCCCATCCAGCCGCCTTCCGGCACGTCGACGTACATCAGGTTGTACCCGATCAGGTAGAACATGATGCCGGCGACGGAATACAGCGCGATGTTCTTGAGGCAGATCGTGGCCGTGTTCTTGGAGCGGACCAGACCCGATTCCAGCATCGCAAAGCCGGCGGCCATGAACATCACGAGGACGCCATGGATCAAGAACGAGAATGTGTTGAAGACGTAGGCGCTCTCGGTGGTGACGTCCGCCATAGCCGGGGCGGCTGTCATCATGACGGCGACCGCTGCCAAAGCGGTGATCGCTGCCGTGCGCTTTTTCATGCGAGCAAAGTTCATAGTTTCATTCCTCCTAGAGCGCTTCCGCATTGGACTCACCGGTCCGGATCCGGACGGCCTTGTCGAGGGCGTAGACGAAAATCTTGCCGTCCCCGATTTTGCCCGTCATGGCGGTTTTCTGAACCGTTTCGACGACTTGTTCGACGAGGTCGTCGACACAAGCGATTTCGATTTTGACCTTCGGCAGGAAGTTCACTTGATACTCCGCGCCACGATAAATTTCGGCCTGACCTTTTTGACGGCCGAAACCTTTAACCTCGGATACGGTCATGCCTTCAATGCCGAGCGGGGTCAGCGCTTCGCGGACCTCCTCGAGCTTGAACGGCTTGATGACCGCCATGATCATTTTCATGTTGAACTCCTTCCGTTGATTTCAGGGCTTGCCGAGCGTGCCTAAACGACGGCAGATCCCCCTTGCACATTACGTGGACCCACAGGGCCGCTGCGTTCATTAATCAAGGTTCGTGCCAAGTTCTGAACGAAAGAATTACGCGTTTAAATTCAATGCATTAGATGATATTGAGATGTTATTTGGGGAAAAAGGGGGCCGAATATATGCTTATCTTTTATGCACAATAGAGTCATGATTAATAATTAGGCAAAATAGTCGATTAAATTCGACTGGACAGAATGCCGCTGCCAAGGCACCTAGATGCGTATGGTTGCAGACACATCAAAGACCTCGCCGTTGACGGCGGATATCCTGATCGTTGGCGGCGGGCTCGTCGGCAGCGTTGCCGCGCGGGCGCTCTCGCAGACGGGCTTTCAGGTCGTCGTCGTTGACGGCACCGACCCCGCCGATGCCATTGACGCCGCCTTTGACGGGCGGGCATCGGCGATTGCGGCCGCTTCCGAAAGACTGCTCAGTGCCATCGGGGTCTGGCCGCATCTGGTGGACGATGTGGCGCCGATCCTCGACATCCGGGTTGCTGACGGGGCTTCGCCGCTGTTTCTGCACTATGACCATGAAGATGTCGGCGAAGGGCCACTCGGCTATCTCGCCGAAAACCGCCATATTCGCAAAGCCGCCGTACAGGCCCTTAAGGGCGATGCGAAGGTAACGTTTCTGGCGCCGTTCAGGGTTGAAAGCCTCGAGCGCGATGCCAACGGTGCCAGGGCACGGCTGAGCGACGGCCGCGAAGTTCGCGCATCCCTTGCCATTGCCGCCGACGGGCGCGGCTCGAAAACCCGCGAAGCTGCCGGCATCAAGATCACCGACTGGCGCTACCCGCAGGATGCCATCGTCTGCACCGTCGAGCATGAAATACCGCATGCCTTTGTCGCGCATGAACATTTCCTGCCCGCGGGTCCGTTCGCCATCCTGCCGCTCAGGGGGACGGCGGAAAGACCGGGCTGCCGTTCTTCGGTTGTCTGGACGGAACGCGCCGGCCATGCCCGCGCCATGGTCTCGCTGGACGACAGGACCTTCACCCAGGAACTGTCGAAACGTTTCGGCGATTTCATGGGCAATATCGAGATTGTCGGCCCGCGCTTTTGTCATCCGCTCGGATTGCAGTTCGCCCGCACATCGATCGACAAGCGGCTGGTTCTGATCGGCGATGCCGATCACGGCATGCATCCGATTGCGGGGCAGGGCCTGAACATGGGGTATCGGGATGTGGCGGCGCTCGCCGATGTGCTCGGCGAGGCGAAACGGCTGGGCCTCGATATCGGCGCGCCATCCGTTTTACAGCGTTATCAGCGCTGGCGTCGCTTCGACAATACGCTGATGCTGGCGGTCACCGACGGGCTGAACCGGCTGTTCTCGAACGATATCGCGCCGCTGCGTCACGTTCGTGACTTTGGCCTCGGCGCCGTCAACCGCGTCCCGCCGCTGAAGAAAATGCTGATGCGCTCGGCGATGGGGCTGATGGGTGATCTGCCCAGCCTGATGCAGCGTTGAACACGTCGGCATTTCTCGTTGCGTTCCTGACGCTGGCCGGTGGCGGGCCGGGGACGGATTATCTTTACACGTGCGACAGCTCAAGCGTCGTCCTGGCACAGTTCGAAGACAATTACATGCACCTGCGTCAGGGACGGGAATCCATCATTCTGGTCCGCGCTGTTTCCGGCTCGGGTGCACGCTATACGGACGGCAAGACGGTCTTCTGGATCAAGGGGCGCAACGCAACGTATGATGACGGTAACGGGGCGATCCGGAAATGCCGCGTCATGGATCGCGGCTAAGGCCCTTTTCCTCAAGCTCGGCCAGATAGCCCGCCCACATCTCGTCCTGGCGCGCACCCATGTCGTGCAGATAGTCCCAGGAAAAAATACCGGTATCGTGCATGTCATCGAACTTGATGCGGATCGCATAATTGCCGACCGCCTCCAGACCCATGATGCCGACATGACGGCGCCCGGCAACGGTCTTTTTCTGACCTGGCCCATGCCCCTGTACATCGGCGGACGGGCTTTCGACGCGGAGCAGTTCCGCCGGAAGGCGGACCGTATGACCGTCTTCGAAATCGATTTCGAGAATCTTTTCCTCACGCTTGAGGCGGATTTCGCTCGGGCGGTGTTTCTGGCTGAACGTGTCGTTCAAGGTGTTTATCCTTTTCAGGCGCTGTTTTTATTATTGCCGGGCGCATCGTCGATTTCGCGGGCTTCGTCGGCAAGCATGATCGGGATGCCATCGCGGATCGGATAGGCCAGACCGGCCTTGTCGCTGATCAGTTCCTGCGCCTCGCGGTCATAGCGCAGCGTTCCCTTGGTCAGCGGGCAGACGAGAATTTCCAGAAGCTTGGGATCGATCTCGGTCGCGGTGGACGCGGTCATGGCAGCCTCGCAGGTATGGGTTATTGGCGGATATCGTGCATCGCCGAGCCGTTGCCGTGCGATGAAATCTCAAAATCCGGGTCAGCAGCTCGGCCCGCTCAGCCGTATCCGGGCATTCCAGCAGCGCCTGCTTCTCGCCGGGCTCCAGCGGGCAGGTCATCGACAGGGTGTCGATTAGCAAGGCATCCGGGGCTTCGTCGATACCGGACATATCGGCCTCGATACCCTGGGTGTCGAAATAACGCGCCATCGCCGAAATCAACCGGTCGCGACCGGCCACCCTGCCCGTGTCTGCGGCATTGTCTGCGGCCATGTCATTTAAATACGGTGTGAAGTCGGGTTGCACGCGGCGATAGCCGTCGAACGGCGGCAGCTCCCCGGCGATCCTGAAGCGGATCAGGCCGGAAAGATTGATAACATAGCAACCGTCATCGGTTTCCTCGAACTGGGTCACGCGCCCGGCACAGCCGATTTCATAGAGCCTCACGCCATCGGCGATCAGGTGTTCGTCCTGTTCGGCGACGGGCTGGATCATGCCGATCAGCCGGCCGGGGGTGCGCAGGGCATCCTCGATCATGTTCAGATAGCGCGGCTCGAAAATGTTCAAAGGCAGCTGCCCGCCCGGCAAAAGCATGGCGCCGGGCAGCGGAAAGACCGCCAGGATATCGGGCAGTGTCTCCGGGCTCAGGGTGCGGGGGCGCTCAAGCATCGCGGTACCGGCGGCTCAGGAAAACAGCACTGACGACAAACGCCGCCGGCCGCTGGTGGTCAATTCGTGCGTCGGGCCCAGGGCATCGAAGATCTTGATCAGCTGTTCGCGCGCCGCGCCGTCGTTCCAGTCTTTCTTACGGGCGATTATTTCCAGCAACGTGTCGATCGCGGCTTCGTTGCGCTTTGCCGCGTATTGCGCCAGCGCCAGATCGTATCGGGCCTGCAGGTCGGCGGGGTCGGCGTCGGCTTTTTGCTGCAACTCGGCGAGGTCGCCGCTGTCTTCGGTCTCTTCCTCGAGCTGGAACGCCGAGATCGCGGCGGCGATGGGGCCTTTCATTTTCCAGGCTTCCGGCAGCCCTTCGATCATGTCCCGCGCGGTATCGTTTTCGCCGGCGGCGACGGCGGCGCGGATCATGCCGGCGATGGCATGCTCATTTTCAGGGCTTTGCTGTTGCGCTTCGCCATACAGTGCCAGTGCCTGCAACGCATCGCCGCCTTCGAGCTCGGCATCGGCCTGCTCAAGGACCTGGTCCAGCGCGCCCTTGACGCCACCGGTCAGTTTTTCGATGAAAGTCTTGAGCTGGCTTTCCGGCAGTGCACCCATGAAGCCATCAACCGGTTGGCCGTCCTTGAAGGCATAAACGGCGGGGATCGACTGCACGCGCATCTGCGCCGCCAGCTGCTGGTTTTCATCGACGTTGATCTTGACCATTCTGACGGTGCCGCCGGCTTCGCGGACCAGCTTTTCGAGCATCGGCCCGAGTTGTTTGCACGGGCCGCACCACGGCGCCCAGAAGTCGACGATCACCGGCACCTGAGCCGAGGCGTCAATGACATCGGCCATGAAACGGTCGGTATCGGAATCCTTGATCAGTTCGCCGCCCGCCGGACCACCGACCGGCCGGGCATCCATGCCTTCGGACGATGAAGGGTCGAGGACGATACCGGGGGCAGGCGCCTCGGGCGCACCCATCGGTGCGGCCTGCTGCGGCGCCGCCTGCGGGTGCGGCTGCGCGCCTTGCGCATCGCCCTCGCCGGAACCCGGTTGTTTCGGGGACATACTGCCGTCGGGATTGATTACAAACTCCATGCCGTCTTCCTCACGTCTTCGCCCGGGTTGGGCTATATATAATATAGTGTCTTCGTTCCCCTATAAATGGACGGCCGCAAGCCGGACGGCAAGGGGCCGTGGCGCAGATTCCCCGATGAATTCCTTATGAAAACCATGCATTTTTCGATGGAATCATAAAATTCACAATTCAAGGATCAGCGGTGCATGCCCACAGCTCTCAAGAAACCGGATCAGGTCGCGGGGGTGCAGCGCCGTCGTTGCGGTGTTGACCAGGGGATGAAAATTGACGGTATCGAATTCCATCAGGCCGGCATCGAGTGCCATCGTCACCTGATTTTCGCTGTCGTTGATGACGCCGAACGGGGTCACGGAACCGGGCTCGACACCAAGATAAGTCATCAGCCGCTCGGCGCTGGCGAATGACAGGCTTTTTGTCGAAAGCCTTGCGCAGAGGGATTTCAGGTCGATTTGCCGGTCTTCGAGCGCGCTGAGCAGATACATCCGGCCCTTCTTGTCTTTAAGAAACAGGTTTTTCGAGTGCGCGCCGACCATTTTTCCGCGTACGGCCTTGGCTTCTTCGACAGTGTGCACCGGGGGGTGGTCGAAAGTCCGGCTTGCAATATCGAGGGCGGCAAGGATTTCGAGCAGGGTTTCGCGTGTATGCATGGCGGCAGATCGTAAGCCGGGACCGAATGCGGAACAAGACCGCCCGCCGTCCGCCGGGCCGTAGCCGGGTCGATTGCAAAGCCCAATGACAATGCCCTGTTACAATGCCCTGTTACAATGCCCTGTTACAATGCTCTGAGGCGGCGATATGCAAACCCTGAAAAAATTAGCATTTCGCGCTTGAAAACGGTTACGCGATGCGTATTATCCCGGCTGCTTTCGGCGTTGTCGGAAGTTACCCTCGGCGCGGGCGTAGCTCAGGGGTAGAGCGCAACCTTGCCAAGGTTGAAGTCGTGAGTTCGAATCTCATCGCCCGCTCCATTCTTTTCCGGAGACATAGCCATTGTTGCGGTTTGGGGATTTGAGGCCACTGCGCCCAAATCGTGCCAAATGTTTCCCGATGCACGTAAGTGCCCCTTTTGATCGTCAGGTGCGAGGTGTGCAGAACGTTGCACCAAACGAAGCGACTTGTGTCCCATCAGGTGCATGGCGTCATACAAAGTTACACCGCCTTGAAGCAAGCGCGATGCATACGTGTGCCTGAGGTCATGAAACTGAACGTGTTTAAGTTCCGCTGCTTACCTGATCCAACCCTTACCTGATCCAACCGATGACCGATATACTCACGTAGTCGAGCCACTGTTATCTCGGTGACCTCAAAACGATCCACTATTCGCAATTGCCGATCTGATGACTGATCCAAATCATTGTGTCGATTTGGCGCGGATTTAAGCTGCATATTGTGGGTTATTCAGATTTTCAAACGGGGGTTGTTAGATATGCAGAAACTATGTTTCTCGCTGGCCACCATATTTTTGTTCGTTTCCGTCCTGGTGTTCACCGGCAAAGATGTCGAAGCGAAGGATGCCAATCAGGTTCTCAAGACCATGGATGCCAATGGTGACGGACGCATAGATAAAGACGAGTGGAATCGCAATCCAAAAGGGTTCAAGAAAATTGATGGGGATAAAGATAATTATCTAAGTCTCGACGAACTGATCCGTTTCTTCGGAGGTCAGTCGAGCGACGAAGAAAAGCCTGCCAAAGGCAGCAGTTCTCAGGTCCAAGCAAACGTATCCAACGAGGGCCTTTGGCAAGGGCCGATTATTGACGTTCACAGCCAGATCGATGCAGATACCGACCTCAGTTCTATTGTCCCGATGCTCGATCAGGCTGGGGTTTCCAAGGTCATTCTCTCAACACGGTTTAAGCAGCCATCAACAGATGTTCTGGCATTTGCTGCGCGGTATCCGGATCGCATCATCCCGGCGGCAAAGACCAAGACCAGATCCTTCACCAAAGGGAAGGCAAATTATGCCGATCTCTTCAAAAAGGAACTCGGAAACTATGACTACCGTGCCATTGCGGAAGTCATCATGTGGCACGCTGCAAAGAAGGGTGTCGGAGCTGGAGAATCGACCATGGATCCGAGTGACCCGCGTGCGTCTATGATGCTTGAGGCGTCAAGGCAAAAGGGCATTCCGTTCATCGCCCATATCGAGTTTCGGGCCATGGGGTCGAAAAAATCAGAATACCTGGAGAATCTAGAGGCTGTTATTGCCGCGAATCGAGATGTGCCGATTGGATTGATTCATATGGGCCAGCTGGACGCAAAAGATGCCGAGCGGCTCCTCCCCAAGCATCCAAACCTGTTTTTCATCACGTCGCACTGTAATCCTATTGCCTATAGACACAACAAGCAGCCATGGACGCGAATGATAATAAATTCTGGCTTTGCCCCGGAATGGCACAAGCTCGTCTTGGCACACCCTGATCGTTTTGTCCTCGCTTTTGACAATGTTTTTTACTTTCACTGGAATGATATGTTCCTGCCTCAAGTTGAGGTGTGGCGAAAAGTCTTGGCAACAATACCGGGCGCTCACGCCCACGCCATTGCACATGGCAACGCAGAACGACTATGGAATCTGCTACCGGTTAAATAGCATTCTGAAGATCCGGTCCGTTTAGGGCCATTAACAGACCTAGGCCGTCTTCCCACGCAGTGGCCGCTTCCAAATTTTAATCAGATGAAATGCTATGCCGATAGGGAAGACCGCTTCTAGTCAGAACCGAAAAATTCACGATCTGACATAAGTTTGGATCAGACCTCGCCCAGTGCTTTCCAGTCTCCTTCCTGAAGCCGGCCGATGATGGGCGACAAATCAACCTGAGACTGGATGACTTGAGCCAGGTCCTTACCGGTCCCCGGGGGTCCGACGAAGACCGCGCCCTTGAGTATGCCATCCTTGATCACCAGGCGCCGGTGGAGGTTACCGGAATCCGCTGGTTCGGACACGTCGATGACGTCATCACCGGTTTCCAGATTTCCATACCCTTTCACATCGATGCCGTCCATTTTGAGACTGACCATCGTGTTCGGTGCTTTATAGGCGGCTTCCCTGCCGAACAGGACCTGGGCGGCAACCGCTGCCTGCGCCGTGCCGACGGCCCAAAGTCCGCCAACCGTCCCGGGTAATTCGGCAACGTCACCGACAGCCAGAATATCCGGGTCCGAAGTACGCATTTGCGCATCGACGACGATGCCGCGGTTCACCTCCAACCCGATCTTTTCCGGCAACGCCGTATTGGCTTTGACCCCGGCACAGGTCACAAACAGATTCGCCGGAATGATATCTCCGTTGGTCAGTTCAATGCCTTCTACACGATCATCGCCTTTGATTGCCGCAACCGAGGCGCCCGTCACAACATGTATTCCGAGGGTCTCCAGAAAATGCTCCAGGAGTTCACTGCCGCGTTCATCCAGTTCCCGGTTCATTAAGCGGCCCGACCGCTGAACAATGGTGGTGTCCAGGTTCAGACGCCGCAGCGCGTCTGCAGCTTCCACGCCCAGCACACCGCCGCCTTGAACCACCGCCCGGGTGCAGTCTTTTTCCTGCCGCCATGCGCGGATTGCCTGTGCATCCACGGCCTCGCGCAAGACGAAACAGCCGGGCTTGTCGACACCCTCTGCCGGCGGGACGGCTGCGGAAGCTCCCTGTGCCATGATCAGCTTGTCGTATGGCAAGCTCTCCCCGGTGCCGAGTTTAACGAGCTTTTTCTCTCTATCGACATCCGTCGCCCGGGTGTTCAGCCACAAGTCGACATTTTTCTTTTCGTACCAGTCGGGGGCGAGAAGATAGAGATCGTCCAGCCCGGTCCGGCCATAGAGCAGCCGTCCAATAGCCATGCGATTGTAGAATGGATGGTTTTCGCGGGCGATGACGTCAATCTTGCATGTCGGGCTCAAGCGCCGGATTTCGTCTGCAGCCGCCATTCCCGATGTACCGTTACCGATGATGACGATCTTCCGAACCCCGGTTACTTCGGCCAGATCAATCTGGTCTGCGGGCGGCGGCGGTTCAGGCAGGTCGTTAGGATCCATATTCAGATCGATCGTCACACCGCCGCCATTTGCTTTGCAGACGCATGCCATGCGCGCACGGCCTTCAAGACCGAGACGGCGCAGCGTCGCAAGTTCGTCGTCGCCGGGCGGGCTCAAATTCTCCATGCCGTCGACAATCGCAATGGCGTCGGCGCCGCACATCCCCATCCGGCAGCCGAAGTCCTGCGTGAGGCCTGCGGACTCAATTCCATCCAGCAAGCTGCGGCCGGGGTCGGCGGCGAAGCTGCGTCCTGACGCCTGATCGGTAACGAGATCGTCTGCCGTATTCGCACCGCCCGCACGCAACGCATCGACCTTAACGCCGACCTTTGGCTGACTTGTACTGTCGTTAAGGGCACGGAAATCCTGCTCTGCTTTCAATCCGTTTATGATGACTTTAGCGCTCACCAGCAGAACCACTGCCTGTAAAACGTAAGCCGCCCCGTCCGGCGCGGTGCTGCCCGCCAAATGGAACGCCGTGGTAATGATCCCCTCGGCCGTGAACCAATAGAAAATATTCAACGCGGAAAGTGCCGCAAAAGCTGCGATCAGGTAATCGGAAACCCGAATGAAAATGCGTGCGGCCATGTAAATGCCAAGCGTTGTCACGATCCAGCTTGCCATGTGCAGGAAATAAGCGGGGAGCCCCGTTGCCGCCGGATCGGCCGCTGTAAAAAAGCCGATCGCAAAGCCCGGCAAACCGGCAACGAAGAATTTCTTGTGCCCCGCGTACCAGAGATCTTTATCTGTCAGGTCGCTCAGAAACGCCGCGCGCGGATTAAAATCGTAGCAATTCTTCTGACAACCGACACACGTCGGACAGTAACCGTTCTTGACGGTAACAAGCGGCGCATGCCCATAGGCTTTCTGGATCGGCGCCAATGGGCAGAACGTCCCGCACCAGCCGCTCCGCCCCTTGAAGAATACACCGCCCAGGAACGCCAACCCCAGGGCAGAGAAGACCAGCACCATCCACGCAAGCGGTTCCTGGTTGAAATAAATGTGGCGTAGGCTGACCAGGAAGAAAAAGGCGAGGACGGAAATAAAATAAGCCAGATTCTTGGCGGGCACAGGCAACGTCAATTCGCGCGAGAAACCAAATGTCCGTGGCAACTGGTTGACGAAAGCCATTGGGCATATTTGCCGCCAGACACCGGGTGCGACGGCAAACAGCAGCGGCAACGACGGGATCAACAGTTTCCAGAAAAGGGCAAATCCAAGTTCAGGTTCGGTCCAGACCTTCCAGACAACGAAAAGCATGACGCCGATGGTCGCCAGCCTGAACGCCCACCAAAACCACACCGGCAGGCGTGACGGCATTTCGAGATAACTGGGAAACGGTTTGTCGGCAATATCGCTCATTGACTGGAGACTCCGTGCGGGGCGCTTTTGTAGGGAAGATTATTTTTTGTTGGCACGGTCTGTCGTCCAACGAAGCCGCATGGCAAGAACCCTGCCCAAATCATAAAGCAGGGTACGGGCAATCTGTGGTTCCCAGGCAGCCAGGCTTTCAAAATTTTCCCGTGTGACGCGGACAGCGGTTCCCCGGTCGCGGGCCCTGATTGTGGCGCTTCTGGGGGCACCGTCAAAAAACGCAATTTCTCCGAACACGGAGCCTTCAGAAATGCCTGCCAGAATCGTTTCCTGCCCATTTGTATCGACGACCACATCGACGGAACCGTTCGTCAGAATGTAAAAGGAATCATCCTTTTCGCCGACCCGGATCAGGTCTTCGCCGGCTTTGAAATGCCGTGTTTCAACGATCATGAGCACTCGCGACCAATCCTCGTCCGAGAGGTCCGCAAGCAATGTTATTTCTTCCAGATCGGCCGGAACAGTGGCCGTATCGCTGTAGTCGAACAGCCCCATATTACCCCCGCCTTTTTGCTTCATCTTCTTTTAATCCGGAGACGGTGCCCCGTTTTTCTACCCAGCGCCAAACCTGCAGCCTGTATCGTTTATTATTAAAGTTAATGCAAAAAAGACGAATTGGCTGTGTCGGGGCTGAAGTCATTTATTAGCATTCCCGCCGTGTGGCCACTACAGCGTATAAACCACAGGCACATTGTGATGCCGGCTATGGGTCAGATACGGTGAAAAGGTTGACGTCCGCATATAGTTGGGAAACGGACTAGATTCACCGTGTCCAAACTGTGCCCCGGCAAATTCGTTTTATTTCCGATTATCCCCTTTTATTCCGGCTTAGCGTGCCACAGCACTCGAACAAATTATTGATATTTATAGCTTTATGATTTTGGCGACTTTGCCAAGGTTGATGTTGTGAGTTCGAATCACATCGCCCGCTCGATTTCCTCCCGGCCCGGCTACCGGCTTTCTCATAAAATTCCGCATCGGTTGACGCGTTAAAAGCGCGTCATGCACAATGGCCCCCGCCAAACCATACCCGCATTGCGGCTTTACGCATCCACGGCACCTATAACAGGCGGAAATAATGCACCGGACGATACGTGCATCTCTCAACGAAGATTTTATCAGAAGTGCCCGGCTCGTTGAGCGAGATCAGTATCCGGAAATAAAAAAATTCTTCGATTATGTTTTGGAAAATGAACGCGACAACCTCTCGGCAATGTACGGCCATGCGATCCTGGCGCTCAGGATTTCGGATACGGCCACGGCGGTGCGCTATTTCCATGAAATCGCCCAAAGATGCATCCTCTATCCGGAATTTCTCGGCGATTTCTTTCAGGACTTCCAGAGCTACGAACAATTACGCGAAGTCGCCGATGCATATATTCAGGCCTTCCCCGAGGAACCGTTCGGCTACATTTTGAAGCTGGTGGGCTGTTACAACAAAAATGACATGGATACGGTCCGCGAGACCTTCGATGCGTATTACCGCAGAGGCCGGCCCGGGCTGCATTTTCAACCGAGCACCATCGCATCGATTTTCGACGCCCGGCGGGGTGGGCCGCGCGTGTCGGTCGCACCGCAAACGCCGGATCAATCTCTGACTGACACGATCAGTGATGCGCCGGCACGGACGGAAAGCGCCTTTACCGGGACCTACAGCGTTCTGACGATGCCGGGAGAAGCCGTGGGTTTGGACGGCGCGGTCCTGAACGGGCAGATCGAAGGCGCGACGCAGCCGACGCAGTATTACTTCCGCTATGGCACGGCGCCGGATGAACTGACGCAACGTACGCCGCCGCGCCAGATGCCGCCCGGGCGCAACGGCCGCCTGATAGAGAACGGCGCCAACATGTTTCGCCGCATGACCGCGTTCAGCCTTACCGTGCGCTTTGTCGAAACCGGCAACGACGCTATCGGCGATGGTGTTGCGATGCGCTTCGAAGGGCCTTTCGGCAAGGACCGCAATCACCGCGAGGGCATTGGCGTCATCGACCTGCTTATGGGCTGGACGTCTGCCGTGCATCTGCGGGGGGCCGTGCCGGAAGCCTACGAATCCGAAACCTTTCCCAAACCTGCTTATCCGGGAGAGGCGATGGATCTGCGCGATGCCGGATTCAGCGTCACGTACCGGGTACGAAATCTGGATGCGAAGAAATTCTTCCCTGTCGCCTGGGTGCACGGTGCCACCGGCGAGGCGATGTTTCCGGCGTATGCGGATAATTGTGCCGCCTGGGCCCGGACCGGCGATCTGGGAGGAGAAGACTTCATCAATGACGACACATGGCATCGGGCCGAGTTCACGTTATCGGCGGATTCCCGTGCGTGGAGTTTCTGCGGCAATAATGTCGAGGAAACCAATGCTTCTATGGAGCGCTATTGCTACCACCCGATCGGGGATGTTTTACGCGAAAACCGTGCCGGCAACATCTGCCTGTGTTTTGTTTGCGGCGATGAAATGGACCCGCCGGTTGGGGACATCGATATTGCGTCCCTGGCCCTGGCATACCGGTCGTATTCGCTTCTCGGGCCAGGTCAGCAAGCCGCGCTTGTCCGCCATCCCGCCAACAGCGGAACCGATCCCGGCCTGCTGACGAATGGCTGGATCGGCGCCATGGGGCATTGCTGGCAAAGCGGGGCAGTGCCGTCCGAGGCGCAGGATTTTATCTGGAAGTTCCGCGAAGATGCGGCGATACGCAGCATAAGGCTGCATCAGCATCCCTTGTGGCCGGCGCGCCAGGTATCGCTGGCGACCTCCGCGGACGGTGCTGATTTCAAGACGCTCTGGGATGGAACCATGCGCGACGTTCCGGAAGACATCGCATTATGGCCGACGGGGAGCGAACCCGTTGCGGATGATTCCAGGAAGCCCTTCAATCTTGCCGAAAGCATCGTTTTCGACGCCCCGGGGCGCGGCCGATACCTGCGGCTGCGGATCGCATCCGGATACCGCGACGCACATTGGGGGCTGGACGCGATCGAGGTCTTCGGCGATGCGCCGGCGTTCATGCCTTCTGCGGAAAAGTTCACCCTATCGGAAGACCTCGCCGGCCTGGCCCCGGGGGCGCTGTTTGCCCAGCTGGTGACGGAGAACGCCAGCGGCCGCACGCAAGGGCCGGTGATCGAAATCGCCCGTCCTGATGATGTGCGCCCCTTGCTTTCCGACCCTGCCGTGATCCGCCGGTGCGGGTCTTCGGTGTTTGTCGCATTCAGGACCAATGCCATGGGGGCGTGGGGGACGTTATCGGGCAAGCTCCGCGATGCGGACGGGGAAGAGATCGTCTCTGCCCCCGTTTCCATCGGCAAACAGCAAGCCGCCCGCACAACGTTTCTGTGTTTCGAGGGCATCGACACGGGCCGGCCATACAAAGGCGAGGCGGTCGCGACGACTGCACACGGTGACAGCGCGCCCTGCCTGTTCACAATCGATGCCGTAGACTCCGATAACACCGGCTCGTGATAACCGGTCTTGCACGGGGCATGAATGCGCGCCTGTGCCAGCACTGCTCACGCGCAAGTTACTAATTTAGTCACCTTCCGGTCACTGCCGTTTCACAGCGCTTTGAGCAGGCACACGCGCGCGTGAGCGCGGGCCGTGACGGGGCGCACACAAATCATAGTAACCTATTGATTTTAATTGAATATATCCGGTCACGCCTGGTTGATTCGGCTTTAAGTGAGAAACGGAAATCTTTGTCCTAACTTCTTTCTCAAGGGACACGGTGTCCCAACGTCGAAAAAGACGAAACATAGATGAAGAGGATTAAGACAATGAACATCAGAAAAATCGCAGCAGCTTCCGCCATCGCCCTGACACTCGGCTTTGGTGCCTCGGCTCAGGCCAGCAACATCGACCACCTTACGGCAGATATCAACCCGGCCGTCTTCGGCGCATCGGGGACTGTATTCTCGGGAACCGTATTTGCCAGCGCTCAGCCGGTGATGAACGTCGATCACATCACCGAAGCAACCAAACCGCACGTTTTCGGTGCTTCACAAGACGCCATTATGGCCGAGAAAACCAACACCGAGTTCACTCTGCCGTACGAACGCGGCTAACGCTTGAACTCAGACAATTGTGTTTGCAAAGACGGCGCCCAGTTAATGGGCGCCGTTTTTTGTTTTAGCGTCATCGCCGGTTCTGTCCTTCCCTCGCTGGCGTGTTCGCGCTAAGAAAAAGGATGCGGCGATCCTTCAAACAAACGTTTTACGGTGGCGTCCTGTTCGGCATGCTGGCTTTGCCGGCGCTGTCGGCCGAGGCCGGGACGTGGACGGTTAACGTCGAAAACGACCGCATTGCCAATACCGACCGGCACTATACCAACGGTGTCCGGTTGGGGTGGGTTTCAGAGCCCGAGGACGGCAACAATCTTCCCGAGGTACGCGACACCCTGCAGACGCTATACCCGCTGGCCGAAGTGCGTGGCGGACGGCTCGGGTTGGAGCTCGGTCATAATATGTATACGCCGGCCGATACCGAGGCCCGCACGCTGATCTCCGATGATCGGCCTTATGCCGGCTGGCTGTATGGGTCGGCATCCCTGTATGCGGAAACCGGCAAGGGGATTGGCGAACACTTCACCGAGACACTGGACAAGGTCGCGCTTGAGGTCGGCATCGTCGGGCCGGCGGCGCTCGGCAAGCAGGTGCAGAACGAATATCACAAACTGATCGGCGTCGCGACATCGAAGGGCTGGGAGAACCAGCTTGATAACGAACCCGGCGTCAACCTGATCGGCGAGCGCAAATGGCGCCACAAGGCGCTGCGCTTTGCAGGGTTTGAAGCGGATGCGATTCCGCATGTCGGCGCCTCGCTGGGGAACGTCTATACACACCTGAACGGCGGCGTGACGCTCCGGATCGGGCAGGAGCTGTATGTCGATTACGGCCCGCCGCTGATCCGTCCGAGCCTGTCCGGCTTCGGCGCCATCAACCCGGCGGAAAAATTCTCCTGGTATGCCTTTGCCGGGGTCGACGGCCGCTGGGTCGTGCAGAATATTTTTCTCGACGGCAACACCTTCACCGACAGCCACAGCGTCGATAAAAAAAATCTCGTCGGCGATTTCGTCGCCGGCGTGTCGATGACATATCGTAATGTCCGCATTGCATTTACCCACGTGATGCGCACCCGCGAATTCGACACGCAAACGAAAACCGACCGCTTCGGCGCCGTCAGTCTTTCATTCCGGTTTTGATAAGGGCCGGAAACTTCTTGTAACTTCTGATCTTTTTGTAAGAGCGTCACTTCCCCTGACCCGCTGGATGCGATAGCCTTCACCTATTGAACCTCGAGACAAGACGGGGATAAGGGAGCATCCAATGCCGAAATCGGATCACGCCGGCGGCGCTATCGCGTCGACCGCTCTTGGGGCAGCACAAAAAACGGACAAGGGAAAAAAGGGCAAACTGCTTCGTGCGTTCATCGCCGAATATTATGCCCATGTCCCCGAGCATGATCTCAAGGCCCTGAGCGGCCCCGAGCTTGTCGGCATGGCGCGCGCGCACCTGGAAACAGGGATGACGCGAAAACCGCGGACAGCCAACATCCGGGTCTATAATCCTGATTCAAAAAGTAACAAGTGGTCGGCGGATCACAGCGTCGTCGAAATCGTCACCGACGACATGCCGTTCCTGGTCGATTCCATATCCTCCGAACTGACGCGGCGCGAGCTGCCGATACATCTCGTCATCCACCCCGTCTGCAAGGTCCGCCGGAGCAAGACCGGCACGGTGCTCGATATTCTTGAGCGCGGCCATATGGACGTCGATGCGAGAACCGAAAGCTTCATGCATTTCCAGATCGCGCAACAGCCGGAAAAGGCGCTGCGTGAAATCGCCGCCTCGCTGAAATCCGTCCTCGAAGACGTGCGTGCCTCGGTCGAGGACTGGCGGCCGATGCGCGAGCGCATGGAAACCGTCATCGATGATCTGGCGGTCGAGCCGCGCGGCATTCAGTTGGAGGAAGCGTCTGAAATCCGCGAGCTGCTGCGCTGGCTGCATGACAACCATTTCACGTTCCTGGGGTTCCGCGAATACAAGATCTCCAGCGCCGGCAAGAAAACCCGCGTCACCGTTGACCGTGCGTCGGGCCTGGGCGTTTTGCGCGATCCCGGCACCACCGTGTTCGAGGCCTTTCAGTCCAAGGGCGCCCTGCCCGCCGAGATCGCCGAGTTTTTGGGTAAGCGCGATCTGCTGACCGTGACCAAGACCAACCAGCGTTCGCAGGTGCACCGCTCGGTTCACATGGACGCCATCGGCATCAAGAAGATCGACAAGAACGGCAAGGTCATCGGCCATCGCCTGTTCGTCGGCCTGTTCACATCGGTCGCCTATAACCTTTCGCCCAGAAACATTCCGCTTTTGCGCCGCCGTCTGCAGAACATCATCGACAGGGCCGGCTTTTCGCGTGACAGCCACGACGGCAAGGCACTGCTGAACATTCTCGAAACCTATCCCCGCGACGAGCTTTTTCAGATCAAGGAAGAACGGCTGTTCGAGATCGCCACGGGTATCTTGCACCTGCAGGAACGCCAACGTGTCGCGCTGTTCGTGCGCGAGGATGTCTTCAAGCGCTATCTGTCGTGCATGGTGTTCGTGCCGCGCGACCGCTACGACACCGGGCTGCGTCAGAAAATGCAGGAAATTCTGGCCGACGCATTCGGCGGCGAGCCGTCCGCGTTCTTCACCCAGCTGGGCGATTCACCGCTGGCGCGCGTGCACCTGATCATCAAGCTGATGGGCCGCAAGATGCCCAAGTACAACACGCTTGAACTGGAAGCGAAAATTGCCGAGGCGGCACGGTCATGGGGCGACAGGGTTCTCGATGCGCTGACCGCACGCGAAGGCGAGGCCCGTGCGCACGCCCTGCATGCGCGCTTCAAGAATGCTTTCGGGCCGTCCTATCAGGCACAGTATTCTTCGGATGAGGTCCTGTTCGATCTCGACAAGATCGAGGCCCTCGCCTGCGAGGGGGGCATCGGC
This sequence comes from Thalassospiraceae bacterium LMO-JJ14, assembly GCA_021555105.2. NCBI lineage: Bacteria > Pseudomonadati > Pseudomonadota > Alphaproteobacteria > Rhodospirillales > Thalassospiraceae > Thalassospiraceae bacterium LMO-JJ14. The sequence goes on from CP134604.1 coordinate 480,611, forward strand.
TTTCACCTGTACCGGCCGGACGGCACGGATGCCGCATCGGTCCGTTTCAAGCTCTACAACCCGGAAACCGAAATCCCGTTGTCGGATGTGCTGCCGGTCTTCGAGCATATGGGATTCAAGGTCATCAACGAAGCGGGGCCGCACAGCGTTACCCTGCCGGATGCCGGTTTCTCGCGTCTTGTTATCCACGATTTCGGCCTTGAGCAGCGCAGCGGCGCGGCCATCGATGTCGATGCGATCCGCGACAACTTCGAGGATGCCTTCGCCCGGGTCTGGCACGGCGACGCGGAAAGCGACGGCTTCAATGCACTGGTGATCGGTGCCGGTCTGAGCTGGCGCGACATTGTCGTTCTCCGGGCGTACTGCAAATACCTGCGCCAGGTCGGCATCACGTTCTCGCAGGCCTATATGGAACAGACCATCGCCCGCCATCCCGGCTTCGCCGGCCTGCTGGTCGACATGTTCCATACGATTTTCGATCCGGCGCAGGCCAAGAATAAAAAATCCAACCCGGAACGGATGCGTAAAACCTATCTCGAAAAACTGGAAAACGTCGCCAGTGCCGACGAAGACCGTATCTTGCGGCGCTTCCTCAATCTGCTCGATTCAACGCTCAGGACAAACTTCTTCCAGATGGGCGATGACGGCACGGCGAAATCCTATGTCTCGTTCAAAATCAATTCGCGTGAAATCGAAGACATGCCGCTGCCGCGCCCGTTCCGCGAAATCTGGGTTTACAGTCCAAGGGTCGAAGGTGTGCACCTGCGCTTCGGGTTCGTCGCGCGCGGCGGACTTCGCTGGTCGGACCGGCCGGAAGATTTCCGCACCGAAGTGCTCGGCCTCGTCAAGGCGCAGCAGGTCAAGAACGCGGTCATCGTGCCGGTCGGATCGAAGGGCGGGTTCGTCTGCAAACAGCCGCCCGCGGACAACAGCCGCGATGCGTTTTTGAGCGAAGGCATCGCGTGCTACAAGATTTTCCTCTCCGGCCTTCTCGATATCACCGACAATATTTCCGGCCCGCGGGTCACGCAGCGCAAGGACGTGGTGCGCCTCGACGGTGACGATCCGTATCTGGTCGTTGCCGCCGACAAGGGGACGGCGACGTTTTCGGATATCGCCAACGGGGTCTCGATCGACTACGGGCACTGGCTCGGCGATGCGTTCGCATCGGGCGGCAGCCAGGGCTATGACCACAAGAAAATGGGCATCACCGCGAAGGGTGCCTGGGAATGCGTCAAGCGCCACTTCCGTGAGATCGGCGTCGACACACAGAGCGAGGACTTCACCTGCATCGGTGTCGGCGACATGTCCGGCGACGTGTTCGGCAACGGCATGCTGCTGTCGAAGCACATCAAACTGCTGGCGGCGTTCAATCACATGCACATCTTCGTCGATCCGGATCCGGATCCGGCGAAGACCTGGGTCGAGCGCAAACGGCTGTTCGACATGGGCCGCTCGTCATGGACGGACTACAATACCAAGCTGATTTCCAAGGGCGGCGCGATCTTCGAGCGCAACGCCAAGTCGCTGAAACTCAGCCCCGAGATCAAGGCGCTGTTCGGCATCGACAAGGACACGGTCGCACCGAACGAACTGCTGAAAGCGATTCTCAAACACAATGCCGATCTTTTGTGGTTCGGCGGCATCGGCACGTATATCAAAGCGGCACATGAATCCGCCGCCGACGTCGGCGATCGCGCCAACGATGCGATCCGTATCAACGGCGCCGACGTTCGCGCCAAGGTCATCGGCGAAGGCGCCAACCTGGGCACCACGCAACTTGGACGCATTGAATTTGCGCAGCATGGCGGGCGGCTCAATACCGACAGCATCGACAACTCGGCCGGCGTCGATTCCTCGGACCACGAGGTCAACATCAAGATTCTGCTGGGCCAGGTGATGCAGGCCGGCAATCTGAACCAATCCGCCCGCAACAAGTTGCTCGCCAGCATGACCAACGAGGTCGGTGCGCTGGTGTTGCGGCATAACTATGACCAGGGCCAGGCGATTACGCTGATCCAGGCACGCGGGCTTGCCGCGCTCGACAACCAGCACCGGCTGATGAAAACGCTGGAGCGTGCGGACCGTCTGAACCGCACCGTCGAATTCCTGCCCGACGATGAAGTCATGGCGGAGCGCGCGCAACAGCGCCACGGGTTGTTCCGGCCCGAGATCGCGGTGCTGCTGTCGTATGCCAAGCTCTGGACCTACGACGAGTTGCTGGCGTCCGACGTGCCGGACGACCCATACCTGTTCAACGACCTGGTGAAATACTTCCCGACACCGCTTCGGGAAAAATACCGCGGTGAAATCGCCAAACACCGCCTGCGCCGCGAGATCGTCGCGACGCGGCTGACCAACAACCTGATCAACCGCATGGGCAGCAGCTTCGTCAACGAGGTCCGCGAAAAGACGGGCCTGGGCGTACCGGAAATCGCCCGCGCCTGGTTCATCGCCCAGGAAATCTTCGAGATGCCGAAACTGTGGGCCGAGATCGAGGCGCTCGACAACAAGGTCCCGGCGGCGACGCAGACCTCGATGATGATCGACACGCATCACCTTTTGGAATGGGTGACGCTATGGTTCCTGCGTCACGGGGAAAAGAATCTCGATATCGGCAGCAACTGCGGCGCCTTTGCCGACGGCATGCGCACGCTGGCGGCCAACCTGTCGTCGACGCTGCCGAAGCATTACGTCAGCGATCTGAAGTCGCGCGCACAACCGTATATCGATCACGGCGCACCGGAAGCACTGGCGCTGCGTGTCGCCAATCTGGTGAACCTGTATTCGGGGTGCGACATCGTCAAACTGGCGATCAAGCGGAAGGGCGATGTGCTGGCCGTGGCCAAGGGCTATTTCGCCATCGGCACGCGCTTCCGCATGGGCCGGTTGCGGGCAGCCGCGGAGCTGCTGGATTCCGAAAGCCACTGGCAGCAGCTTGCCATCGCCGCGCTGGTCGAGGAAATCTACAGCCACCAGCTGCACCTGACCGAAGCCGTTCTCGAAAGTGCCCGCAAGGGGGCTTCGCCGCAGCAGGCGGTGGACACGTGGATTACCTCGAACCCTGCGCTGGTGGAGCCGACCGAACAGATGCTCGGCGAGCTGTGGAATGTCGAGGTCAACGACCTGTCGATGATCGCCGTCGCTAGCCGTCAGCTCAGGACCATGGTCGACGGTGCCAGGCACTAAAGCGCCGTCACGTTTGGGGGTTGCCGCGTGGTGCCTGTACGACTGGGCCAACTCGGCTTTCCCGACGGTCATCATCACGTTTGTCTTCGCCGCTTACTTCACCAAGGGCGTCGCACCTGACGAGGTGACGGGGACGGCGCTGTGGGGTCAGGCCATCGGCTGGTCGGCGTTGTTCGTCGCCGTCATCAGCCCGGTCATCGGCGCCATCGCCGATCACACCGGCCCGCGCAAACCCTGGCTGTTCGTTTCCACGCTGGCATGTATTTTCCTGTCGGCGGCGCTTTGGACCGTGGCGCCGGATCAGCACATGATGATCCGGGGGCTGTTTCTGGTCGCCGCCGCCAATGTTGCATTCGAAACCGGCATGGTATTCTACAACGCCATGCTGCCCGACCTGGTTCCCGATAATCGCATCGGGCGGGTGTCGGGCTGGGGCTGGGGGACGGGGTATGCCGGCGGGCTGATTTGTCTTTCCCTGGTGCTGGTCGCTTTCGTGCAGACCGACACGCCGCTGTTCGGGCTCGATAAGGATGCGGCCGAGCACCTGCGTGTGACCGGCCCCTTCGTCGCGGCATGGATGGCATTGTTTGCGCTGCCTGTTTTTTTGTTCAGCCCGGACCGGCCGCCAACCGGAATCGGCATGGCCGAAGCCGTCCGCCGCGGCTTTGGCGAGCTGGCCGGGACCATCCGCACGGCACGCGCGCACGCCACGGTTTTCAGGTATCTGCTGGCCCGAATGATCTACACCGACGGCCTTAACACCTTATTTGCGTTCGGCGGCATCTACGCCGCCGGGACTTTCGGTATGAGCTTCGCCGACCTGATCGTTTTCGGGATCGGCATGAACGTCATGGCGGGCCTGGGGGCGCTGGCATTTTCCTGGGCCGATGACCGCTGGGGGCCGATCCGCGTCATCTATATCTCGCTGGCGGCGCTGACGGTGCTGGGCGCGGCGATCCTGGTGGTCACCGATGTCACGCACTTCTGGATCGTCGGGCTTTCGCTGGGCGTTTTTGTCGGCCCGGCGCAATCGGCGAGCCGTTCGCTGATGGCACATCTCGCGCCGCCCGAGATCCGCACCGAGATGTTCGGCCTGTACGCCCTGTCCGGCAAGGCGACGGCATTCCTGGGACCGATGCTGGTCGGCGCCCTGACCGTGGCGTTCGACAGCCAGCGTGTCGGCATGGGCGGTATTTTGCTGTTCTTCATCGTTGGCGGCTGGCTGCTCAGGGGCGTTCACTACCGGCCCCCGCCGCGACCTGAGCCGGTTGCCTGACCCGGTTGCCTGGGAGGGTCAAACGGGATATACGAAGCCATGACATTTCCCGATCGGAATTTCGACGGCATCGGCGGCTACCTTGACGCCTACGCCGAACATGTGGCGAAAGCCTTTGCCTCCATCGACCGCGCGCAACTGACCCGTGCCGGCGAATTGCTCGACGCGACATACGGCGCGGGCAATACGGTGTTTGTCTGCGGCAACGGCGGCTCGGCGGCGATCTCCAATCACTTTCACTGCGATCACCTGAAGGGCGTGCAGACGGACACCGTGCTGAAGCCGCGCGTTGTCTCGCTGTCGTCGACGGTGGAAACACTGACCGCGATCGCCAACGACATTTCCTATGACGAGGTCTTTGCCTATCAGCTCAAGACGATGGCCGATCCGGGCGACGTTCTGGTCACGGTGTCATCGTCGGGCGACAGCGAAAACGTCGTGCGCGCGGCAACCTGGGCACGCGACAATCAGGTCCCCGTCATCGCCTTTACCGGTTTCGGCGGCGGCCGCACCGCCGGCCTTTGCGACGTACACCTGCATGTCGACGCGGACAATTACGGTGTGATCGAAGATGTCCATCAGTCGATGATGCATGTCCTGGCGCAGCACCTGCGGGTGCGCAATATGGATCCGTCCCTGATCGGGTCCAGAAAGTTTTAATGCAGATTATTCCTGTCATTCTGTCGGGCGGCATGGGGGCCAGACTCTGGCCACTGTCCAGGCAGGCACGGCCCAAGCAATTCCTGGAGCTGGCAGGCGAAGAAAGTCTGATTGTCGCGACCACGCGCCGCGTCACCAACCCCGCCCGGTTTTCGCGTCCGGTTTTCGTCTGCAACGACGATCACCGCTTCATGGTCGCCGAGCAGTTACGTGACGCCGGATTGGTGCCGTGCGATATCCTTTTGGAACCGGAAGCCAGGAATACGGCGGCGGCAATTGCGGCGGCTGCCGCACATGTCGAGGCGGCGCACGGCGGCGATGCGATCATGCTGGTTCTGCCGTCGGATCATCTGATCAGGGATAACAGCGAGTTTCTGGCGGCTGTCGATATTGCCGCACAGGCTGCGGTGGCGGGACGGATTGTCACATTCGGGATACATGCCGACGGGCCGGAAACCGGCTACGGGTACATCGAATCCGGAAACCCCGCAGCCGGCATCGTGGGTGCGAACGATATCGTCCGCTTTACCGAAAAGCCGGACAAAAAAACGGCGACCGGTTTTGTCGAATCCGGTCGCCATTTCTGGAATGGGGGAATTTTTGCCTTATCGGCGAAAACGGCCGCGGGAGCATTCGATGTTGCCCGGCCGGGGATGTTTGCCGTGGCCCGGCGGGCGGTTGCGGAAAGCAAACGCGATCTGGACTTTATTCGCCTTGATGCCGGCGCTTATGCGGAATTCCCCGTTGAGTCATTTGACCGATTGGTGATGGAGAAAAGTACCCTCGGCGCGGTCGTACCGGTTGATATGGGCTGGAGCGACATCGGATCGTGGGATGCTATCTGGCGTGTTTTGCCGCATGATGACGACGGCAACGCTTGCGTCGGCGATGTCGTGTTGAGCGGCAGCCGGAATTGCCTGGTCCATTCGGAACACGGCCTGGTGACGATGGTCGGGGTGGAGGGATTGGTGGTGGTTGCCACGGATGACAGTGTGCTGGTGATGGATCGCGACCTTTCGCAGGATTTACGCGGCATCGTTGACGCCTTGCAGGCAGACCGTCGTCCGGAGGTCGAAACGGCGAATACGGTACATCGCCCGTGGGGATCGTATCAGGACATCGACCGCGGTGCCGGATTTCGCGCCAAGCGGATCACGGTTCGGCCCGGCGGCAGACTTTCGCTGCAGCGCCACGAACGCCGTGCCGAGCATTGGGTCGTTGTCGACGGCGTCGCCCACGTGACCAAGGGGGACCGGGAAATCGTGCTTGAGGCGAACCAGTCGATCTATATCCCGGCCGGCGAAAACCATCGCCTGGAAAACCGTGCAGATACGGACATCCATCTGATCGAGGTGCAAACCGGGGATTATCTGGAAGAAGACGATATAGAGCGGCTCGAGGATTCCTACGGCCGCATCGACTAGGCCTCATCCGGTTTGCGGCGGCTAGCCCCCGCGCTTCATGGTCTCGGGACCGCGCCTCAGCCATGTCGTCGCGAAAACGAAGAAATACCAGCGCAGGTAGGGTTTGATCCACGGCAGAATCTGAAACCGGCTTTCGCCTTCGCGGCGTTCGTACCATTTTGCCGGAATTTCATCGAGGCGCAGGCCGAGACGGTGTGCCTTGGCGACCAGTTCGATGGCATAGGTGAAGCCATCGGTCGACTCCAGCTCGACGGCATCCAGAAGTTCACGCGAATACAGCTTGAAGCCGTTTGTGGCGTCGCGGATCGGCGAACGGCCTAAGATGTACATCGAGATGTTGGCCGTCACGGTCAGCATCTTCTTGTACCACACGCAGCCGTCCATGCAGCCGCCCGGCAGGAACCGGCTACCGGCAACGAGCGAGGCGCCGGCCTTGGCCCGGTCGACCATCTTGTCGATGATGTCGGCATTGAAATCGTCATCGGCCATATGAGTCAGAACATAAGGCGCCGTGGAGCGGCGCAGTCCGCTGACCACAGCCATGTTCGGTCCGCGCCCGACATTCTTGACGGGAATGATTTCAACCGTGTCCCTATGCTGATAGCCGGCAACGGCCTCCAGGGTATCGTCTTCGTCGAAATCGTAGCAGATCAGCACGCGATAAGGTGTTTCCACATGCCGCCGCACATCTTCCAGCAGGGATATGATATTTTTTCCCTCGTTATAGACGGGAACGACGATTTCGAGTTCTATCATGTGACTGTCTCGATGCGTTATGGGCGAATGACCGGTTTCGGTACGGGCACGATGAACTTTCCACCGTCTTTAATAAACGGCGATTTCTCCAGGAAAAAGTCCAGATAATTCCAAGCCAACAGCAGGGCGTGGGTGTAGCCGCCCGCCAGAAACGCCTCGTCGGAAATGATCGGCAGGTGCGTGCCGGGGGTGACCTTGCCGATCTTAAGCTCGTTGTTCTCAGCAACCGCATCGATCAGCGAGGCATCCGCCTTGATGAAGTTCAGCAGCGTGTTGCCCTTGGCCGGAGCACCGTAGGCGGCAATTTTCGCGCCTTCGGCCTTCAGGGCGCGCATCATGGCGACCAGCTCTTCACCGGTTTTGCGGACGCGCTCGGCGAATTGCTCATAGGCGGCGATGTTAGAAACGCCCCAGGCCGTCTCGGCGGCGCGCATGCCGGTGATTGTCTCGTGTGTCGCATGCGCCGCGTCAGCCAGGCAGACGAACAGCCTGAGCGCCGGCCCGGAAGCGCCGACTTCGGTGCGTTCGACATGAAATGCCCGCAGCCCCGTTTTCGCGAACAGCTTATCCAGCGGTGCGATGCTCAGATACGACAGATGTTCGTGATAGATGGTGTCGAAATACAGTGCCTCGATCATATCGACGAGATACGGAAACTCGATGATGAACACCCCGTCTTCGTCCAAAAGCTCGCGGACACCGGCGGCAAAACCGGTGATATCGTCGACATGTGCAAAGACGTTGGTTGCGGTAATGATTGCCGCCTTGCCGTGCGAAGCGGCGACATCGCGGCCGCATTGTTCGTTGAAGAAACGTTCGACGACATCGAAGCCGCGTTCTTTCGCGTACTTCCCGGCGCTCGACGGCTCGATCCCGAGCACCCGGTATGCATCTTCCGGATAGCAATTGAGCGTGATGCCGTCATTACAGCCGACGTCGACGACCAGACTGCCGGGCGCAGGCTGGAGCATCTCCAGGGCGCTGTCGATCATACCCTGATAATGCTGGCACAGTGCGCGCGACGTGGACGACAGATACGCATAGTCGTCAAAGATGTCTTCGGAGGAAACGATATCCAGCAACTGCGAAAGGCCGCATCCGGTGCAAAGATAAACGTCGAGCGGAAACGCCTGCTCGTCATCGATTTCGGCGGCGGCAATAAACGAATTCGACGGCGGCTGATCGCCCAGCGACAGATACCGGACAAGATCGCGGCCGCCGCAGATGCGGCAGGTGTCTTTTTTGAACGCGCGGTAATTGGCCATTATGTTTTTGTCACCTTCCGTTGCCGGGGGGTCGATACCGGTGCATTTGTGGCAGAGCCTGCCTAAAACTCAAGGATCAATTCTTGACCACATATGCAGCGACCCGCAGGTCTTGGGCAGGAGTCTGTAATGCCGCAAATGCGCGCCGTCGAAACCGCGTTCGCCGTTGTCCGTGGACAACGCCAATGTCGTAAACTCGCCGTTATCGATGCGCCCGCCGATGCCGTCCTTTTCGTGCGGTATGCCAAGGGCCCGTGCCCGTCCATAGGTATAAGAAAGGACGAACGGCTCGGCACTTTGGGTCATCCACGGCAAAGACAGATAGGTGTCTTCGACAAACAGGGGCCCGGGATATCTGTTGATGCATTCGGCCGCAGCCGTCAATTCGCTGTGGCTTTTCCGTGCCGGATCGAGCACACCCAGGACGCCACCGATAACCAGAACACACAGCAGCGCATGCATGGCCATCGCCGCCAGCCAGGCACGGGCCAGCGCCAAGCGCCCGGATGACGGCTTTTCCATGCAGGCAAAACCGCTGACCAGAAGGCCGGCGGCAAACAGGCCTGGTGTGAAGGTGTAATTCTCCGCGCTGGCATCCTGGACCGAAAGCGCAAAGATAATGCCGGCAGAGGCGATGAAGCCATACAGGAAAAATCGGCACACCCAGCGGTTCATAAATTGCCGGCGGTACGCTGGCTGTGTCACCAGGGCATAGACGATGACCAGCAAGGGCAGATAGATCGGCAGGGTTTTGGCAACGGCATTGGCCCAGACCTTGATGCCGTGCATCAGGGAATACTCCAGCGCGATCTGCGTGAAGAAGATGCTTTGGCGGTACAGTTCGCCGCCCGCGAAGATGGCCGCGAAGCAGGACCCGAGATAGACAGCACAGAAAAGGAAAAGTGCGCGCCATTCCCGCTCGAACAGCAAGAACAGACCGATGCCGCACACCGCACTGATGGCGGCCTGCTTGAACATCCAGCTGCCGAACAGCAATGCCGCCGCCAGTGTCACAGCGAGTTGCCTGTTTTCCGCATACGTGCGGATGAAAACAAGTACGGCGATTATCTCGAAAACGAAGGCCCACAGATCCGGCCGCACGGTAAACGCCCAGAATCCCATCAGCGGGCCGATGAACAGCAATGCCGCCGAAAGTGCTGCGACAAATCGCGGCTGCTGGTCTTCGGCCGCCTGCGCCTGGCGCCCGGCCGTCATCAGCAGGCATGCTGCCAGCGCCCATCCGGCAACGGCGCCCAGCAGCGTCAGGAACCTGCTGACTGTCGGCAGCCACGTGTCGGCCAATGACAGCAGCGATAGCCAGAACCAAGACCAGGTGCCGTAAACGACATAAAACAGCGCATTATAGAACGACATCGCATAAGGACTGCGCGACGGGTCCGTGTAAACATCGACGCCATGAACCGACTTCCAGATGGCGTACAGAGACGCCTGCTCATCGCCGCTGGTGATGAACTGGAGCGGAACGTCAAACGATACGCCGTTATATAGGCGCACGGCCATCAGCACGGCCATCGACGCGGCCGATCCCCAGAATGCCGTCAGATACAGGCGGTTCATGGTCATGGACAGAAAGGGTACGTCACTTCGGCCGGCGCGCTACGACAACCAGGGAGGCGCCGAACGGATAATTGACGCCAAGCCTGACGGGGATCTGATCGAGTTCGAACAAAACCCGCAGGATAAATCCGGTCAGCGGCGAGACCTTGAGCTCCAGATAATCGGACATCTTGTCGCCCTTGCGGAACTTCTGCATGACCTTACGTGAAAAATACTGCAACGGCAGGGTCAGCATACCGAATGAAAAGGTCCGAACGATCTCGAAACCGGCCTGTTTGACCCGCGCGTCGAACTGCTGCCGGCCGTAACGGCGCTTGTGACACGCCAAATCGTCCATGATGCTCCACATGAACATGTGACGGGGGACGACGAAGATCGCGCCGCCGCCGGGCTTCAGGGTCTGCAGAAGCTCATGCATGGCGCCGACATCGTCATCGATATGTTCGATCACGTCGAAGGCGCCGATGGCATCGAACTGTTCGCGGAACGGGATGCCGTGCGCGTCGGTCTGCAAAAGCTGTTCGACGCCGTCACCCAGGCGGTCGCGCGCGACTTCCAGCCCCGAGGTATAGATGTCGCTGCCTGAAAGCCGCAGGGCGGGATTCTTTTCATGCAGGCCCATCAACACGATACCGGTGCCGCAGCCCATTTCGTAAAATGACGTGGCGTCCGGAAAATACTTGCCGAGCGTCCACGCAATCAGGTTGTTGCGCGGTACATACCAGAAACTGGATTCCTCGGATTCCGCCAGATCGCCGAAACTGTCGTCATCGAAGGCGGTCGTGGTGTTGACCAGCTGCGGCGCAAACGCGTTGAAGCCATCAATTGTCTCGGGTGTGACGCCGCACGCAGGGCAGGTCCAGTCATCGCTGTCAAAGAGGTGATTGCACGAAAGACAGCGCTTCATGATGTCCGAGCCTCGTTTGGTGCCTGATCCGCATGCGCATCATACCATGTGGCGAGCTTGGGAAAACCATCGGCCAGCATGACTTTCGGCGTGTAGCCGAGGGCGGCGATTTTTGTAATGTCGGGGCTGCGCCGGGGCGTGCCGCCTTTTTGTAAAGGCTGCGGGACGAGTTCAATTTTACGGTCGAAATATTGCCCGACCATGTGCGCGACATCGCGGATCGCGACTTCCTCGGGGTTGCCGATGTGATAGATTTCGCCACTGCCGCCTTTTTCCGACATCAAAATCACGGCATCGATGAAGTCGTCGATATAGTTGAAGGCGCGGGTTTCGCGGCCATCGCCCTGGATCGGGAACGCTAGCGGATCGGCGTCGGATTCTGCGCAAAGCTGCTTCATGCGCAAGACGAACTGCGGCAGCACATGCTCCCAGCCCATGTCCGGACCATAGACATTGTGAGGGCGGAAGATCTGCACCCTGTCGCAAATGCGCGTTGCCGTGTGCAGCGCCATCATCTCGCCAATGATCTTGCCGGCGCCGTAGGAATAGCGGGGATTGGTCGGATCCGGCACGACCATCTGCACGTCTTCGGGCGTGGGGACGACGGCGGGCGTCTGATAGACCTCGGACGTCGAGGCATAGATCAGCTCGGCGACGCCCTGTGTCTTACAGCCGTCGATGACGTTGACCATGCCCTTGACGCCGACATCGAGCACCAGATCGGGCTTTTCGTAAAAGAACTCGGTGCCGTTGACGTAGGCCAGATGCCACACCGCGTCCTGACCGGCCAGGGCGGCACTGACGGCGTCGGCGTCGCGGATATCCCCATGGACGATTTCAATGTCGGATTTAATGTCGTCGAGCCGCGTCGCGCGGCCCCGGGAATCGTTGTCGAAAACACGCACCCGATGGCCGTCGGCGAGGAGCCGACGTACCAGCGCCGAGCCGATGAAGCCGGTGCCGCCGGTGACGACGATTTTCTTGCTCATACCGATCCTTTGACGACGGTCGCCGGGTCCGGGGCGACAATGTGATTCCACACATCGAACACCGGCTTGCCCTTGGTGTCGAGGTCCCGGTATGCCGAATGTGGGGTGCAGACGACGAGAATGTCGCTGTCGTTGACGACCTGATCCAGCGGCAACAGGTTCGGATCGTCGAGCACATGCGGGTCTGTGCTCAGCACGTCCCTGGCCCGCATCATCAGGTGCTTCTTCATTTTATAGCTGAGCGAGGCGCGAATATCGTCGCTGTCGGCCTTGAACGACATGCCGAGCAGACCGACGGTTTGTTCGGCAAGATCGAACTGGGCGGCGATCTTTTCGATCACGTACAGCACCAGGCCTTCGTTCACCAGCATCGCCGAGTTGCCGAGCGAGAACTGGTTTCGGGCAAATGCGGCGATCTGCATGGTGTCCTTGAACAGGCACGGGCCGGCGGTGAAGCCGGGGCGCGGCATGTTCTTGGCGCGTTCGTAGCCGTGCGTCATGCCGAAATGGATTTTCGAATAGTCCGCGCCAGCCTGATCGGCCAGCATATAGAACTGGTTGGCGATGGCGAATTCGATATACCGGTAGGAATTGTCGAACAACTTGACGAATTCGGCTTCCAGCGGGCTCAACTCGATCATTTCCGGCACCACGGGCTTGAAAAAGGCGCGCGCTTCGTCAAGCGCGGCCTGGGTCGTGCCGCTGATGATCTGCGGCAGTTCGGAAAGCTCGCGGATGGCGCGCCCCTGCACGGAGCGTTCCGGGCAGAACGCCACCCGGCTTTTGCGGCCGATCTGTTCGAGATAGCGGTGCAGCCAGTCGGTGGTACCGGGATAGAGCGTCGAACGCAGTACGATAAGATGATCGTCGGCGATATGCGGTATCAGCGTGTCGATCGCGGATTTTACCTCGCCGTGCGAGGGGTTCAGAAATTCGTCGACCGGCGTGCCGATGGTGATCACAAGCACACCATCCGGTGTGATTTCCGCCGGATCGGCGGTAAGTGTCAGCAGGTCGTTATCGAGTGCCTGTTTCAGATATGCTTCGGCGCCCTCGTCGACGAACGGCATCTTGCCCGATGCGATGGTATCCAGCGTCTGCTGGTTGATGTCGTAGATCTGCACACGCGAGCCTGCGTTGGCAAACGACAGGGCCATCGGCAGGCCGACATGGCCGGCGCCGCCGACGATACAGACATCCGCTTTTTTAATGTCGCTCATTGATATCGCTCAATCTTTTCCGTGACGGGTTAGACGCAGAGGGTCTTGATACAGACCGCGCCGCAGGTTGGAAACCTTTTTCCGGTCAGCCGTCCGTCATCAGATGCGGGCTGCTGGGGACGTTAAGAATCCGCCCGTACAGGTCGTGTGTCCCGGAAAGGTCCATCTTCGGGCAGTGGGCGTACATGGGCAGATCGCAAATCGGCACCCAGGCGGCGCGTGCGCCGATGCCGGCATCATTGGCGGCCTGCAGGACCGGCTCTCTCAGCGTACGGTGTCCCGGCTCCAAAAGCAGGATATTGATCCAGTAATTGCTGATGCACTCGGCGGGTTCGCTGACGTGATTGACACCGTCGATTTTGGCGAACGCATCGTGGTAGCGCGCGGCAAGACGGCGCTTGCGCTCAAGGTACCCGGGTAGCCGCGCCAGCTGTCCGCAGCCGACGGCGGCGTTCAGGTTCGGCATGCGGTAGTTAAAGGCGATTTCGTTGTGCGAGAACTCATAGGCATGGGGGATGCGTGCCGTCGTCGTTACGCGACGCACCCGTTCGGCCATGTCATCGTCATTGCACAGGATCGCGCCGCCGCCGCCGGTGGTGATGATCTTGTTGCCGTTGAAGCTGAGCGCCGACATGTGGCCGTGGTTGCCGACGTGGCGGCCCTTGTAGTACGAGCCGAGCGATTCCGCCGCGTCCTCGATCAACGGGATGGCGAATTCATCGGCTACCGCCGCCAGCGCATCAAGATCGGATGGATGGCCGAATGCGTGCATGCACATCACGGCGGCGATCCGCCGGCCGGTTTGCTTGTTGAACAAGCCGTCCGGCCGCTTTTCGGCGATGTCGTGCAGATAGCCGGACAGCTTTGCCGCATCGACGCCGAGCGTCGGTTCCTCGGCATCGATGAAATGCGGCGTGGCACCGGTGTAGGCAATGGCATTGATTGAGGCGATGAAGGTCAGCGCCGGCGCCAGCACCTCGTCGCCATGGCCGATTCCCATCATGTGAATGATTGCGTGCAGTGCCGACGTGCCGCTCGACGTGATGACCGCGTGCCTGGCGTCGCAGAACGCCGCCAGGTCGGTTTCGAACTGGGTCACGAACTTGCCGTGATACGAAACCCAGCCGTCACGCAGACAACTCGTCACGTTTTCGATTTCTTCCTCGCCGAACCGCGGTTCATGCAGCGGTGCCGGGGGCGGCGCGATCTCGCGCAACACACTGACGATTTCCTCGACCTTGTTGTCCATGTCCGGTTCCCGGTTGTTGCCGTTTAGTGGCGAAAGTGGCGCATGCCGGTAAAGACCATGGCTAGGCCCTTTTCGTCGGCCGCGGCGATGACTTCTTCGTCACGCATGCTGCCGCCCGGCTGGATAATCGCGGTGGCGCCGGCCTCGGCCGCCGCAATCAGACCGTCGGCGAACGGAAAGAATGCATCCGATGCGACCACCGAGCCGATGGCCCAGCTTTCCGGATCGCCCGCGACACGCGCCGCGTCGGCGGCTTTCCAGGCGGCGATGCGGGACGAATTGACGCGGCTCATCTGTCCGGCGCCGACGCCGACGGTGGCGCCGTTTTTGGCATAGATGATGGCGTTCGACTTGACGTGTTTGCAGACGGTAAAGGCGAACATCAGATCGGCCATTTCCGTATCCGTCGGCGCGCGTTTGGTGACGACGTTCAGATCGCCCGACGTCAAGGCCGCGTCGCGGTTCTGCAGTAGATATCCACCGGCCAGCGAGCGCACGGTCATGCCCTTGGCGGCGGCATCCGGCAGCGCGCCGGTTTCCAGGACGCGGAGGTTTTTCTTGGCCTGGAAGATGGCCTTGGCGTCGTCGGATATTTTCGGTGCGATGATGACCTCGGCAAACAGCTCGGCCGCGAGTGTCGCGGTTTCCGCGTCAAGTTCCCGGTTGAAGGCGAGGATTCCGCCGAAGGCACTTTCCGTATCGCACGCCAGTGCGCGGCTGTAGGCATCGCTCAGATTACCGGCAATGGCGACGCCGCACGGGTTGGCGTGCTTGACGATGACACAGGCCGGGGTATCGGTGAACTCGGCGACCAGCTCGAACGCGGCGTCGGTGTCGTTCAGGTTGTTGAAGCTGAGTTCCTTGCCCTGAAGCTGCGTCGCTGTGGCGATGCCGGGGCGGTTTTCCGAATTCGTATAGAAGGCCGCTTCCTGATGCGGGTTCTCGCCGTAGCGCAGTACCTGCTTCAGCGATCCGGCCATGACGGTGCGCGCAGGGAACGTTTCGCCCAGTGTCTCGGCGAACCATGCCGAGATCGCCGCATCGTAACTGCCGGTCCGGGCATAGGCCTTGGCGGCGAGCCGGGTTCTGAAGTCCGCCGTGGTGGCGCCGTCATTGGCGGCCATTTCCTCGAGCAGCCGTCCGTAATCGGCCGGATCGACAACGACGCTGACGAAGGCATGGTTTTTCGATGCGGCGCGGATCATCGCCGGACCGCCGATGTCGATGTTCTCGATGCAGGTATCGAAGTCCGCGCCCTTGGCGACGGTTTCCTCGAACGGATACAGATTGACGACCAGCAGGTCGATGTTTTGAATGCCGTGCGCCTGCATGGCCGCTTCGTGCTCGGCATTGCCGCGCACCGCGAGAAGGCCGCCGTGAATTTTCGGCTGCAGGGTTTTGACGCGGCCGTCCATGATTTCCGGGAAGCCGGTGAAATCGCTGACTTCGACGACGTTGACCCCGGCATCGCGGAGCGCCTTGGCGGAACCGCCGGTGGACAGGATTTCAACGCCGGCGGCATCCAGCGCCTGACCCAGCTCCAGCAATCCGGTTTTGTCGGAAACACTGATCAGGGCGCGGGTAATCTTTGCGTCAGTCATCGGTTTTCAAATTCCTCTTTGGTCATTCATGTAGATTGTGCGCGTTTGGCTTTCGGGGCATCCCGGGGGCCGTCCGCGGGTTCGATGAATTCCGGAACGATGCCGTGCAATAGCGTGCGGACCTCGTCGTTGCGTCCCGCCCCGGCGGCATCGAGCAGCGGCGCCATCCGGCGTTTCAGCTCGTCGATGGAAACAACACGGGGCGCGGCCAGCAAAAGTCCGGCGTAATTCGTCTCGACGGTGGTTTCATCGTCGTGGAAAACTTCTTCGTAAAGTTTCTCGCCGGGGCGGATGCCGGTGAATTCGATCTTCACATCGGTGTCGGGGACCTTGCCGGAAAGGCGAATCATCTGCCGCGCCAGATCGACGATCTTCACCGGCTCGCCCATATCGAGAACGAAAATGCGCCCGTCCGCGACCTCGCCCCGGCTGCCCAGTGCCGATGCCTCGAGCACAAGCTCGACCGCTTCGTGGACGGTCATGAAGTAACGCGTCATCTCCGGATGCGTGACCGTCAGCGGCCCGCCTTTTTCAAGTTGGCGCTGAAACAGCGGCACGACGGAACCGGTCGAGCCCAGAACATTGCCGAAACGCACGGTCACGAACCGGCATGACCGGCTCAATTCGGAAAGATCGAGGGCCTGACAGTACATTTCAGCGGCCCGTTTGGTGGCGCCCATGATACTTGTCGGGTTGATCGCCTTGTCGGTGGAAATCTGCACCATGGTGCCGACGTTGGCGGCAAGGCAGGCCTCGGCGACGTTGATCGTGCCCTGGACGTTGGTGCGGATGCCTTCTGCGGGGTTGCTCTCGACCAGCGGTACATGCTTTAGCGCGGCGGCATGAAAGACGATTTCGGCGCCGAGCGTCTGGAGCGCCTCCGTCATACGTGCCCCGTCACGGACATCGGCGATGATCGCCTGACGCGGCAGCGCCGGCTGGGTCTCGGCAATTTCACGGTCGATCTTGTAAAGCGCGTACTCGTTGTTTTCGATCAGGCCCAGCGTGGCCGGCTCGAACGCGGCGATCTGGCGTGCCAGCTCGGATCCGATGCTACCGCCTGCCCCGGTGATGACGACACGCCGGTCCTTGATCAGTCCCTGCATGACGTCACGTTCAAGCGGCGTTTGCGGGCGGCCCAGAAGATCCTCGATCGCGACCGGCTTGACCTCGGTGCGGTCGGCATCGGCGGCGCGGAAGTCGGTGGCGCGCGGCACACGGGCCAGCGTCAGACCGAGATTGGCGGCACGTTCCAGAAGATCGCGGACCGGCGCGCCGGTAATTTCATCCTTGGTCAGGATCAGGCGCTGCGGCGCCGCGTCCCGGGCCTTTAATTCAGCGAAGATTTTTTCAAGTTCATCGACGGTGCCGAGTACGGTGACGCCGCGGATCGTGCGCCCAACCCGTTCCGGGTGTTCGGAAAGAATGCCGACAACACCGTAGGGCGTATCCGTGCTTTGGCGAAGTCCGCGCAGGAACTGGTCGGCCCCGTCGGAGGCGCCGATCAGCAGCACCGGCACTTTCGACGCCAAGCCCAGGTGCGGCAATTCGATGCGGCGGTCTTTCCACGAGCGATATATGAAGCGGGGGCCGCCCAGCATGGCCATCAGCGCCAGCCAGTTGATGAACGGAACGGAACGCGGCACATCGTCCATGCGCGACCACATGAACATGACGACCAGGAACGCCAGCATGGCGATTGTCGCGGCGCGGGTGATCGCCATCAGGTCGTCCATGGACGCGTACCGCCAGACGCCGCGGTAAAGACCGGAAATCCAGAACACGACGGCGCCGATCAGCGTCATCGCGAAAGCGCCCTCGATGAGCAGTGTCGTGCTCAGGCTGTATTCCGTGGCGCCGACGCGCAGATACATGGCGACGACAAACGACAGGCCGGCCATGACGATGTCGTGTCCGAAAGCAATCAGGCCGCGGCCGGAAATTCGATGCAACAGCTTCACGTTCAAACAGGTCCTGCCCGGTTTGTCTCGCGCCATGCTTGCGCAACGGCGCCAAGCCCCTCAGACATCTTATAAGGGGCTTGCCAGCGCGCGTCACGGTGGAAGGGGGCCGTATCGACGAGAAAGTTCCCGGTCAATCGGGATATGGCGGCGCTGCGCCCGGTCAGCGCCCCGATCAGGCGCAAAACCCAGCGGGGCACATGGAACAGCCGGGCCGGACGGCCGAAGGCTGCGGCCACGGCCTGAAACAGCTCGGGGGTCGAAACAGGGACGCCGTCGGATATGAAATAAGGCGTATCGTGAAGTTCCGGCGCGGTACAGGCTGTGGCAATGGCATCGGCCAGGTTGCCCGCATAGGTCATATCGCGGCGGTTCTCGATCCCTGCAAGAGGTAACGGGAACCCCTTGAGAACAGCAGAAATAACCGCCCTGAAATTGCCCGCCGGCGGCCAGCCGTAAACGAAGGCCGGGCGCAGGATGACCAGTTCGCAGGCCCGATCGGCGGCCATTTCGCGAAGCCGTATTTCCGCCGCCAGTTTTGAGCGGCCATAAGCATCTTCGGGGACGGGGGCATCATCCGATATGAGCGGGCGGACGCCGGACCGCTCACCGGCGGCTTTGACGGAACTTATCAACACAAAGCGTTTGATACCGGCGGCCACGGCAGCGTCGAACAGGCGGGCACTGCCGTCAACATTGACGTTGTGAAATGTATCGTCATCAAGTGACGCATTCATGACATGGACCCGGGCTGCCAGATGGACGACGGCATCCAGGCCGCTCATGGCGGCTTTCAGCGCCTCAATATCCGTGTTGCGGTCTATACTTGGGATTGCCGACACACTGTCCGCATCTGCCAGCGGCAGGTTTTCCGGCGTTCTGACAAGTGCACGAACGTCATGTCCGGCGGCTTTCAACGCCGCCAGCAGATACCCGCCGACAAATCCGTTGGCGCCGGTAACGCCGATCTTCAAGAAGCCTCTCCGCGACCGGGGTTGATGCGGGCGGCTTCCATCCCCCGGCCGGCAATCACCGCATCCAGCACATCGATCATATGGCGCGACTGGGTCTCGCGGCTGTAACGGGGTGCGGCGGTGAGGCTGCGCTTGCCCATGTCGCGGCGCTGATCCGGCTCGTCCGCGAGAACGGCACAGGCGGAAGCCAGCGCATGCGGATTTTGCGCGGCAACGATCAGACCGGCACCGGCATTGGCGACGATTCCGGAACCCTCACCCGGCGGGCCGGCAAATATGATCGGCAGGCCCATGCCCATGGCTTCGAAGATTTTCGACGGAATGACTCCGGCGAAAACGTCGGCATTCTTCAGGTGCACCAGCGCCGCGTCGCAAAGCGACCAGACATCGGGCATACTTGCCTTGGGTTGCGGATCGAGGAAGCGGACATTTGTCAGGCGTTCCGCTTTCGCCCGCGCCATCAGGCCGTCGCGCTCGGCGCCGGCGCCGACCAGCAGGAATACGATATCCGGGCGCTCGCGCATGATCGCCGCGGTATCGAGAACATTGTCGAGCGCATGCGCCATGCCGTGAGTGCCGATGTAACCGATCACGCATTCGCCGTCTTTCAGGCCCGCCCTGGCGGCAAGCACCGTGTCGCGCGGGCGCGGCGCATAGCGCCACAGATCGACTCCGTTGATGACCACGGCGATTTTACCGGCATCGATACCGCGGTCGATCAGGTTGTTGCGGAATGACGATGTCAGCGCGACCACGGCGTCCGCATCACGGTACATCTTCAGTTCAAGTTTCTCGAGGAGCCGCAAGGCCAGATTGGCTTTCATGGCACCGACAGCGGCAATGGACGCCGGCCATAAATCGCCCAGTTCGAAGACATAGCGAAGCCCACGCCGCTTCGCGAACCACCATGCGGCAACGGCGGCGAAAAATTGCGGCGAGGTCGAGATCACGACATCGGGGGCCGGCTCCAACCGTGCCGCCCGGTAGCCGCTGATCATGAAACTCAGAAAATCCAGGATCCGGAGAAAAACGCCACGGTTGGGTGAGATGTAGGTCGGCACGCGCACCACGCGCAGCCCGTCCATGTCCTCGGTGCTATAGCTGTTCTCATAGCCGTCGAAAAGCCGGCCGTGTGGAAAATTGGGCTGGCAGGTGATGACGGTCACTTGATGGCCCCACTTCGCCCAATACACGGCACGCTCATATACACGCGTCGCCGCGGCATTGGTTTCAGGGGGAAAGTTCTCTGTGAAAAAAAGGATGTTCAAATGACATGCCCTTTGAAACTCATGACGAAGACATTCCTGCAGATTCTTGCAGGCTTGCGTGCCGGGCGAACATCGCCGTCAAGACGACACCCACGATTACGGTGACCATCCACCAGCTTGAAGCGATGGAAAAACTGAAGCTGAAGAGGGTGGCGATCAAGGAGCCGCAGGCAAAAATCCATATGCGGTCCAGGGGACGGTGGATATGCCGTTCAGCTAAAATCAGGCCCCGTGCGATCAGCACATATATGAACATCGCACCGAAGAAACCGAAGTCCAGCCAGATCTGCAGGATGGCGTTGTGTGGATGTACCGGAATGGGCTCTCCGAGTTTTCCAAACCGGGGGTCGCTCAGAACGCCTTCGGCGTCCGTTCCAAGCCGCTTGGAAGCGTCGACCCCCCAACCGAGTAATGGTTTCTCGGCGATTTTGTCAGCGACAAAATCCCATATATACATGCGGTAAACGACTGCATTTGCTGCCGAATTTGTTATGTTGAGTTGGGTGCTGACTTGCTCGGGCTTAAAGTTACTGAGATTCATCCAGACCGGCAGCAGAAATGCCAGTGCCAGAACGGCCAACACCAGTTTGAGCCTGTATCTGCCAAGCAACTGATAGGTGAGGCCTGCGACCAGTGCACCAACCAGTCCGTAGCCTGCCGTCCGGCTCCCGACCCAGTAACATGTCAGTACACCGAAGCAGACAAACAAGAGGGCAAAAAGCCGTTTTCCGGCTCCAATCAGATAAACCCCTGCGACAAGGCTGAAAAGCGCTGTAACGGTGGATGCGGATTTGAACCAGAAATAACCGTAAAGCTGAAGCCGGGAAAAATAGTCGTCATTGTATCGCTCAGGCTCGAGACTGATAAAATACATCAGTTTCTCATAGAGTATGTACCCGCCAATCCACATCATGGTGATGCACAGCCCCAAGATCAGGGCGCCGGCAACCCATTGGATATCCACCTTGCTCAGGCAGCTCCGCATCGGGAAAAGCAAAACCGCAATGACGATCAGGCCGATGATTTTGCCGAGTGACGTGGCCTCGTCAACCAATGCGTCGTTCAGCAGGGATGCCAGCAGGGCTGTCAGAAAATAGGCGCAAAGAGCATACAGGACATAGGAATCGAAAACCCGGATGCGCTTGAGTGCGTCTCTTTTATAGGCAACCCCCAGTAATGCGAGCGCTGCTACGATTGCCAGCGGCACAACGGCTTTGCTGGATGACAGGGAAACTATGGGCATGGCTGCGGCGAGGATGGCGAAAAGAACGCCATAGGCGCTCGGCGCGGCTGACGGTAAATTCAGGGTCTTCGAAGTAATCACGATTTATCCGTTCAGGGTGTCACATGGCGAAGGTATCGCCAGAACAGCACGACAACAATGCACGCCGTAACGCCGGCCGGCCAGGGGTATGCAGTGCTGACAATGGCAAGGCCGGTCAACGCGCATCCGGTTATGCCAACGCGCAATGAAACGTCGGCGTGGGACAGGCCGTTCTGAACGGCATGTTGATAGGCATGCTCGCGATGCGCCTGCCAGATTTTTTTGCCGCGGCGCAGCCGGGATAGCAGGGTTATCGTCGCATCGATCAGATAATATCCCGGTAGAATAAGCGCCGCAGCCAGATATCCGTTCCCGGCCATGTCGAGCAGCAGCCAGCCAAGTACGAATCCCAGTGGCACACTGCCGACGTCGCCCATGAAGATCTTTGCAGGCGCCCAGTTCCAGACCAGAAACCCGGCCGCTGCGGCGGCGATGACGAGTGCCGGTCCCTGCAGACCGATGAGGTCGCGATTGAAAATGCAAACGAGCGCGATGCCGAGCGTGATGACAATGGTCTCGACACCGGTGATGCCGTCGATACCGTCCATGAAATTATAAAGATTGATGAACCATAGCCACGCCAGCGCGAGCAGTCCGGACTGCAACCACCCCGGCAATGCGCCGATCAGGGGGAGCTCGGAAACGGGGGCGATGTATAGGACAATTCCGACACATATGAATTGCGGAATGAACCGAACCAGCGGAGATAATCCTCTGACATCGTCTGCCCACGAAATCAGTGCCAAGACGAATGCTGCTATTCCAACCATTATAATGCCGGACGGCAGAGGTGTACCGGCAATGGCCAGTATGCCGATACCTGCTGCGACGGCGGCAAGTATCGCCAGTCCGCCGCCACGTGGTTTTGCCTGTTGATGCGAGCTGCGTTGATTGGGCTCGTCCAGAATGCCTTTTCCGGCCAACAACCGGCAGAGAAAACCGGTCCCAACCAAGGCGATCAGGAACCCCGTCGCACAGGCCGCAGCAAATGGCCAAAGCTCAGGCACGCTTCTGTCCGACAATCAGCAGGCTTTTGCCGAACGGCGGCGGCACGATGGCTTCGAAAGTTCGGGTCACGGGGATGAAAACCTTATCGTACAGCGACGTCAGGGCCGGGCTCAGGTTTGTCGACCCCATGATCGTGTTGATCAGGCCCCATGCCGGAAATCCGAGGATATCCATGTACTTGCTTTGCATGGCGGTGAAGCCGGTGGCGGCCAGTTTTTGTTCGAGTTCAGGTTTCGTGTAGCGGCGATAATGACCGAAAATATCATCGAGCTTACTATGCAGACACGGCATCGCGGGTACGAAAATGCATACATGCCCGCCGGGCTTGATCAAACGGTGCAGATCCGAAAGCGCGTCCGTATCATGTTCAATATGCTCGAGCACATTGACGAGGCAGATGCAGTCCCGTGCATCGGGGCCGACGCGCTGCAGGTAGTCATGAATGGTTTCCGAAAACGTCCGGACGTTTTTGTCGTCTGCGAATTTTGCCTGCAGGGCTGTAAACTGGTGCGCTGAAGGCTCAACGGTATCGAGCGTCGACAGAAGCGGGCGCAGGTAACCTGAATATGTGCCGATCCCGGCGCCGATTTCCGTGCCGTCCCCCTTCAGGTATGGCTTGAAGCTGTCGGTGATCCAGCGGTAGTAATTGACAAGGTTGGCCGCAGCTTCGAATTCCCGGCCTTCATAGGAAAGAGAATCTGCACTCACGCCGGGAACCCTGTTGTCAGAGAGAACGGTGCTGTCAACCGACGACGCGCCATTTGATCAGGCTCCAGATGCTGGTGAAAAAATGCCACCAGCGGACTTTCTTGCCTTCTTCATAGCAGCGTGCGGCATGCGAAATCGGCACCTCATAGATATTCAGCCCGGCCTTGCAGATCTTGGCGGTCACTTCCGGTTCGATCTCGAAACCTTCGGAAACCAGATCGAGTGATTTGATCGCCTCCAGCCGGAACGCTTTGATCGCCGTTTCGATGTCCGTGAAAATCCGGTTGAACAGAACGTTCGCCGTCCAGGTCAGCAGCTTGTTGGCGACGAAGTTCAGCGTGCCGTATACCTTGCAGTACTTGGCCCGGGTCAGCCGCGAGCCGTAGACGACATCGGCGTCGGTTTCGAAAAACGGCTCGAGAACGTCGTAATAGTCCTTCGGGTTGTATTCCAGATCGGCATCCTGCCACAGCACGATATCGCCCGTGGCGTGGGCGATGGCGGTCCTGAGGTTCGCGCCCTTGCCGGAATGTCTGTCGCGCAGCACGACCTTGATCTTCGGGTCATCGATCTTTTCCAGCAGTTCGCGGGTGCCGTCGGTCGACACGTTGTCGGAAATCACGATGTCCCATTCCAGGCCGCGTTTGTCCGCTTCGACGACCCGGCGGACGCATTCCAGAATGGTGTCCGCCTCGTTATAGGCGGGAATGATGATCGTCAGTGACTTCGGCGCATCGGGCATTGGGCAACTCTAACGGTTTGAAAAAAGGGACATCAGATCCCAAGGGCGCATGGGCACCCAAGTGGTACCAATATATGCCGGGGATTTCGATCAAAAAGGTAGGATCTTAACCGGTCGGCGTGGCTTCGTTGATGCAAAACTGCAGCAAGGCGTCAATTTCGGCGTCCAGCGGGGCTTTGGGACTGAAGCCGGTATCACACAGCCGGCTGTTGTCGATTTCCAGTTCGGGCGTCGGGCCGCCGTCCTGCCGGTCGGCGGCCTCATCCGCGACGGACAGCGCGATATCTGCCCCCAGCAGCTTGCCGGCGCGGTCCTGGATGAGGTACGCCATTTCAAGAACACTCATGGCCCGGCCGGCGGACAGGTTAATCACCTGATAGGGGGCCGGAAAGGGGTTCATTGCGGCAAAATGACGGGTGGCGGCGGCGATATCGGTGAGCGGCAGAAAATCCCGGCGTTGCCGGCCGTCCGATGTCAGCGTCAGTTTCCGTTCCTGAACGGCCTGTCGGCAGAGATCGTTGACCAGCAGGGTCCAGCGATCCGTCCCTGTGTCGGCGGGGGCGCCGAAGCCATTGGAGAGCCGAAGCGTCAGTGCGGCAAGGCCGTTTCCGCTCGCCGCTTCGACGCGCTTTTCCGATTCAAGGTGTGCGACGGCATACGGGTGCGTTGGTGCCGTCGGCGTGTTTTCGTCGATATGTCCGTTGAGCGGGCCATAGACATGCACCGTCGAAAAATAGATGAACCGGCCGATACCCGCCGCATGAGCCGCCGCAAGAGCGGCTTCGGTTAACGCAAGGGTAGCGGCGATTTCCTTTTCCGGGTCTGCGGCAGAGGCAATCTCGTTCGGCGCAGCCAGATGGATCAGGCATCCGGCGCCGTCGCAAAGACGCTTCAGATCATCACCCCAGGTGACATGGGACAGGGCCCAGGCGGGGATTTCATGTTCCGCCCTGCGCGTCACCACGCGGACATCGGCACCGTCTTCCAGAAGGGTCTGCACGATACGGCCGCCGACGTAACCAAAGCCACCGGTTACGACGATCGGTGTCATCTATCGGGCCAGGTATAGGGAATGGCGGGGTCGTCGTCGGGCCGGCCTTCGGCTTCGTCAGGGTCATGCCCGATCGAGGCACAGTTGGCGACGATGGCAGGGGTTTCGGAAGCGCAGCGGAAACCGTTCCAGATGCCGGGCGGAATAATCAGCAGGCCGTATGTGTCGGTGCTGTCCGGGGACAGGGTTACAGACTGCACCTCTCCGTTCGTGGCGCTGTCGGGCCGGTCATCATAGAGTACGAATTCAACGGCACCCGAAGGCACGGCAAGCTGCATGGTCATTCGGCGATGACGCCGCCAGGCTTTGACCTGGCTGGGCTCGATACAGGAAAAATAGACTTCGCCGAAACCGGCGAACTCGGGCCAGTCGTTGCGCACCATATGCATGATGTTGCCCCGCGCGTCGGGAATTATGCGAAGCGGTTTGCGAACGACGCCGTCGATCATTCGCCGCTCATGTAGGCGTCAATCTGGCGGGCGCTGACGGTGTAGGCGTCTGAACCTTCGAGGACGGCCTTGTACCAGATCGCGCACTCTTCGACGGCGCGATCGACGCTCCATTGCGGACGCCAGGCAAGACGGTTTCTGGCTCTGTCGATGCTGAGATGCAGCAGGGTGGCTTCATAAGCCTGATCCGGCGGCGTATCGACGATCACGTCACCACTGCCCCAGTGACCGACAAGCTGATCCACAAGCTGATGCACGGTACGGACGGAATCCTCGCCGGGGCCGAAATTCCATGCACCGCCATAGCGTTTCGGATCTTGCAGAAGTTTTGCGGCAAGGGTGAGATAGCCGCTCAGGGGCTCAAGGACATACTGCCACGGCCGCGTTGCCTGCGGCATGCGAATGCGGATCGGCTCGCTTTTGCCGAGTGCACGGATGCAGTCGGGCACAATGCGATCCGCCGCCCAGTCGCCGCCGCCAATGACATTGCCGGCGCGCGTCGTCGCAAGACCTAGATCGTCACGGCTGTCCAGAAACGATGCTGCGTAGGCTTTGAAAACAATCTCCGCCGCCGCCTTGGAAGCACTGTACGGATCCAGCCCGCCCAGCTCGTCGGTCTCGCGGTAGCCCCAATCCCATTCCTTGTTCAGGTAACATTTGTCCGACGTAATGAAGACCAGCGCCTTCACCGACGGTGCATCGCGCATCACGTCGAGCAGATTGACGCCGCCGCCGATGTTGGTATCGAACGTCAGCTTGGGATCGGCATAGGAGCGCTTGACTAGCGACTGTGCCGCCAGGTGAAAAATGATTTCGGGTTCGCTGTCGCTGACGACGGCGCGGACCTGATCGATATCGAGCATATTGCCGTCCCGGTGCGTGATACGCTCATCCAGGCGCAACAGGGAAAAGTGCGGCTGCTCACCTTCCGGGGGCAGGGCGAAACCCCACACATCGGCCCCCATGCGGGACAGCCACAAGGCAAGCCAGGATCCCTTGAACCCGGTATCGCCGGTGATCAGAATGCGCTTGCCGCGAAAGACGTTGGGATCGAACGGCAGTGTCATGACCAGTTTTTCCAAGGCGCCTTGTCCCCTTCCCAAAGGCCGGTCAGCAGTTTGAAATCGCGATACGTATCCATGCACTGCCAGAAACCGTCATGCTGATGGACCATCAGCTGATCGTCCGCAACCAGCTTGCGGAGCGGGTCCTCTTCAAACACAAGGCCGTCGTTGTCCGGCAGATAATCGAAGATGGCGCGGTTCAGCACGAAAAACCCGCCGGAAATCCGCCCGCCTGTGGCCTGCGGCTTTTCATTGAATTCCATGACCATGCCGGTCTCGTCGGATTCCAGTTCGCCGAACCGGCCCGGCGGGCGCACCCCGGTAACGGTCGCCACCTTGCCGTGCGCGCGGTGGAACGAAACAAGCTGCTCGATATCGATATCGCTGAGGCCGTCGCCGTAGGTCAGCATGAACATCTCGTCATCGCCGACATACTTTTTGATCTGGCGGACCCGATCGCCGGTCATGGCATTCAGCCCTGTTTCGGCAAGGGTGATCTGCCAGTCCTCGGTGTTGCCGGTACTGTGAATCTCCAGCGATTCCGGTTTGCCGAGAGTGAGCTGAAAATCATGGGTCAGGATATCGTAGTTGATGAAGAAGTCCTTGATGACATGCCCGCGATAGCCGAGGCAGAGCACGAACTCTCTGAATCCGAAGGACGCATAGTTCTTCATGATGTGCCAAAGGATCGGCCTGTCGCCGATCGGGATCATTGGTTTCGGCAGATTTTCGGCGACATCGCGAATACGTGTGCCTTGTCCGCCGCAAAGAATAACAACCTTCATAATTACTCTATATCCATGAATTTCAGCTGTCGTAATTGCGGTCTTTTATAACCAACGGCACCGGAGAACGCACCCCAATTGATAGGCCGTACGGCATTGTTTGGTTCAGCCTGGGTAGCAGGTTTCCGGTTTTACGGTGAAAACAAGAATTGTCTGCGTTCCTGACTGAAGCTGAGGCAAAGTTCTGGATGCGAAAATAGGAAGATCAAGTTCGGCAACCGGATGTGCACACCCGGCCTGTTCCAGTCTGCGCATATGATCCAACAGCAACGAGTGATCTGAAGAACCGGGCTTGAAGTCTTGCACGACAACGTGCGTGATTCCGGCTTTTTCAAGTTGGCGCGAAAAGACCTGATTGTTATTGGCGTCCGGCGTAAGCCGAACCTGCGTTTGCAGATCCGGGTGGGCCATGAAATGAGGCACGTCCAAAAGATATAACCACTCCCGATGGGTCACCAGGGCACGGTCGTTGTTTGTTAAATGGCTATTCAGCCAGATCACGGCGCCATATCTGGCGATGTTGTTTTTTAAATAAGCCGTTTTGGATTGGCCGGAAAAGAGATAGTCGGCAAATTTTTTGGTAAACAGCACCTGTCCGGAGATCTGGATCAGGAGCAGAAAAGCCACGCCTGACCACACGACCGACCGGGCGGAGGTCAGGCCATCGGTGAACCGGCTGGTCCCGCAAATCACGCACAGAATGACCAGTGGATAAGCGGGCAATATGAGACGAACAAGCAAGGTCGGCGTCGTGAAAAACCAGATCGTGTAAAAGAATATGCCGCACAGCATGACCTTGAAGAGTGTCGAGCGATAAGCTGCTGTGACTTGAAACGCGGCAATGATGGCGAAAGGCGCAAGAATCACGGCGGCTGGTCCAAATCCGATGCGCCCCGCGCCAAATTCCGGCAACGGTGCAATGATCGTCCGCAGGGGATAAGCGACGTACCAGAATAATGACCGGGGTATCGCGTCAGGATGTCGCCACATCCGGCTAAGCCGTTCCGCCATGCCGGCATCCCATTCGAAGCCGGGCATCAACGTTACATGCTGCCACAGCAGCGGATAAATCGGGTCCCCCGTCTGCGTCCAGTTGTAAATGTACCACTGGCTTCCGGCCAGAAGGACCGCCAGCGCGTATAAGACCACTCTCAAAACCGATGCCTGCATACTGATCAGAATGAGCCCGGTGGCCGTCGCAAAAATCAGGCCGGTCATTTTTGTGCCGACAAAAAATCCGGCGGCAAGCCCGGCGACAATAACCCAGCTTAAGGATATGCGCGTGGTGCCGGCGCCCTGCACCGCCATGGCGGCACCATAGGCTGCAAGCAATGCAAAAGCGGCGGCGCGAACCTCGACCTGTCCTGTGCCGGCGGCGTACACAACGGCCGGTGCGGTCATCAGAATAAGTGTGCCGGCCAAGGCCCAGGCGCGGGCAACATGGCGCCGCGCCAGCACATAAAGCAGCGCCCCCGTGCTCCATCCGGAAATCAAAGTCCAAAGGGGCACCGCTTGTTTGCCGCCGAGGCCCTCAGCGATGCCATAACTCAATTGCACAAGAAGTTGCGTCACCCCGTCAATGGCGCGTGGGATGGCGAAAATGCGATGCTCCGCCAGGAACAGACGCGGGGTTTCAAAATGATACGCCAGGCTGTCGGCGTCAGCGGCGGGGGCGAGCGCCTCCATGATATCCATCGCCGCGACGGCCAAAAGGCCGGCAATCAACAGCCATTCCAGAGGGCTTGCCCTGTCAAGGCGGGCGGCCGCCCCCGTTGATGGGGACCTGAAAAACATCCACCCGAAGGAAAGAGCTAACAGGATTCCGATAAACGCCGGCGCGGCATAGACTTCCGCAAGTCCTGCAAAAAATGCCAGCCATCCGATCAATCCGATCCCCAGTACAGACCCTATAGAAAGTCGTTCGGGCAAAGTCAGCACCCCGAGCAGCCCTGATGCCTTGAGGATGAACAGCCCGCCGCCGATGGCAGCGACAAGCATCCAGAGCGTGACGAGGAACGGCATCAGAATGCTGCCTTGCTCAGGACGTCTAAAATGGGATTAAAGAGTTCTCGGAACTGGAACAGGTATGCCCCCAGTATGGCGATGATCCACAAGCCGCTCAGGACCGGGGCCACGGGCTTCAGCGGTGCAAAAATGCTCCGAAGCACTTCAACAAAGAACCGCAAAACATATCCCGTTCGTCCGGCCGGCTGTGCCTGAGCCGCTTCCATGTAGATATAGGCGAGCCGCCGACACTGATTCAGCAAGCCTGCGGCACGGCGGGCTTTGAGGGCGGGCAGGTAACGTCTCGCGATTTCCGTGCAGCACGTAATTCGGCGGTCGGTGTGCGACATGATGCTGCCATCGATATGGTAGTATCTGGCAAGGGCCTCGCCGAATAAGGTAAAGCGCGCATCGGGGTCGGCCAGCAGCTTGAGCCACAGATCGAAGTCCTGCGCGTTTCTGAGCGTCTCGTCGAAACCGCCCGCGGCCAGCACGGCGTCGCGACGGGTGACGACGCTGATGCTCGGGATGTAGCCTTTCAAATACAGCGACGTATAAGGATCGGTGCCTTCCTCGAAGCGCCGCCGGCAGTCGATGTGCTGATCGCCGCCCGGGGTCGTGTCCAGATAATCATGCGCGACGAGCAGATAATCGCCGTCCTGCAGAACCTGCAGGGAACGTTCGAGCTTTTCCGGCAACCATTCGTCGTCGGCGTCGAGAAACGCCAGATAGGTCTCGCGCGCTTCGGCGATGGCCCGGTTGCGCGCCGCGCCGGCGCCCTTGTTTTCCTGGCTGACGACGATCAGTTTCGTGCCTGCCATGCTACCCTGCATGCTCATGGCGGCATCCACGGTGGCATCGGCCGAGCCGTCATCGACGACGATCACTTCGGCCGGTTTCAGCGTTTGCCGGGCGATGCTGGCCAGCGCACGGCCGATCGTCGCTTCGGCGTTATAGGCCGGGATGATGACGCTGACGGGGGCCGGATCACGCGGCATCGGCGATCTCCGTCAGGGTTGCCGCCGGCGCCGTTTCGGCGATGGTGCCGCCGGTGAACGTGCGCACCGCCAGCTCCAGCATCAAAAGGCTGTAAGCCCGGTACGCATGGCGGTCCGGGTTTCGCATCAGCCGGCCGACCCCTTCCGCCGTCCACCAGCCGCGCGCCAGGGCTTCTCTGGACGTCAGCAGTTTCTGCGCCGCCCGTCCGACATCGCCCCTGAACCAGCTCGGCACCGGCGACACGAACCCCTGCTTGGGGGCGTTGATGACGCTTTCGGGCAATAACGATGTGGCCATGCGGCGCTCGAGGAATTTTTGCCGTCCGCCCGGCGTGCGCTCTTCGGGACGGACGCTCAAGGTGGCCTCGACGAAGCGATGGTCGAGAAACGGCACCCGGCCCTCGACGCTGACGGCCATGCTGGTGCGGTCCAGCAGCGTCAGCAGATCGTCGACCATGTATGTACCGAGATCGGCGGCAAGCCCGGCCGTTTGCGCCGCCGCGCCGGGGTTGAGCGCGGCAAAGGCCGTGGCCGCCTCTTCCTGTGCCATGGCGGGCATGGCCATGGTATTACCGATGACGGCGCGCAGCGGTGGCGGGAAATGCGTGCTGTGCTGGTGCAGGTAAGCGCCGCGTGACGATGCAAACAATTCGGCGCGCCCGAACTGCCACGCCCGCATCGGCGACAGCAGCCCGCACAGCGGCTCTAGGATGCCGCGCCTGAGCGCGCCCGGCAGGCACAAATATTTCCGCTCCACCGGCAACTGGAAATAGCGGCCGTATCCGGCGAACAGCTCGTCGCCGCCGGTGCCGTTGAGCGACACCGTGACGTGTTCGCCGAGCGCGCGCTCGATCAGGAAATTCGGCAGCAACGCCGCATCGTTCAGGGGTTCCTCGGCATACCACGCCAGTGCCGCGAGATGCGCATCGGCGTCATAGCCGTCGACGTCGATTACCGTGTGATCGGTGCCGTAGCGTTCGGAAACGCTGGCCGCCAAGGGGCTTTCATCGACGCCGCCCCGGAACCGCGCCGTAAACGTCTTCAGCGCATGCGGTGTGTGCTTCGCCGCCAGCGCCACGACCAGGCCGGAATCGATCCCGCCCGATAGCAAAAGTCCGACCGGCACATCGCTCCTGAGCTGCAGGCGGACGCTGTCTTCGAGCAGGTCGAGAAGGTATTTGTCCAGCTCCGGCCCGTCCGGCGGGACATCCATGGCGGGGGCCGGCTGCCAATAGGGCGCGATCACCATTTCGCCGTCGCTGTCGATGCTCAGGCGGTGACCCGGCTGCAGTTTGCTGACGCCCTTGAACAGGGTTTTCGGCGCAGGGACGTAGCCGTGCGCCAGATATTCGGACACCGCGGTTTCGTCGATTTCGGCGTCGATCAGCCCCGACGCGAACAGCGGCTTGATCTCGGACGCATATATAATGCCGCCCCGGGGCAGCTCGGCCCAGTACAGCGGCTTCACCCCCATGCGGTCGCGGACCAGCTGCAGGCTGTGGGCCCCGGCATCGTATAGCGCCAGTGCATACATGCCGTTCAGCACCTCGACATAAGCATCGCCTTTCGCGTCAAAGGCGGCGAGCACGGCTTCCATATCGCCTTCGCTGCGGTACGGGTAGTCGGCGAACTGCTTGCGCAGTTCGATGTAGTTATAGATTTCGCCGTTGCCGCTCAGCACCCGGCCCGCGCGCGTGTCGACCAGTGGTTGATCGCCGGTCTGCAGATCGATGATCGCGAGACGGCGGAAGCCGGTGCGGTATCGCCGGTCCGGACTGTCCCAGAAGCCGTCGCCGTCCGGTCCGCGGTGGCGCATGAACGACATCATCCCCGGCATGTCGACGTCCGGCACGGGGCAGGCCTTGGGGACGTAGATTCCGGCGATGCCGCACATCAGGTTATTTCCCGAACGGTGATGCTGCCCGACCACGGCAGGGATTGGGTGGTCTCGAAAACGATCCGTATGCCGGGCGTTGCGTTGTGATAGGCGTGCCAGATGCTGATCACGTCAAGCCGGGGCGCAGCACCTTCGCTGTGCACCCTGAAGCGCCCGCCGACGACCGCACTGTCGCCGTCAAGGCGGACATCGAGGGGTGTGACGAGTGCGCGTTCGATTCTGTGCGTGCCGCTGCCGGCGACGCCGTCCTCGATCCGCATCTCCGCATCGCCGAAGACCCAGCGGCGGCGCACGTCATCGGCGCCGAGCCGTCCATAGCCGCCGTGCGCAATCGTAAAGCTGTCGGCATGGATCATCGCCGCCGCCGGTCCGGCGTGCAGGGCGCGAAACGCATCATCGTAATAGGGCTTATTGGGCGGGTACGGATCGGCACCATCGATGCGTAGCGTGCCGTGCACGGCCGACGACCGATACAATGCCGCCTCGCCCGTTTCGCCGTAACAGCCGCGCCCCGGATCGACGAACAACGGCACGCCGTCGACATGAACTTCGGCGCTGCCGATATCCTGATGTGCGTGACCGGGCATGAACGGCCAGCCTTTTTCGGGGACGTGAGCCAGCACCGACCAGCGGCCGAACCCGGCGCGCAGCCAGCCGTCGCGAAGTGCCGCCGCCCGGTCCGGAGTCTCGACAACAGTGCTGAGGGTGCGCAGCTTTGCACGGTCATCGTTATTCAGCGTATCCGTCCAGCAGCCTGCGCCGCTCTCGATCCCGGCCAGGAACGACGGCGGGCAGTCGGGCGAGATGTCGCCGATCAGCGGCATGCCGCCCGGCAAAATCAGGTGCCGTGCCGCTTCCATCAGTTCACCGGCCACGGCGCGCAATACCATGGCGTCATCATCGAGGCCGTGCCGTTCGGCGCACAGCCACGCATCCAGATAGTTCCTGAGATACAGTAAATGATAATGTGTCGAGCCTTCGCGCAGCATGCCGGCGGGCAGAAAAATCCGTTCCGCTTCATGGCCGAGAATATCGAAGCCGAGCTCGCGAGTGTTCTCGTCGCCGAGCGCACAGCCGATCCGGTACAGTCCGCGCCCGTTATTGGCGAGATGGTTCGAGGTGTCGTGATCGCCGAAATACTCCAGCCGCTCGGAAATGATTTTTGCATGCTGCGCCAGATCGCCGGCAAACTCTTCGGCGGGCGCCGGCAAACCCAGCCGCGCTGCCGCGTCGATAATATTGATGGCACGCTCCGCCGCCGTATAGGAGTGCCAGCAGCGCTCGCTGCCGGGGCCGTCAGCCGGGAAGTAACGCCCCCGCCACGTCTGCCAGCAGGCGCGGAAAACCGGCGCCGGGATTTCCGGGCACATGGGCAGCCAGGCGAAGCGGTGGCGGGCCAGATCGGCCTCGATATCGGGCACGGCCTGATCGAAGAACGCAGCCGGATCGTGCGGATCGAAGCTGCACACGATCCCCGCCAGCGGCAACTCGGCGGGTGTTGCCTCAGCCTCGTCGGCAATGACCGCGTGCGGTCCCTGCCAGGCGGTTCCGGTCATTTCCAGCGGCAACTGCTTCCACACATAGGGCGGCAGATGCGGGGCGAACGGCGGCGGGGGTTTTTGCAGACCGACGGCGCGGCGGATCAGCCATGACCGCAGCACGGGATCGGCGCAAAACTGTATGAGCTTTCTTTTAAGGGCGTTCAAGTCTACCAGCGGCCCGGCGGGAACAAGCCGGGTTCCGGCGCGCGATGTTCATCGAGGCCACGGATCGCCGCACGTCCCATGGCGAGGATCGCCTCGGCGGCGCTGCCGCCGATGTGCGGCGTCGCCAGGAAATTCGCCAGCGCCAGCAATTCTTCGTCTTCGGGGGGCTCGAAGGCGAAGACATCGAACGCGGCACCGCCGAGCGTGCCGTCCAGCAGCACCGCCTTCAGCGCGCGTTCGTCGACCAACCCGCCGCGTGCGGTATTGATCAGCACCGCGCCCGGCTTCATCGCGGCGAGGGCGGCGGCATCGAGAAAATTTTTCGTCGTTGTGTCGAGCGGCAGATGCAGGCTGACAACGTCGCTTTCCGCCAGCAGCGTTTCAAGGCTTGCGGCGATGATGCCGTGTTCGGCATAGAAATCGCTGAAGTCGACGGTGTCGTGGGCCAGCACCTCACAGCCGAAACCGGCGCGCAGCATCACGGCCAGCTCCTTGCCGACATGGCCGCAGCCGATGATACCGACCGTGCAGTCGGAAATCTGGCGGCCGACCAGTTGCCGCCAGGTACCCCCCAGGACTTCGGCATTGGCGGCGGGAACGTGACGCAGCATGGAAATGGCAAAGGCGATCACCAGTTCGGCGACAGAGCGCCGGTTGACGCCGCCGGTCCAGCCCAACGCGACACCGCGTTCGATCAGGGCATGCAGATCGATCTTGTCGAAGCCGACACCGTACTTGGCGATCACTTTCAGACCGGGAACGGCATCGAGGACACCGGCGTCGATCCGTTCCAGTGCGATAACGGCTTTGTCATGGCCCTGTAGAAAATCGATCAGCGCATCGCCGGCCAGGCTTGCCCCGGCATCGTTGAAGGTCGTCTCCGGGTAGCGTGCCAGCAGTTCCTGGCGCAGCAAAGGATGGCGGGAAAACGATCTCGAGGCGACGCAGACGCGGCTCATGCCGGCGCACGACCGAATATCGGCAAGGCATCGGGCGCAGTGCCGGCCAAGAGGAGATTCGTGGCGCGCATCATGACTTCAAGCATGGTCTTTTTCCAAATCCACAAACCGGTGAAGCACGACTTTTTTACCATATGCGCGTTTATGCAGGAACGGCGGTCGCGCCGTGTAATAGCGCTGGCTCCACTCGCAAATACCGTCCTCCAGAATGGTGTCGCCGTCACGCCAGGGATATTCCTCGAAGTTGGAATTTTTGTATCGCCGGTTGCAGCAATAGAACGCCGTCGTTTTTGCCGGGTTCCTGCGCAGTATGTCGAAATACCCGGCAACGACGGGAAGATCCATTTCCTGCATCGACACGATATTAACGGCAAGGCCAATAGGAACGCGTTGCAACAGCGCCGCATTATCGGCTTGAACGGCGACAACGCGGACCGCCGGGTTGTCGATCGCGGCGCTCATCTCCGTTTCATTGCGCACCAGCGCCATGTCGATATCGGGAAAGGTCCGCTTGAGGTAAATCATGTCCAATGACAGCGATTTCGTCAGGTTAACGATGAAGATGCGTACATCGGGCGAATTGGCCAGCAAAAGCGACGCCATAATGCCGAACCCGTCGCCGATAACCAGTGAATTCCCGCTTTCGGTCAGTGCTTTGCGATGTTGGCGGATAAGCGCAAGGGTGAAAACGTGGCGCAGCGTGTCGTATGTGAATTGCTGACCGCGCATGTGCGCAACCCGGCGCCCGAGCCGTTCACACATGCCGAGGTCGCTGTATTGGCGGGCCAGCCCTTTCAACGGTATCTGTAAAATACGGTGCGCCAGATTGCGCAGCAGGGAACGCTTTTCAGTGACGTTGCCGAGAACGGAATAGCCATCGACAGTGCCGTCTTCGCGGACACTGAACAGCGGCTTGTGCTCTTTCCAGTATGCCGAGGTGGAGGCTTCGTCATCGTCGGCATGTGCCAGCAGATAGCGGACAGCATCTTCGTTAAGTAAGTACGGGGCGATTTCCGTGCTCATGTGCCGTTCATGTCCCCCCGGAAATTTTTCCGGCCGGTATGCTTGCCAATGCGCTGTCGAATTCTTCGAAAGCGTTTATCAGAACAGTGGGCTTCAGCTCATCGAACGGTATATGGCAATAACCGAAGCTGACGCAGATCGACGGCACCCCGGCATCGTGTGCCGCAAGGATGTCGTTTTCACTGTCGCCGACCATGACCGAAGGATATCCGGTGCGGCCGAGCAGGGCGATCGTATCATGGATATGACGTCCGTCCGGCTTGCGGTTTTCGACCTCATCGCCGCACAGCACCACCGGAAAGAACGGCGTCAGGCCGAATGCGTCGAGCACGGGCATGGTGGTTTTCTTCGGCTTGTTGGTGCACAGCGCCATCGCAACCCTGGCGTCGCGCAGCTTTTCAAGAACGTCCATGACGCCGGGGAATACGATCGTGTCCTGGATCGGGTTATCGCTGTAGATCTGCAGGAAGGCATCCTTGACCCGGTCGCGGTGTGCGTCGTCGATCATGCCGCCGGTGTCTTCGAGCGCGTCGGCGACAAGATGCACCGCGCCTTTGCCGACCAGTTCCTTGACGCGCTCGACCGTCAGCGATGCGCGGCCTTCGTCGGCGAGAGCACGGTTCAGCGACCACGCGACGCCAGGCGCGCTGTCGATCAGCGTGCCGTCGAGATCGAAAATGACGGTCAGGTCGTTTGCGGTGTTCATCAGTATTTCCCCCAGAGCGGATCGTCGGGCATGGCGGCTTCGACGCGGGCCACGTCCTCGTAACTGTCGACGGACTGATAGGGGCGGAACGTCATCGGCGCGATGCGCTGGAAAAATCCGTTATCGCAGATGCGGTTGGAATCGCATGCCTCGGCTTTTTCAAGCGGCGATTCAGGGGTCTTCGTGAACCATTTCAAAAAGTGCCAGCGGAACCCGAAAATGCCGCCGACACGTTTGGCGCCGCCCGCCGGATCGAACGTCTTCATGTACGGGATCGGGCTTCGCGAAGTATAGAGCACATTGCCGTTCAGGTCGTGCACGAGCTTCACCATATCGGGATTGACGAAGGTTTCCTCATCATGAACCGGGACCGCCAGCATGGTGCCCTTGACGTCGGCATCGTCGAACGGCGCCATCACGGCTTCGATCACGTCAGGCCCCAACAACGGCTCGTCGCCCTGCACGCAGATAACAATATCGTCGTCGGCGACATCGACGCCGCATTTGGTGGCGGCTTCGGCGACGCGGTCCAGCGCCCGGGTATGGGTGTCCGCCGTCATGATCACGGGAAAGCCCTTTTTCTCGCAGAACGCCTGGATCTCTTCGTCACAGGTGGCGACCGCCAGCACGTCCCATCCCGAATACATCTTCGCACGCAGGTAGCAGTGCTCGAGCATGGGCCGCCCGCAGATCGGATGCAGGGGCTTTCCGGGAAACCGGCTTGCCGCCATGCGGGCCGGAACGATGCCTATGGTCTTCATGATCGGGGCTTCCGTAATCTATCGGGGTTGCGGTTTGTCAGGGAACGTTGACGTCGAGCCATTTGGTGACCGCAGCGGCTGCGATGCGGTGGCCGTTCGCCGACCAGTGCCCGTCGTGAATGAAGTGCGTGTCGGCAAAGCCGGCGGCCTTGAAGGCATCAATCGGATCAACGAAAGCGAGACCTTGTTTCGCGAGCGCGTCGGTCATGGCGAGACGGATGGCTTTGAATTCCGCGTCATCGGAGGCGATTTCAAACCGCGCCGGTGCGACCAGTACCACAAACGGTATTTCCGGCTCGAACATACCGCGAAGCCGTACCAGTTCCTTCGCCGTGCTTGCCGTGACGCGCTGCAGGTCCTGCCCGGAAAGGAGGTTCCGGTAAGCCTGGCTTTTATTGACGACGCCGATCTTGATCAGGATCTCGCGAATAACGTCGACACGCTTCATGGCAACGGCGAAGAAATTATAAAGCGCTGTGTGCTGCATCAGCGCCATTTTAACTTCCTTCAGATTGAAGGATTTCGTGGTCTCTACGCGTTGCGGTTTTGCGGCATAGGCACGGCAATCGTATTCGATCAGGTCGTTTTCCAAAATCAGCCCGACAACCACGGCCTTGGGCTTCACGTCTTTCGGCATGCGTCCGGCGAGGGCCTGATAGCCGCACACATTGGTGCCCGGGCTGGCGACGTTATAGGCCGGCTCGCCCCGCAGTTTGCCGATCACCGCGGAATACATTTCATTCCCCTCGACGCCCCAGCCGAAGGCCATGGAATCGCCGATGACCCAGATACGTCCGTCCGCCGCGCCGACCGGCTCAGCGTCGCGCATCCCGAAATCGTTGATCGCGATATGGGCGCGGAAGTCCCCGTTATTCTGCGAGAAATACCCATCAAAGCCCTTGCGGCCGATAGCGACATCCCCAAATCCCGGTACATGTTCGACGGTCAGAAAGCGCCCGGCGAAAAACTCGTTCCATGTCGGATAAACGACGCGGACAACGGCTTCGGAAACACCGATGAGCAACACCAGCCCCAACAGCAAGGCGATCAGGCCGCCCTTCCAGTTTATCCTGACGTCCTTGTCGCTCACGATGCAGCCTTCTTTCCGATAACGTCGAACAATGCCCCTTCGCGGGCGATGGTGCCGAGCCAGGTAAGCTGCGTCACGCAACGCTGATAGCGTGTGCCGGGCGAGGTTTCGGCGAACAGGTTGTCGGCGTCCTCGCCATCGGTGCCGAGGATCGCCGGCGAAGCGTTGAGGTAATCGACATTGTTCTCGTGAAACCAGCCCATGACCTCGTCCAGCGAATGCCATGTCTCATGCGGGTTATAATACTGATCGGCGATCCAGATCGCCGCCTTGCGCTTGTCGCGGATACGCGAGCGCACGACGAAATCGATGTTCGGGCCGAACAGGCCGATCAGCTTGGAGCGGATAAGTGTCGGCAGGCGGGCCGGGCGGTTGTAAAGGCCGACCATGATGATGCCGCCGGGCTTCAGTTTCTTGACGATTTCTGCGAAGGCGCGCCGGGCGTCGAAGGTGTGATGCAGGACGCCGTGCGAAATCACGACATCGAAGCTGTTGTCCTTAATCGCCAGGTTGAAGATGTTCATCTGTGCGAAGGAAGCGCGCATCAGGGCATTTCGGTTCTTATGTTCGACGGCGAGGCCGAGGCTCGCCAGCGACATGTCGATACCCAGCACGTGATTGTTGTTGAGTTGCAGGTAATGCGACAACTGGCCGGTGCCGCAGCCGCATTCGAGGATCGTCTTGTTATAGCCGATGGCGTCCAGCAGGTTCTTGGAAAAACTGTTGGCATGTCCCTTGGTGACCAGCTCGCCGAATTCCTCCAGCCCCTCGTAACTCGGGAACGGGTTCTCTTCATAGAACGAGCGGACTTTTTCGGTGACGTCCTTGCCTTCGCCCGGACTTGGCGCGAACAGTGACGGAATGCCGTTGATGACCGGAAACGTTTCGCCGGTTTCCGGGCAGCGGAACGCATCCCCGTCCTGAACCAGCGATGCCTGATCGCTGGCGCCAGGCGCGCGCAGGCGCTCGAGAATGCGTTTCGAAAACAGCGACGGGGCGGTCTGTGTGCTCATTGTGCGTCTTTCCTGAGCACGAAGTTGCCGAGCGCCAGCATGTCCATTTCCGTTGCCATGAAACAGCGGTAGGCGTCATCCGGTGAGCACACCACGGGCTCGTCGCGGACGTTGAAGCTCGTGTTCACCAGAACTCCGTTGCCGGTGCGTGATTTGAAGGCGCTGATCAGGTCATAGAACCGCTTGTTGCTGTCCGGCGTCACGGTCTGGATGCGCGCCGAATAATCGACATGCGTAATCGCCGGCAGCTTGGCGCGGACGACGTTCAGGCGGTCCAGCCCGGTCTTGTTCTTGTCTTCGTCGCCTAGTTCGACCCGGTCCTCGTCGCGGACCGGTGCGACGATCAGCATGTAGGGGCTGTCGCCATCGAACTTGAAGTGCTCGGCGGCATCCTCCCTGAGAACGGCCGGCGCGAACGGGCGGAAGCTTTCACGGTATTTGATTTTCATGTTCAGCGTCTTTTGCATCGACGCCGACGCCGGGTTGCCGAGGATCGACCGGTTGCCGAGTGCGCGCGGGCCGAATTCCATGCGGCCCTGGAACCAGCCGACGATGCCGTCGGCGGCCAGTGCATCGGCGACGGTGCCAATCAGCTTGTCGTCGTCCAGGCGTTCGTAAGCCGCACCATTTCCATCAAGCGCGGCGCGGATTTCTTCGTCATCATAGGCCGGGCCGAGATAGCTGCCGTGCATGGCGTCGTGGCCGTTTCGGCGTGCCGGCACGCGTGTCTCGCCGAGAAGATTGGCGGCCGCTAGCGCAATTCCGAGCGCCGAGCCGGCATCGCCTGAAGCCGGCTGGATCCAGATGTTTTCGAACGGCCCCTCGCGGGCGATCAGGCCGTTGGCGACACAGTTCAGTGCGACACCGCCGGCCAGGCACAGATTTTTCGAACCGGTCAGCCGGTGCGCTTCCAGGCACACGCCCATGATCAGCTGTTCCGCGACCGCCTGAACGGAGCGTGCGATATTCATGTGAAAATCCGTCAGCGGATCGGCCGGATCGCGGCGCGGCTCTCCGAAAATCCTGGCGAACTTGTCGTTGGTCATGGTCAGGCCGGTCGTGTAGTTGAAATACGACATGTCCATGCGGAACGACCCGTCGTCTTTCACATCCAACAGCTTGTCCATGATCTGATCGGCAAAGATCGGCTCACCGTACGGCGCCAGGCCCATCACCTTGTATTCGCCGTCATTGACCTTGAAGCCGAGATAATAAGTAAACGCCGAATACAGCATACCCAGTGAGTGCGGGAAGCGTACCTCGCGCTCGAGTTTGATATCGCGGTCCTTGCCGTAACCGATCGAGGTCGTCGCCCACTCGCCGACACCGTCCATGATGACGATGGCCGCCTCGTCGAACGGCGACGGATAAAAGGCCGCGGCGGCATGGGAATGGTGGTGATAGCCGAACAGGATCGTCTCTTCGTTGATCGTGCCGCGACCGAGGCCGTTGAGCCCCTTGGCGATCCGGCTTTTCTGCAGAAGCTTGTCCTTGACCCAGATCGGGATCGCCTTGGCGAACGACCCGAAGCCGCTGGGCGCATAGGCGAGATAGGTCTCGAGCAGCCGGTCGAAGGTCAGCAACGGCTTGTCGTAAAAAGCGATGTGATCGACGTCGTCCAGCGAAATCCCGGCGGCATCCAGGCAGTACGCGGCGGCGTTCACCGGCAGATCGGAATCGTTCTTCTTGCGGGTAAAGCGCTCTTCCTGGGCGGCGGCGACGATTTCGCCGTCGCGGATCAGGGCGGCGGCGCTGTCGTGGTAGAACGCGGAGAGGCCGAGAACGATCATAAGTCTAGAAAATCGCGTAAATGAACGGTGTGATGGCGGAACTTTGCGCGGCGATCAGCAACACGCCGAGCGCCAGCAGCCCAAGGATCAGCGGTGCCATCCAGAACTTGCGATAGGCACGCATAAAACGAAACAGCTCTTTTATCAG
This sequence comes from Thalassospiraceae bacterium LMO-JJ14, assembly GCA_021555105.2. Taxonomy (NCBI): domain Bacteria; kingdom Pseudomonadati; phylum Pseudomonadota; class Alphaproteobacteria; order Rhodospirillales; family Thalassospiraceae; species Thalassospiraceae bacterium LMO-JJ14. Next base: position 522,154 of record CP134604.1, read on the forward strand.
TGAGATCATGGGTTACCCGTTCTCAATACATGTCCCGCAGCGTGTCGCGATCAAGTTGCCGCGCCGGTTGCTGCCAGTAGGTTTCCTGTCCGCCGCGTATTTTCCGGGTCATCGGGTCGCGACCGGCGAGGCGCATGACGAGACCGAACGGAATCATGAACAGAATATAGAAAAGACCAAGTATAAGCTTGTTGTTGATATGCCCCAGCTTACCGCCGAACCACGACCACAGCCGGTTGAGCGGTAATAGCACACCGGGGACCGCCAAGGCCAGAATTGCAAACACGCCGGCGGTGATAAACGGCCATAAAACCGGCGCGCCGCCGAAGAACCACAAAACGCCGCCGATAATCGTGAAAACGGCGGCAAAAGTAAGGCCGAAGGCCCGGTCTGTCTGTCGGATGCTCATGACGTCTGTTCCTGCGGATCACATTCCAGCTGCCACATCTCACGCCAGCGGGGGTCGGCGCAATATATTTTATAGACAAGCTGCATGGTTTTCAGCGCATCCATCGCCGAGCCGTTGACGATTTCACCGCCGCGCAGGATGGCATCGGCAAACTCGCCGACCTCAAGCGTCCAGGACGGATCGCGGTTATAGCGCCGGGTTTCCTCGTGCGGGTCGCCCATGTCGTCTTCGCCGCGCCGCGTGATGGTCAGCGTTTCGGCGCCGTAGCTTTTCGACCCCGACAAAATCCCCGAAAGCGTCAGCGCGCCCTTGGTCATGCCGATTTCAAGACGGAAGCGATGACGCCACTGCGACGCCGACGAATGCAGCATGGCGACGACGCCGGCATCGGTCTGCATCAGGGCATAAGCGTTGTCTTCGACGTCGTGACCCCAGACGTTGTTGGTGACGAAGCTTTTGATGTCGGTGAACTCGCCGCCGAAAAGCCGGATCAGGTCGAGCATGTGAATGCCCTGATCGAGCAAAACGCCGCCGCCGGCGAGCGCGCGCTCGGTGCGCCACGACGTCTGGTCGAAGGTGATCAGCTGCGACTTGCCGTATATGCCGCGCATGTTGATGACGTCGCCCAGCGTGCCGGCCGCCAGGACCGCGAGGGCATCCTGGACGGAATCGTGATAACGGTGATTGAAGCCGTATTTGAGCTGCTGCGACGGCCGCGTGCGATGACAGGCGACAACGGCCTCGATGTCGGCGACGTCGCGCCCCGGCGGTTTCTCGCAGAACACATGCAGCCCGGCTTGGAGCCCGGCGATGGTCACTTCGGCGGCGATGTCGTTGGACATGCAGACGAACAGGACGTCGAGATCCTCGCCCAGCAGCGCCTGATAGGCGGTGAAATACCGGACCCCGTCGTCGAACGTGCCGCTGCCGTCAAGGGTGCGGTCACAGACGGCGACGGTCTGCAGGTCGTCGCGGGCGTCGATGACGTCGCGGCGGCGCTTGCCGACAACACCGTATCCGGCGATGCCGACTTTCAGCTTGTGGTGAAGGGCCGCGCTCATAACCTGGGAATCCGGTAATGGGAGGTAATCATGCCGCGCCCGTTTGGAGCTTTCCGTCATACCACGGAAAAGCCTTGGCGATGCGTGCGGCCGGGACTTCCGCGATCGCTTCCATGCGTTTGGCGATGACTTCTTCCAGGGCTCTGAGCGCGGGATGGTCGTCACGGTAAATATTCATGCGCTCTTCGGGGTCCTGCTTGAGGTCGTACAATTCGCATCTGCTCCCAGCGACTGTGTCGCTCGGGTCGATATATTCGCGCCAGACCAGAAAATAATCTTTTGTACGTACAGCAAAATAGAGCGGCCGATGTTCGAACAGGCAGTTTCCTGCATAGAATGATTCGAACAGAATATGATCTTTTCCGTCTTCTTTCGATGCAAAACTTTGCCCTTCCCAGCCCTCGGGCGCAGGAATTCCCGCCAGATCGGCGAGCGTCGCGGGAATGTCCATTATGGAGTTGAAGGCCTTGATCTTGCGGCTTTCGATGCCCGGGCCGTGAATCACGCAGGGCACATGCGTTGCCGGCCGGGTCAGGCGGAAGAAATGACCGAAATGCCCGGTCTCACCCAGTTCCTCGCCATGGTCGCCGGTGATGGCAATGATTGTATTGTCCTCAAGGCCCGCATCACGGACGGCATCGATTACCCTGCCGATCTGTTCGTCCGTCGAGCGCAATGCGGCATCGTAGAGCGCGGAAAAGCCGCGGGCCTCTTCTTCGGTTTCCGGTTCCGGCTTGAATGCAAGGGCCGGCGGCGTATCGGGATCGTAGCCGAGTTGGCGCAGGTAGCCGGGCGTTTCCTTGTACCAATGCCGCCCGCGGCCGGATACATACGGCAAGTGCGTGTCCATGAAATGCGTCCAGGCGAAGATCGGTTCGCCGGTTTGCGCGGCCTCCTTGATCATATCGATCAGGCGGTCGGTGACGGACGGCACATCCGTGTAAATCTTGAACCGCTTTGCACGGGCATCGGCCAGGTTCGGGTTGAACGTGCGCAGCAACCTGTTCCCGGCCCGGTGAATAAGCTCGCTGGCGAGTTTGGTTTTGCGCCGCGCATAGTACCATTCCTTGGGCAACCAGCGCTGCATCCATTCAGAGCCCTGCGGCGAGGGCAGCAGATACTTTTCGACGTAAGCAAACCCGCCGGCATTGAACTCGTCCTCGTGGCGGCGTGTGATTTTAAGCAATTTGGCGTGGTCGTACCCGGAATTCATGGCCGCGGAATCGGCGAAGTATTTGTTCAGTACCGGCAGCTGGGCATCATGATTTTCGAAATAACCGACGAGGTTGGCAAACAGGCTCCGGAGCACCGGTTCCACGTGGCTGTATGCCTCGGCGGCATCGATGTCGCCATTTTCATAGGCCCGCAACGTGCCGCGCATCATGGCGAAAGCGACGCCAGGCAGGGTGATCACGCCGAATAACTGGTGCTCGTCATCAACGCCGTCGTTGTAGCCAAAGAACCGGTTCACCCAATGCAGGGTGCTGAGTGAAATCGTCCTGTAGCCGGCATCCTTGAAGACCCTGAAAATGGTCGAGGGACGGCCGACCGCGCCGCTGTCGTAGCCGCCGAAAGACAAAGGGCGTGTCGCCGTCAGCAGTTGGATCAGGGCCATCTGCGTGACCGGCCCCAGCGAATGACAGTTTTCAAACAGCATGCCGTTGCGGGCCAGCCGCTTGAGGTTCGGCGTCGTATTCCGCGCATAGCCGAAAAGCGAGGTGCGATCGGCCCGCGTCGCATCCACCGTCAGGAAAATAACGTTTGGCTTTTTATGCATCATGATTTCTGTGTGGGGATGTCGTCTGCATGGAAGACGACACGCGCAACGTGTGCATCCTCGGTTTTGTATTTTGCCATGCCAAAACTTTCGATGAAGTAGTCTACCTTGAAGCCCCTGGCCTTGATGTCCTGAATGAATTCAATCGGATCTATGAACCTGCGGTAATGCGGCTGGGCAATCTTGGACTGGCCCTGGTCGCGGTGGGTGCGGAATTCAAAGGCGTACATCATGCCCGGATCGCTCAACCGCATCAGCAGATCGAGAAATTTCTTCTGCTCCATGGCCGTCAGGATGTGAAGGAAAAACCGGGCGTAGACCATCGTTGCCCGGGCCGGGTCGAGACTGCCCAGAATATGGCTGGATAATTGATCCAGTTGTTTCTCATCCCAGCTTTCCTCGACCAGAAGACGTCGAAACTCGGCCGTCTCGGCAAGCGTCCGGGCGGCTTCGCGGTGGCAAATGTCGATCGCCGCGCCCGAACCGTCCAGCCCGACAACCTTGTAGCCCTGCCAGGCGAAGAAAATGGAATCCCGGCCCGAGCCGCATCCGAACTCGACGATATTCTGATTAGCGCTCAGGTAGTCGCATACGAAGACCGCGAACTGGCTGGGATAGGGCGGGACGCTGCTTTTCTTGTAGGCCTGATCCCAGTGTTTGAGGCGTTCAGCCAGACTTTTACTGTCTTCGGGCGTTGTCGTCATTGATTGCGGTTTCCTGATCCTTTGTCCGATTGCAAGGCATTGCTTTCGGATGACGTTGTGGAAAATTCTGAAATTGAAATTTGAATGAACCTGTTTCGGCCCGGGCCTTGTATGCGTTCATGACCCGTGCGCCCTGCGGCCCGCAGCGACAGGCCATGCAGGCACCATTTAACAAATCAGGGTATCAGGTTTTTGAGGCTCTTTCTGGCAATATCACGGGCGATATCGCTGTCGATTTCGCGGATATTGTTGGCGGCGCGGGCGCGCGTGATCAAATTGTCGCCGAACGAATCGACAGAGTCCGGCTGCACATACGCCGATATCATGCGTCCGACGTCGAGGGTTTTGAACCAGTCATAAAGGCATGAAGTAAGAGCATCCGGCGGGCAATCCAGGGCGTCGGCGATGAGGGCGGTTCTGTCGGGACCGGTTGCGCCGTTAAACGCCGCCATTTCCGGCAGTGTGAACGAGCAGGCCAGCCCGTGCGGCACGCCGTGCACGGCGGTAAAGGGATAGCTGATCGAATGGCACGCCGCCGTTTGCGTGACACTCATCGCCATACCGGCAAGCGTCGCGAACGTCTGCGTTTCACGTCTGGCGTCAATCGAGAGCGGGTCGGCGAGCGATACCGGCAACGTCCTGTATATGCCCCGGATGGCCGCCTGTGCGAGCGCGTCTGTAATGCTGGTGGCATTGTTGTTCCAGATGGCTTCCATCGCATGGCTGAGCGCATCGAGACCGGAAGCGACCGTCAGGTGCGCCGGCATGCTGACGCAAAGCGCGGGGTCGAGAACGGCATACTTCGGATATAGTGCCGGGTGATTGACGGAGTACTTGATAAGATCGTCACCCCAGATGGTCCCCCATCGGGTTACTTCCGAGCCCGTACCGGACGTCGTCGGGACGGCAATAATCGGTGTCGCTTCGAGGTCGTCGGGCAGCGGCGCGCCATCGCGCAGGTGCGCCCAAAAGGCATCCATGTCGCCGTTCAGCCCCTTCAGCGCGACAACCCCTTTCGCCGCATCCATGACGCTGCCGCCGCCGATGGCGACGACATAATCGACATCCGGGAACTTTTCATAGCTGGCGCGGACTTCTGAAAGCTTGGGGTTCTCATGCACATCTGAGATGACGGCTTTCGGCGCGCCCTGCGCGTTCAGAAAGGGCTGCAGGCTCGAGCGGTCGAGCCAGCCCTGGCTGGTGACGAGGGCCCAGGACCTTTCCCGGATCAAGCTTGGTATGATTTCAGCGACGTGACCTTGGTGAATAACCGTCGGCGTAACGAAAGGTCTCATTAAGTTAAAACCACACTTTTGTTTCAAAGAACAAGCGATCGCGCTGATCGGGATTGTAGGCGGCAAACTCGGCAAAAACCTCGTCCGTCATCAGGCCGGGGACGCGAAGGACGCAAAGCTCTGCGGCTTGACTGTCATTCCCGGTCTGGGCGAATGAATGCGAAACGCCGGGCCGGATATAGGCTGAATCGCCGGTCTCCAGGGTTTCTTCCAAGCCGTCCGCCCAGCGGATCGCCGCAGGGGTTTCGCCGTAATTATAAATATACTGGTGACCCGAGTGGATCAGCTCGGCACCGCCCTGATTCATGATCTTGAGATCGAAGCCCTTCAGGTTGGACTGATGCGGGGTGCGGGCCAAAGGCGCAATCCGGTACGCGGGCTCGTTGCTGGCGGGATAGTTCCGCCATTCGGCATCGCGTGCGTAGGAGATAACGACCTCCTGCTCAGGGGTCATCAGCTCGCTCATCAGGTCTGCGGCGCGAACGTTGAGAATATCGGCAACCTGCTTAAGCTGCGCGGCGGGGATGTCGCCGGTTTCAAGTATGGCGTTCACGGTGTCCCCATCCATGCCGCAGTCCAGTAGTTTTGTGCGGAATGTCTGAAGGTCCAGCATCTCGGCAGCCAGGCGCCGGTGCAGCAGATTCAGCCTGATTTCGGGGTTCCTCAAATCGCCGGCAAAATGTGCGGCAGTATCTGAATCCATCCTTGCGAATTCGCCAAGACAGCGGCGCAATGAACCGCCATATGTCACCGCGATGATCAAGCCCGGATTGTCAGGGTCCCGGCTGGCAAAGCTGTGCGGCACATACGGGGTGATATAATTTGAATCGCCGGTATTCATTTCGCAGCAGTAACGCTTGCCGCGAATTTCATAGTAGAAATTAACTGCCCCGATAAAGAACGTGCACTGATGCATCAGGTGGCCGTGGTTATAGGCGACGTCCGGATTATACGGGTCGTTGTCACTGACGGTTCGGAGCTCTTTGATCCATTCCGGCTTGAAAGGGCCGAGGCGGCTCATCGCCGTATCGCGATATTCGTAGTATGGCGTTTTATCGCCGTTTCGGTCGTCGCGGTCGAAAACGCGCGAGGACGCTTCGCTTTCAGCCGCGCGCATCACGCGCACGCCGTCATTTGTGTCGTCATCGTCGAGCCAGAGGTCTGCAATGCTGACGGGATAAGTCCGCGACATCTTGTGGAGGATATCCGCTGCCGCACTGGCCCCGGCGGCACCGGAGATAATATTGCTCAGGGTTTCGGCAGAGATACCGATTTCACCGGCAAGTGCATCGGGCGTCCGCTTCAGATCGTTCGCCTCGCTCAAAATACGGGCGCCGAGTAATTCTGCATACCCATTTTTGACGTCAGACATCATGACTTCCTAAATATTTAGTCAATTCAAACATGCGTTGCCGCACCGTAATACCAGGCAGCCGTTCATAATCCTGCACGGTATCCAGTTCGGCCCAACCTCTTTCGATCAAAGCGGAAGAAACGGCGCCGCCGTTGTCGATAATTTCCTGCAATATATCGGTGATGTAGGCTTTTTGCCATTCCTTTGCGTTCTGGAACGGCTCTGTAAGCGTCAACCGGGCTTCGATCTGCTCGAACATATCGACGAACTGCCTGGCCCCGTCCGGGGTCATGCGCCACAACCCGAGGAACTCGCCAAACAGCATGTCAGATGCGTCGTCGGCCGTCAGGTGTTTGCCGATTCTCACGATACCGCCGTCCGGCCCGACGACGACGCTTTCGGCTTCCGACAGGGGATGCTCGGTGCGTCCCTGATAATAAGGCTCCCAGTCCTTGTCGACAGCGATAACGATATCACCCGAGGCGGCGCACAGGGTTTCGTAAATATCCGGTTCAACCCAAATATCCGAGTAAGTGATGATCACGTCGCCTTCGATGTAAGGTTTGGCGTACATCAGTGAATGAAGGATGTTGTTGTCTTTGAAATTCGTGTTTTCCACCCGCACAAGGTCATCGCGCTGGATGGCGTCGGCGCAGTGTCCGGTAATGATGACGATTTCCTCGCAGCCGTTAGCCCGTAGCCGCTCGACGGTAAAATCGAGCAAAGTCCGCTCGCCGATCGGCAAAAGACATTTCGGACGCTCCCTGGTCAGCGGCGCCATCCGTATGCCCCGCCCTGCTGCTATAATGATTCCACGCATTGCCAATCCTGTTTACCCGAAATTGGAACGGTCTGTTTGCATCTTACCAATGCCGTTTCCCACATGTGCCTTATACATTTATTGGCGCCGCGCCGACGCCGACATTCAGCGTCCGCTCAAATTCGCGGCGTCCGGTACAAATCGGAAATCGCATCGTCGGGACGGCCGAGCCGCGCCGATTCGCCGCCAGAGGCAACATCGACCCATGCGCCGGCTTCGTCGGAGCGATAAAACGCGTGCAATAGCTCCAGCGTTTTCAGGCAGTCCTCGCGCTGAACCGGATAGACGGCATCGCCCCGGAAATCGGCGACGATGTCACGGTACATTTCGGTGTGACCGAAGCCGTAAACCGCGCCGTGGCCCTCGATCCCCTTGAAGTCCTCGGAGTTGGCCGCGCAGGCATCGGGATCGGGGGTGAACATCTGCAGCTCGTTGACGGCGATGCCGCCGATCTGTGCCAGACCTTCCGAGCAGACGAACGAAATCGAAGCTTCGAAATCGTCGGGCCGTGCGGCGGTCGTCGATTCCAGCGTGCCGACGGCACCGTCGACATAGGAAAGCGTGGCCGCGGTCGTATCCTCGACCTCGATATCGGCGCCCAGCGTGCGCATGGTTGCGTTGACGCGGGCCACCTCGCCGCCGAGATGACGGAGCAGGTCGACGTGATGAATGGTCTGGTTGGTCAGTGCGCCGCCGTCGTGCGAGAATGTGCCGCGCCACGGCGCCAGATCGTAATAGCGCTGCGGCCGGCACCAGCGGAGCCGCACGGAGACCGTCCGGATGTCGCCAAGCTCGCCCGTCTCGAGCGCCTGTTTCACGCGCCGCACGGCCTTGTTGTAACGGTTCTGGAACACCGGGAAGATACGCGCCCCCGCGGCATCGGCGGCGGCGTAGGCGTCGTGTAACTGTCCCGGCCGCATGAAGGTCGGCTTCTCCATGACGATATGCTTGGCGAAATCCCGGATGACCTCGAGGCCGTGCTCGTAATGCATGCCGCTGGGTGTGATCACGGCGGCGATGTCGATCGCCGGTACGTCGTCGAACATCCGGCGGTAATCAGTAAACGCGGGGACGCCGAATTCCTGCGCATAGGCGTCGGCTTTTTCGATGTCCAGATCGCACACGGCGGCCAGTTCGACGCCATCTACTTCGGCGATGGAGCGGCAGTGATGTCCGGCGATGCGGCCGCAACCGATCAGGGCGACTTTCAGGGATGTGTTCATGCGACTTGTTCAGTCCGTTCGTTGATCATCGTTCAGCAGGCGTTTCCAGAGCTCCATATCGGGCGGCGGAAACAGGGTCTGCGAGGGGTGATTAACCGCTTCGGGCGGGTTCTGCAATGCCTGGGACAGGCCGGCGGCGCTAACGGACAGCGGCTGCATGCCGTCAGGCTGGTTCCGGGGCAGGATATCCAGCGCGACGCCACCGTCAGGCACGAAGCGGATCGTCGGTACGCCGCCCAGCAATCCCTCCAGTCCGGTAGTGCCGGTACAATATATAAGGGCGCGGATCGCGGGCAGCTCGGCAATCGGGGCGCGGGTGTAGCCGAACTGTTCGCTTTCCGTGACCGGGTACGGGCTCAAGGGGTGATCCTTGACGATAAACGGCTGCCCGGACGATGCCAGCGGCCGTGCGGCGTCGATCATCTGGCGGGCGAAGGCCGGATTATTGGAAAGCGCCAGAAAAACCGGTCCGTCGGGATCGTACTTTGGCAGGTTGCGGGCACCGATGCGATGCGATCCGGCGATCTGCATGCGCGCGTCCGGAATGCCCCGCGCCGCCAGATCGCCCCGGTATGCCGGTCCGTTCAGCAGAATAAGCGCCGGTATGCTGTCCAGCCCATCCAGGTTGGCGTCGCTACCCTGATTGTACATGTGCCGGCCGACTACGGTGTGCTGATAGCCCAGTGTCTGTGTGCCGTTGGCGCTGGCCTGGCGGACGAAATCGCGTTCCCACGGATGGTTTTCCCAGGGCCAGGCAACGGTTTTCGGATTGGCTTCCTTAAGCCAGTTCGCGTGACACGTCATTTGCCAGCGGCTCATGGCGGCGGACCCGCCACTGCCTTCAATCGCGGCGGCGCGCTTGACGAGCCACGCGGTCACGGCGTCGAGTTTCGAAGTATCCGGCCGCCAGCGCTGAAACGGCAGTGTCAGCGCGGTCATGACAGATCCCCACGCATGCAGGGAGTGTGTTCGTCCGTCAGCGGCGAGCCGCAGCGCGTAATCGGCGCGGCAGTCCGTATGCATCAGCCGCTTGAGGCCCGGAATCTCGCGCATCAACCGGCCGAAATAGGCATCCTCGCCATCGGCGTTGCTGTCGGGGTGGCCGTATACGAGGATCCAGTTTTCCTGCACGGCACAGTCCCGGTGATGGCGGGCCCCGATGCGTGCGCCGAGACAGCGGAGGGAGGCCCGTGTTCTGGCCAGGATGCCACGACAAAAAAACCGGAGCCGCTGCGCGGCTATCCCCGGCGCCGGATCGGCTTTAACACCAGGCAACAAGGAAAGTGCTCTGTATAGCCAGGGATCTTTACACGCGACGCAGGTTTCCGCCGAATCGTTCGCCAGTTCACGTACGACAGAGACCCATGCCAGCATCATACCGAAATCGGAAGCATACGTGCTCATCGTCGGCATGTGGGCAAGCGCCGACGTTTTCTGGCTTTGCAATGCAAGGGCTGCCACCCGCCATGGTGCGTAGGCGGCATCGAAAGCGTTCTCCAGCCGGTCCGCCATATCGGGAATTGTTGGCGGAGGGAGCCCCTGCATATCGATGGACAGCCGATGATCGGACCGGGCGTAGACATCCGGATCATGGGTCAGAATAACGCTCACAATAAGAGCCGGCAGCCCCTCACGACGTGATGAGTTTCGGCAACAACAGAAGATTGACGGCAATTTCCGGCGGCTCGCCTTCGAGCGGCTGCAGGTTCAGGAACGGATTAGCCGGGGTCACCGGATGAATGATGTAGATGTGATAATCCGCAAAAGTTTCCGTATACCAGCCAAAGTTCAGACCGACTTCCTTCAGTCGATTTGAATGTGCTTCGACCAACAGTGCAGGACGGGTTTTCCGGAGCGTCTCGAGCGCGCCGCGTATGACCATCGGCTCAAAGCCTTCGGTATCGATCTTGACGAAATTGATGCGATCGGAAATCCCGAGACCGGCGGCGATATCATCCAGGCGTTTTACCGATATGGTGCGTTCCTCATAACGGTCCGGGCGATTGGCGACATGGACCGATGCAATCATCGAATTGGTGCCTTCCATGCCCGGGTCGCCCAGATTGGCCTGAATCGTTGCCTCGCCCGTTTCTTCGCCCAGCGCCGAGCGGATCAGGGTCACGTTGTCGGCACGGTTGAAGGCACAGTTTGCGGAAAGCCTGTCGGCCATCTCACTGACAGGCTCGAAGGCAATGACGCGGCCGTTGCCGACAAGCCCTGAAAGGAAGACCGTGTGCAGGCCGACATTGGCGCCGATGTCGAGCACGACATCGCCCGGGCGGACGAGCTTGCGCATCAGGAACGAGATATCGGTTTCATAGTCGCTGCCGTCAAACGCCATGCGCGCGCCCTGGGGGGAGCTCAGAAACAGGTAGCTGTCGGCATTGGTGATGTAGTGACTGTCTTCGCGTTCTATGACGAACGTCGACAGGTGAAACGGATTGCGCAGACCCAGCAGATATTCACGTTTATGTGTCGCCCGCCCAAAGGCGCCGAGCAGTCTGCCGAATATCGGATGGTCACATATTGAAAGGATAAATTTTTTCATCTTACAGCCAATCCCCACCGGTCAGCGGAATCATCTGGCCGGTGATGAAGCCGGCCCAGTCGGAAAGAAGATATGTCATCAGGGCCGCCGCTTCATCGACATGGCCCCCTCTTTTGAGCGGCACCAGTTCGGCGCGTTCCGCCATTTGCTCCGGCGTGCGGTCGTGCCAGCGCTGGTGAAAACCGCTTTCGATGTATCCGAAGCGGATACCGTTTACAAGAACGCCGCTGGGCGCGCCTTCGCGTGCCAGGCCCTGAACCATGCACTCGGTGCCACGCTTGGCGACGGCGTACGGGAACGAGGTTGCCGATCCGCCGTGCAGAGCGGATTCGGTGCCGGTCAGCAATATCCGCCCGCCCTCGCCTGCCGCCGTCATATGCTTCATAGCGGCCTGGGCCAGAAAAAACGGCTGGTTCAGATTGACGTCGATTTCGCGCGACCAGCCTTCGCCGCTGATGTCCTTCCAGTGGCCGGTGTGGCGGATCGAACCCGACAGAACGACCAGCGCATCGATGCCGCCCGCGGCATCGGCGAAGGCATCGACCGTTTCGCGGCAGCTTGCGTCATCCGTAAATTCACGCTGTAGCGCAATGACCCGATCGCTGTCCGATTTCGGCCGTTTCGAGGCGCCGTGCGCGCCGATGATGCAGTCGCTTCCATTCAGCAGCATCTCGACAAGTGCGCTGCCCAGTCCGCCGCTGGCGCCCGTGACAAGGATGCGCATGCCATCGGCAACGCTGGGCGTCCAGTCCGGTCGTGTGAAGGTTGTCATGACAGGGCATCCTTAGCGATTGCAGTTGCCGCGTCCGCGCCGTCGGCGATCGGATACGTGCCTAGCTTTTTATCCATGATAATGCCGCCTCAGTTGTTCATAGCTTTTCGTGGCATCGGTCATGTATGCCGTTTCGGAGAGCATGCGTTGCTCGGCCGAGACAAAGGCATCGTAGCCGATATCCGCAAGCATGGCGCCGATGCGCGCGTGATCGATACTGCCGCTTGCGCCCAGCACATCAAGGCCGGGCTCATTGGCATGGACATGGACCAGATCGGCCCTGACCGTATCGACGATGCCGGGATCGACCTCGTTGTTGTCGACGAGTGCCTTGACGTCGATCTGTATCTTCAGGTTGTCGCGTCCGACGGCATCGGCAATGGCTTTTGCTTCCACCACACCGTTGACGAAATCCGAGTCCTTCGGTCCCAGCGGCTCGAAGCAGAAGACGGTGCCGTGATCGCGGGTGCGTTCGCAAAGCGTATCCATAAAGGCAATCGCCCGCTCCGTCGCCGTATCGGCAGGGACCTCGCCGCGCCGGCGACCGCCGCCCCAGATCAGGGTGCGCCCGCCGAGATCGCGGCACAGGCCGGAAAGATGAACCATGAAATCCTGCGTTGCGCGGGCCGACGCCGCATCGCCGAACAACTGCAGCTCGGGGTGATCGAAAACAAGAGAATGCAATCCAACGACAACAAGCCCGGCGTCTTCGACGGCCTGCCTGTAGGCGGCAACATCTGCGGATGAAAGATCGTGCCATGTGTCTTGCCAAACCCGGCTTGGCGCGACTTCAAGACCCCGGTAGCCGATTTGCGCGAGCTTATGCAGGTCCTTGATGTGGTCATATGCCGGCAAGGCAATATTTGAGATTGCGTAATCCATCAGCGGTCTTTCAGTACGAGCAGGACCTTAATTTCGAAGTTTCAAACCGGAAACGAAGCCGAGACGCTCGCGTACATTAAATATGAGCGAAGGAAGCCAGGTTCTTGAAAACCTCATTCTCTTCGCGGAGCTTCTGAAACGGGCCGACACCCACCAGCTCTCCGTCTTTCATCACCAGCAAGCGGTCACAGTTTTTTATGGTGCTTAGGCGATGGGCAATCAGGATCACCGTTTTCAAGCCTTTGAGTTCGTCAATGGATTGTACGACTTCCGACTCCGTTTCGTTGTCGAGAGCAGAGGTCGCCTCGTCAAAAATCAGCACAGCGGGATTTCGATAGAGCGCCCGCGCGATGCCGATGCGCTGCCTTTGTCCGACAGAAAGCCGAACGCCGCCTTCGCCGATCACGGTGTGCTTCCCTTTCGGGGAATCTGCCACGACATCGCTCAAACGGGCGAGCTTGATTGCCTGATCGACCGCCTCGTTGTCGATCTCGGCTTCTTCAATCCCCAGTGCGATATTGTTCTGGATGGTATCATCCAGCAGATAAATCGTCTGCGGCACGTAACCCACGTGCTGCTGCCATTCTGTAATCACCTCTTTTTGATTGTATTCGTCCAGCAAGATCCGGCCTTTCGTCGGCGATAAAAGGCCGAGCAACAAGTCGACGATCGTGGTTTTGCCGGCGCCCGAGGCTCCGACGATGCCGATCGACGTGCCCGCGGCGATATCAAAGTTCAACGACTTGATGGCATCTCTGTCGGCGTTGGGGTATCGGAAGCTGACGTCTGAAAAGACAATTTTCCCGGTGAAAGTTTTGGACGAGCCCGGTTTCTCGGGTCTGCGCGTGGGCAGAGCCTTGGCCGCTGAAATATCTTCCGCGACAATCTCGATGGATTCTCTTGAGTTGTTGATGACGTTCGTTGCGCCGATTATCCGATTGGCTGAGGGGACAAGGCGCATAGCGGCGACAGCGTAAACAGACAGATAGGGGAATATCGATGTGGGCTCGTCCAGCGTCATGGCGAAATAAAGAATGGCCATAAGCCCGAACGACACAATCACTGTCTCGATCCATAAGCGCGGAATGACCGCCATGATTTGGCGAATGAATGTGAACTTCAGGGTGTCGTCAAAAGCCCGGCTGAATGACGTGACAAAAAAGTCTTCTTTCCCCAGTACGCGCGTCTCTTTGATGCTTCCAAGACCATGGTGTAATGATTTCAAAGCAATTTTTCGTGCCTCGATTTCACGTTTGCCCCACGCAATCAGCCGCTTTCTGAACACTGCGTAATAAACAAGTATGAGCGCGGAAAGCGTCGCCACAATGAATAAGGTGATGAAAAAATCAACGAACAATAGGAAAGAAAGCATGCCCAAAACGACCATGCTTTCGGAAAGAAGAATTAAATAACTCATCAATGCCCCGCCAAAAGCTTGTCGGCACGCGCTGTTGATGTTTTCGAAAAAATCCGCGGAGTTGCGTTCAATGTGCAGCGTATAGGGCGCGTACATATAATAATTCATCATCTTACGCGCAGCTAAATCTGTATTATTTTTAGTATACTTAGCCTGTATCCAATGTACCGTTAAAAGGAAGAAGTTTTTAAGTACAAACAGCCCTAATAGCAAAAACGCCAAGGCCATCAGGATATTATTCTTATCCATCAGGTCGAAAATCGGAAAAAACTCATTGAACCGCGAAACAGCCGTTGGCAATTCGCTCGGGTCGCTGAGCATGCCGACGAATGGAAATATCGTCGCGATACTGATCGTCTCGAGGAACATCGCGACCCACATCGACAAAAGAACGACTAATGCCTGGTTTCGCGTCGAACGGTCGATAACGGATATAAGCTTTAAAAAATCTTTGATCATTAATTATCCGGGGGCTGTCTGCTGTTTCTAAACGGCTTAGCGTTGCTTGCTAAGACAAGGAATCCATGCGCCGGCGACGGGCGGAACATCGAGGCGCATGACGTGCATTGTTGCGGGTGTCCGCTCTTTGACTCGAACTGGATTGATCGGCCCTCCGGGCATTCATAATGCTCGGGGTTAAACGCTGTTTTGTGCTTTCGCTAAACCGGGGTGGATCACCTGCAAGCCATGACTGCGCAGTCGCTCTGCGACATTTCTGGCCGCCTCTGGTGCCAGCGGCACCAGCACTTTTACTCCCGACGAGGCACTGTCCACCGAAATGATGGGCTGGCCCAGATGCCAGTTGCCGATCCGGCTCACGTCCTCGTCGATAAAATAATCCGGCAGCCGGCCAAGCTCGCTGACCGCCCAGGAAGCCCCTATCGCCGTTCCGAAGATCGCAAAAGGACCGCTTGAAACCTCGGATTTCGCGCATTCGGCGAATTCGTGAAGCCACGCCAGGGCGCTTTCGGCGATCAAAAGGGCATTATCGGCGCCCGCCCGGCGGGCTGTCGTTTCAGGGCTGTCCAGGCGGCAGAGCACCGACAGTTCCTTGAAAACGACACGATCGGAAATCCATTCTATGACGAACCCGGCACGGCCGAGAATCTCCGTTATGCTATCGGCCGTAAAATGAGAACAGTGATCGAAGATGGCAAGATCGAACGGGTTTTCACCGAGGTTGGGCACCTGAATGAAAACCCGGCCGTTGTCGTGCAGATACGTCGAGAGCGTTCGCAAGTATTCACTTGGGTTCGGAATGTGTTCAAGAAAGTGAATCATCGAAATCAGGTCGTATCTTTCTGTCCCTACGTTTTTCAGGTCGGTGTGAAAATTGCCGACCTGCGGCAAGGCCCTTATAGCTTCGGCGTGCTGTTCATCCCATTCAAGACCCGACAAGGACCATTGCGGAAACATTCGATGGAAGCTGCGCAGCATGTTGCCATTGCCGCATCCGATATCCAATAAAGCGCCGGTCTCATTCAGCGTATCCTGATGCAAAAGCGCCTCGACGACGCGCATCGAGCGTTCGCTCGCGAGCGGCCCGGAAAGATCGAAAGATACCTGCTCCTTACCGTCGCTTTGCGGATACATCGTATAGCTGCTGTAAATGTTCCGGCAACTTTCCTGCCAGGACGCGGAGGTGCATTTCTGTACCAGACCGCATGAGGGACAGCAGGCCAGTGTTATCGGTTCCGGCCACGGGCGGCAATCCGACGTCACCGCGGCGATGGCAGTATTTTGCCCGAGCGCACGTAAAGCCGCGCTGCAAACGTGACAGGTTAGGGATGTATCGTCAGCTGTTGGAATTTATCGGACTTTCGCCAAGTCGGTTGAACTGTTCAAGCACCCGGTCCAGCGGGTCGAATGCAAGATCTAACGCGGTGCACGTTTCTCCGGTATCGAGCGATGTAAATGGCGGGCAATCCTCGGCCGGAACATCGCGATCGACGGCCCGGACAGGGATGACCTGATCGGCACTTGCGCCGATCAGCCGCGCCAACTGCTGGGCGGCTTCGAAATAAGTGACGTCATCGGGACCGGAAAAATGATGAACGCCGCAGAGTGACGTTTCGATGGCGCGGCGAATGCCATCGGCGGCGGCGTGTGATGATAACGGTGCCAGCGTCTTATCGGTGAACGCTTCGATTTTCCGGCCCGCCAACAGGGCCGCCCGCCATGTTCTGAACAGGGTATCCGAGGGGGCCAGAACCTTGGTCAGCCGAATGACAAGGCCGTTCCCTGTTTTCGCGGCCACGATTTTCTCGGCTTCGGCTTTTTGGCGGCCGTATTCGCTCATGGGGCAGACGGCATCTGCGGTTTGACGTTGCGGTATGCTGCCGTCGAAAACCTTGTCACTGGATAAATAGATCAGGTGCACACCATTCGTGTCGGCGCGCGCGGCAAGGTGTTCGACCGCCCCGACATTGATGCGATGGCTCCCCTTTGGATCGTCTTTACACGCTGCCAGACGCGATATCGCCGCGGTTAAAACCCAGGTATCTGCCTTTGGGAAAGCCGGCCAGGTATCCGGCGAAGCACCGAGATCCAGATATATCGCCTCGCTCAGCGGCGATTGCCGGCGTGTGGTCTGGGCGACATGGTGTCCGTGAGATTCCAAATTCCCGGCCAACGCCGCGCCGATCATGCTATCGCCGCCAATAATCAAAACCCGCTTCATTGCGTATGGGGGGACGTCCGTTTGGCGCTGCAGATCACAAAAAGGTAATGGGCAAGCGGATGAAAACCGGTATGAACGACTTCGTCGTTCATGGAAAAAAGCAACACGGAATCGAAATAGGCCTCAAAAGCGGCTTTTAAATCCAGACCCGATTTACAGTTCACGTGGCCCGCTTTACTCGCCGGCGAGGCATGGTTTTGCGATTCCAGGCTCGGCATTCCGACAATCAAGATACCGTTGCCGCTAAGGCTGGCGTGCAGGTTTTCGATATAGCGATGCTCGTTGCTCGCCGGAATATGCTCCATCACGTCGAGGCTATAAATCCCATCGAACGATCCGTCTACGGGGCCGTCCATGATATCATGCACGGCAAGTTCGACGGGCCACCTTGGGTCGACGATCTGTTTGCCGTCCTCGATAAAAACCGGATCAAAATCGATGCCGGTTAACTTCCCGACGCTCTGGCGAACGATACGCGATCCGAAACCGTCGCCGCATCCAACTTCAAGAACATTGTCGCGCCCCCCAAGCATTTTGCTGACGAATTTGTAACGCGACAGCATGAACACCAGGCGCTTCGGGTCGTCGTGCCAGACGTATCCGCTCATCAGGCCGAATCGCGGCAGACCCTGTTTTTCACGCAGCTCTACGCACACGTTATATTGCGGCTCTTTGGTCTGGTCGTCGTTCATGGCTTTTGCATCCCGGGCTTCGTTATCAGCGCTCTTTTGTGTAAGAGGCATACATCATTTCGCGCCCGAAGAACGGCGCGAGGGCGGTCATGCCGGCAACATCGGCGGGCGTAATCGCGGGCTTTGAAAAGGCCGCGATGGTCTCGGCGACCGCCGCGCCGGCGTTCGGGGAAACGGGCTGCACCGCGGCCTGGATGCGCGCCAAGGCCGCGAGGAGTTCGGATTCACTGCCGTTGTTGTACTCGAACGACATGGCGGCCTCGAGAAGGTCGGTTGAGGCGGCTTCAATCTCGCGGGCATGATCGGGGTGGGCGCTGTTTTTGATTTCTCTGTAATCCAAAAGATTATGAGCGGCGCTATAAAAGCTCTCGAGGAACACCGAATTGAAACGGCGCTGCCCTCCA
This sequence comes from Thalassospiraceae bacterium LMO-JJ14, assembly GCA_021555105.2. Classification (NCBI taxonomy): domain Bacteria; kingdom Pseudomonadati; phylum Pseudomonadota; class Alphaproteobacteria; order Rhodospirillales; family Thalassospiraceae; species Thalassospiraceae bacterium LMO-JJ14. Next base: position 540,192 of record CP134604.1, read on the forward strand.
TAGAGGCTTTTGTACCAACGCCAGTCGCAAATGAACTTTGGCGAAAAACCGAAATGATCGAAGGACGGCTCCAGTGCCTTAACGGTCATTGCCGGCGTCAGACAAACGCCGTACCAGGCGGGGTTGATCATGTTGTCGACGATCCAGTCTTCGTGCGGGCGTGACATATCCGCAAGGGTCGCAAGATGCGGGCCGAACGCTGCAAGAAGGGGCGCCAGCCGCTCTTCCATCGCACCGTCAGGACAAAGCCGAACGGCAAGAATTCGCCTTAGCGTATTTGCCAGCAGCCCGATCGGCGATACCAGCGAAACGCAAAGCACCCCGCCCTGACAGACGAAGCCGCCAAGTTTGGTGAGCATGGTTTGCTCGTGCGCCGCCGATCCAAGCCACCCCTCGCAGATGACAAGGTCGAAGGGATGATCCGGGGTAAAGTCCTCAAGGCGCGCTTGCACGACATCCGGTGTCGTGTGCTCAATATCGAGTTGACCGTACAGTTCCTCTATCTCGCGCACCGCGACGGGGTTTGGCTCCACCATCGTGAACTGCTGCGGCTTACATGATGCGATGAAGATACTATTGTGCCCCGACCCGGGGGCAACTTCCAGAACGCGCGCGCCCTCAATCAGTTTCGGCAGCACACCTAAGGAACGATACAACGACCGGCGGCGGTCGAGGTGGCGCGCCAGATCGGAAATATCCTGGTGGACAGGCGAGACGCCGCGTTCAAGATAGAACTCGAGGTGTGTATTCGGCGCTTTCAACGCAGGCCCCATTTGTTCAATTGCCTCATTCGAAAAATATAAATCCGATGTCGCCGTCATACCCGGCACGTTCAGCTTCCCAGATCCACTCGTCCGTGCTCATAAAGCTCATGCATGTGAGCTGCCAGTAAAGCAGATTCATTTTTTCGCGTTCGTTACGGTAGGACTCTATGCACAAGTATGCATCTTTGCGCCGCACCCGCTGCATTTCCTTGAGAGCTGCGTCCAACTCGTAATTTCGAAGGTTATGAAACACGTTCAGCGAATAAACAAAATCGAATGAATTGTCCTCGAACGGCAGGCTCTGGCAGTCGCCAACCTTCAGAAAAGGCCGCACTTCCTCTTTTGCGTTTTCGATTCCGTAGGCAGAGATATCGATGCCGCTCACTTCTATGCCAGGAACAACCTGCGTGAATTCATACAACAGGAAAGCCTTGCCGCAGCCGATATCCAGAATCCGGTCGCCTGCCTTGAGCCCGTAATGAGCCGCCATTTCTTCGGCGACCACGCGCCAGCGGCCGTCGTACGAGTAGCCGCCGTAACCGAACTGCCGCTCGCCATCCCAATAGTCATATCCCCACTGCCGCGCCACGGACGCGCATTCCGCCTTGTCGTGTTCGACGACACGCTGGACGTAATCGCGTTTGGTGGCGGTATGCAGTTTGCCGAGAAAATCAATTTCCTGCATGGCGTCCGATCCCTTTCGGGCAATGCGGCATCGTCAAGTGAAGCCGCCAGATGGTTTCGATCCGTTGGATGTCGTCTTCCGTCTGCACCGTGTAGTCTTCGACGGCGGCATACACGGTACCGCCATGACGGCGCAGTTTATCCCATAGTTTGGCGCGCCGCTCGTGCTCGGCGGGCATCATGAACAAGCTGTAAAGTACGACCCCCTCGACGGACGGCAGTTCGTCGAAAACCCGCTCAAGCATCATATAACAATTTTCCATCGCGTATTCGGTCGCGCTCAGCAAAAACTGTTTGTCCAGCCTGGTGCAGAAATTCCGGATAACCAGATTTTGCACATGTTGCGGCGCGCGTGATCCATAATACGAGCGCGACCCGATATAGCCGCGAAGGCCATGTCTGGCCGATGCAGGGCGGTCATTCATCGCCGAAGCCTTGTGGCAGGTTGTAATCTAGGGCCATTTCCGTGACCGCGCGCATGGTGATGGGTTCGAAAAATTCACCCAGCCGCTTGTCCGCATAAGGAGAGAACAGGCTTTTGAAGCGACAGTTCATCGACCAGCGGGTCTCGGGCTCTTCGTTGACGCGGTTGCCGTGCATAAGCGTCTGCGAAAAAACCAGCACATGGCCATATGGGACATTCATCCACTCGACATCGTTCTCAATGGCGGCGAACAGGTCTTCCTCGCTGGACCCCTTGAAGTCGCTGCTCATGTTGTTTTGTATTTTTCGGTCAGGTCCCGGCGGCGTCAGGTACATCGATTTGGTGTCATGGCAATCGACCAGGGGCACCCAAAGGACAATCTCGAAAGGGGAATCGCCGGACCAGACATCCGCATGGACCGGCAGGATCGAACTTTGATCGTCGGGAAGCTGGATCGACAGATTGACGCGGCGCTGCATGGCGAGTTCGTTGCCGACGATCGAATAAATCGCGTTACGTGCCAACGCAAAATATGCCGGACGGAGCCAGGTTTGCCGATTGAGCGCTTCAATGACGGAGAGTCTGACGCCGTTCAGCTCATCGACGCTGATGTATTCATGAAACCCGTTCAGAAAGGCGTCAATATCTTCGGGGATTCCCCTGCCCAACGCGACGGCCGCGTGCTCGGCGGCACAGGCACGGATGGCGTTCAGGGCCTGCATGTCTTCGACCGGTTGCAGAATATACCCTTTATCCATGAAGGTTTTTGCTGCGTGCGCGGCGTCAGGTTCTATGAATGTGTAATCGGACATACGTTTCTCTCGACTAGGAATAATTCCCGCTTCCACTCAGCGCCGGGCATCCAGCGCTTTTTGAATGCTTTCGGCAATGCCGGCCGGTTGCAGGCCAAAGGCTTCCAGTAGTTCGTCCTGCGAGCCGTAATTCAGCGGGAAGATATCATCGAGGCCAAGCCGGACGATACCCAATTCGGGCATGACATGCCCGTCGATCAAAAGCTCGCTCACGGCGCTGCCCAGCCCCCCTGATTTGAAATGCTCCTCGAGCGTGACGACAAGCTTGCTCCGAGCCGCCGAAATGACGGCGTCCAAGTCGAGCGGCTTGATCGTCGGCAGATGGGTGACGCCTGTCGATATGCCTTCTGCATTCAATGCATCGGCGGCATCAAGGGCGCGCTTCGACATAACACCGGTGGAAATGATCTGGACATCGTTCCCATTCGAGAGGGGCACGGCACGGCCAATCTCGAAATCTTGCTGGTCGCCGGTGATGACGGGATCGCCGCCCTTGCCAAGACGAATATATATGGGGTGCGGCCAGTCCGGCGTCACGGCCATGAAGCGCGTCATTTCCTCGGCGTCGGCGGGCGCCACGACGGTCATGTTGGGCAGCGCACGGGTAATCGCAATATCCTCGGTCGCAAGGTGTGTCGGACCAAGAGGTGCATATACGAGACCGCCGCCGTTGCCGATCAGGCGCACCGGCAAATCGTGCAGGCACAGATCGACGGCCAGTTGTTCGTAGCAGCGGCGGGTGATGAATGTTGCGATCGTATTGACGTACGGAATGAATCCGTCCATCGCCAAACCCGCCGCCATGCCGATGATGTGCTGCTCGGAAACGCCTTCCATGTAAAAACGTTCCGGCATCGCGTGTTTCATTTCGTCCAGCACGCCAGGCCCGAGATCGGAGCCGACAAAGACGATCCGGGGATCTTTCTTGGCCAGTTCGAAAACCATATTCAGGCAGGTTTTACGCATCAGGATTCCTTCGCCAGAGCAGCGTACATGGCCTCAATCTGATCGGCAGGTACACGTGATTTGTGGTGCCAGGTCGGCTCGTTCTCGGCGAATGCCACCCCCTTGCCCTTGACGGTATGCGCGATGACCATCGTCGGCTTTGCGTTGCCGAGCGGGGTTGAAAGATGTTTCCGCAAAGCCTCGACATCATGACCGTCGCACTCGACCGTTTCGAAGCCGAAGGCACGCCACTTGTCCGCCAGCGGTTCCATATTCAGAACTTCGGCGGTGCGGCCGTATGATTGCAATTTATTGTAGTCCACGACAGCAGTCAGATTTTCAAGCCCGTGCTTGGTCGCGGACATCGCCGCTTCCCAAACCGACCCTTCATTGATTTCACCGTCGCCCATAACCACGAACACACGCGTATCGGCCTTTTTTATACGCGCCGCCAGGGCAATCCCGACGCCGATTGAAAGCCCGTGCCCGAGGGCTCCGGTGGAGGCCTCGACGCCCGGCACCTTGGCGCGTTCCGGATGGCCGCCGAGCATGCTCGGGAAATGACAGAAGGTTCGCATCTCCTGCCTTGAAAAATATCCGTGCGCCGCCAAGGCGGCATATTGGGCAAGGCAGCCGTGTCCTTTCGACAGGATGCATCGATCGCGGCCGTCCCACGCCGGATCATCGGGACGATGGCGTGCGACATCGTCGTAGATCACACGCAGGATCTCGATAAGAGACATGGAGGAGCCGAGGTGCCCGCGGCCACCGCCATCGAGCGCATCGATCACCAGTCGGCGCAGATCCTTGGAACGCTCGTCCAGCGGGGGCGAGTGCGGAAACATTTCATCAGAAAACATGTGTGCCATCAGTTGTTCAAAAGCCTTGTACTCGCTTCTATGTCGGCCAGCAGCCGCGTTGCTTTAGTGAGTTGAGCAGAGAATATCTCGTCTGCTTCTTCCGAGGTGCCCGCGGCACGGCGGCGGGCCATGCGTTCGGGCAGGAACTCATTCAACACGATCATGCCCCAGCGCAAACCGATCATCGGGTATAGCGCATTAAGGCGGGTCATAAAAAAAGTGTCGTTGTCAGTAAATATGCTTCTACAGGCGGCCGTGAAACGATCCTTCTGCGCTTTATCGAGCACATGTCCCGGATGCAGAAGAAAATCACTGACGAGCCGGACCGGATCGTCCCAGCCGAAGTATTCGAAGTCCACGAACACAAGAGAGCCGTTCTGTGCCCGCACGGCGTTATGCAATCCGAAATCGGACGGGCTCAATGTTTGGTGTTGGCGCGGCAAAGGATCATTGGATTCTATTCCCGCGCTTTTCAGGATTCTTATGGCCCGGGCTTTGTATCGCTCAAGAGACGGGTCAAAAGCGGTCTGCAAAAACCGCTTCAGTTCCGCATGCGAGTTCGTGACCTCTTCGAGCCGCCGTCGTCTCTGATCGACCTGCACCATGACGTCGTCCGGCGCGGGGCAAGCTTCCGCGGCGGCGGGCAGGTCATCCGCATCCATGTGATCACGCGCTTCGTAGAGATGTCTCACGAAATCAATGCAGGCTTCTATATCATCGGTGTTCGCGAATGTTTCGGCGGGCGTGCCGTTGGCCGTCATCACGGCGATGCGTGCTTCCTGATTTTGACCGACAAGGGTTGGCGTGCAATCGAAACCGTGCCGGCTCATGAAATCAAGGGCGCGGGTTTCCGAAAAAAAGCGGTCACGCGTTTCATCGGGCGATTGAGGATAGTGCTTGGCTATAAAAGACCCGCCCGCGGTTTCGAGCAACAAGGTCACGTTGTTACGGCCACGGGTCAGTTGGCGTGCGCGCAACGCCGGAAACCCGATGATGTCGGCCGCGGCAGCGAGAACATGCGCCTCGACGCCGTTCATGTCCGGCTGTTCATCGGCCAAAGACAGCGCGCTCAATGCTTTGCCAATCGGCATGTCGCTCGAACAGGCTGTCCGGCTGTGCGCCGCCCGAGGCGTCATAGAGGATTCTGCTGACATTTTCCGGAAAACCCGGCTCTTGGAACACTTCCACCAGGTCGTCGACAAACCACGTGCATCCCAGTTGCGCGATCCGATTGATTTTCTCTGTTCGTGTGCTCTCAAAGAATACATTGCTTCGGTTCAGGCCGTAGCCGTCGGCGTCGAAAAATCCCTGCGCCGTCATCCACATCATGGCCGCTTCGCGGAGGTTGACGCGGTCGTTGTCGTAATGACCGTATTCCGTTTTGTGGCTGACGATTACCACGGGGGCGGCGTATTTTTTGCACGCGCTCAGAAACTCGCCCGCGCCCGGCATTAACGTGGCGCCGTGCATGCGTTTACCGTAAACCTCGCCTTGTAAGGCCATCCATTTTTTTTCGCCGCCCTTCAGGCCGAGCACATGCGTTCGCACTTCTGTTTTTGAGAGCGGCGATGCACCCTGGATAAAGCCGTGTTCTCGCGCAGCGTCGCTAAAAACATGGTCATACCCGGCGAGCGTGTTGTCGAAATCGAGACCAATCAGCAAAGCGTTTCCGATTATTTCTGGTTCGTGTCTTGCATCGTGTGTGGCGGTAGGGAACCAAGGCCGGCTATTTGCCCTGGAAATCACGCCTTGGCGCTATTTGTTCCGATTGAACGGTCATGCATTTCATTCGGCACAATCAGCTCGCGGTATTTAAGGGCAAACCGCGCGCCGATTTTACCGGCACATTCGTGATCGGGCTTATGGGACAGGTAAAGCTTGCCGTAAATATCCTGAATTTCCCTCGCCTGTTCGGGGGGCTGCCGGCCATCCAGGATGTCGAGTATGTCCTTAACGCCATCCAGAATATCGTCATCCGTAGACGGCAGTTGTTCATATAGGCCCCAGGTTGGGTGATTGCTGTGTACACGATCCCAGCCCACGAAATAACCGTTTGCCTGTGCTTCCCAGTATGGAACCGGAACGCCGCTACGGGGGTTTGCCAGCAACCGGGGAACCAGAACCGAAGCGCGGTTATAGCGGCTGAAATTGTACGGGCTATGATTGGTTGAAACGAGGGGCACATTGAAAATGGACGCGACCGAATCGATCCCGGACAATGAAGAGATAAAGAAGCGGCATTTTGCAGCGATATAAATGTCCATGAAATCGCTGCGATACGTCGTTGCGTAGTCGATAATACGGGGGTTCATGCCACTTGGAAGCGGCTTTTCCACCACGGCACCGACCCGGATTGCGAAGCCGCCGCTTTCGGCAATATGCGTCGCCGCTTTGAGCATGGAATGAACATCGACGTTTCGAGCAAGCTGAAAACGCTCGTTCCACAGCGCTTTCTGATCAGGGCGCCAGGTTTCGAGGTATTGGTTGTCACGGGCGTGAAACGCGACAAACCAGTCATCTTCGCCGATGCCCATTTTTAACAGTTCCTGGCGGCCCTTCTCTTCCTCCTCGGGTGTGAAGCTCAAAACCGGTTCGGTTTGATCGTATACGCGATAATCAATGTGCGTATCTTGATAGCGTTCCCAGAACCGCGTGCGCGAAAGTATCGGGCGTATGGAGAATGCCAGCCACGTGCCGATTTTGCTCTCGATAAACCGGACGGGATAGGCGTCGGTTCGCAGCCACATTTCGAAAAGCTGTCGATTGGATGGGTTGAGTCCAAAAAAAATGTACAAGGTGCGCTTTGGCATGCCGTGCACCTGCATGCGTCGAATGAACACCTCTGCATTTTCTGCCAGGTGTCCGATCCGTTGCGTGTACATCGTGCCGAATCGAAACTTAAAGAAAGGCTCTATCAAATAGAGCATGGGCAGGCCGATGAGCGTAAAGGCCAGCCGATAGATTTGCCGGAAACAAGTGATGATGTAGGGCTTAATCGGCATTGTGTTTCAAGTTCCTCAGGCGATCGAGTTCTTGCCAAACAGCGGCCGTGGACTCACATCGCGCGAGGTGTCCTGCGCTGGTGATGTTTTTTCTTTGCGGCTGAGCAAAGCCAAGCCGCAAGCAAGGACGCACACCGGTGACGGAGAAGCGCTCACCGTCATTTCATGCTCTTTTCCTGCATCAACTTGATGTTGAAGTATTTCGGATCGTCCATCGGATCGGGGACCCGGCCGTCGGCAAAGGCCTCTGCCAGATCGCGGACGGCATCGACGACGGTGCGCGTTGCGGTGAAACCCAACTCGGTGCGCATTTTCTCTGACGAGACGTGATACGAACGGTTGTCGTCGCTCGGCACGCTTACGATCTCGACGTCGGTGCCGAGGCCTTCGCGGACCATCTCGGCGATGTCCTTGACTTTGAAGTTCTCGTACCCGGCGTTGTAGATCTTGCCGTCGATCTTTTCGTCGTCGCACTGCAAAAGGAACAGATACAGATCGACCATGTCGTCGATGTGGATGTTCGGGCGTTTTTGCTCGCCGCCGAAGACCGTGATCTTGCCCTTGTTGAGGGCATGATTGGTAAGGATGTTGACGGTCAGGTCAAGGCGCAGCCGGGGCGCATAGCCGCACACGGTCGACGGGCGGATGGTGCAGGTGACGAAACCGGGCGCGCGCTCTTCATCCAGAACCTTTTCGCAAAGCGCCTTGTATTTGGAATAGTCGGTCAACGGCTCCAGGGACATGTCCTCGGTGACGTTTTCCTCTTCCTTGATGCCGTAGACGCTTGATGATGAGGCGTAGATGAAGCGTTTGACGCCGGCGGCTTTCGATGCCTGAACCAGCGGGCGGAACGCATCGTAGTTGATGGACTTTCCGAGATCGGGATCGAGGTCGTAGGACGGATCGTTGGAAATACAGGCGAGGTGAATGACCGCGGTGCACCCCTGAAGCGCCTTCGCCACGGCTTCGGGATCGCGCAGATCGCCTTTGACTTCGGTGAGCCGGCCACTGTCGCGGTAATCCTTGAACAGGTCCTCACCGTACAGATAAAGATCGAGCACCGAGACTTCATGGCCTTCGGCGAGCAACTTCGGCACCAGCGCACTGCCGACATAGCCGGCACCGCCCGTGACAAGGACTTTCCACTGTTTTTTTGACATCGATGTTTCCGTTATTTCAAGAGGGTTGTGATGTAGCGCGAGAGCGGCACTTTCTCGATCGACCGCCGGTGTCCGACGATCCCGACCTTAATCGCACCAGCCGCATTGCCGACGAAACCGACAAGATTGAGCGGCGTGCCGGTCGAGGCGAGCGGCGACGAAATGGCCAGGAAGGCATCGCCGGCACCGACCGTATCGACGACGGTCCGGGTGAAGGCGGGAATGCGCGCCGGCGGCTTGCCGTCCTCGAACACCACACAGCCGTGCTGGCCGTGCGTGATGATGAATTTCTTGCAATCGATCCGCTTCGAAAGATTGTCCGTGACCACGGATTCGATAGAACTGAATCTGTCGCCCGAGGCCAGTTGCGCTTCCGGTGCATCGATGCACACGAAGTCGCATTTGCGGTATTTTGTGATCAGATTGAATCCGAGATTGGCGCTATTGGTCTGTGTGTTCACGGCCAGGAATTTCGATTTTTCTATCAGCACCTCGATCGACGGCATGGTCAGCATGCCGTGGCCAAAGTCGGTGGCGATGACGACGTCGGCATCCGTTATCCGGTCCGAGATCATATCCGTGATCTGCTTTTCCAGCGCTTCGTCCGGCAGCGAATCGTCGAAGTCGTAAACCTCGAACAGCTTGCGCATATACCCATCGTCGATGTAACGGCACTTGCGCGTTGTCGGCGCATTGTCACGATAGATCGGCGACAGCTTCACGTTCGGCTTGAGCTGGTCGCGGATCAGCTCCTCGAACGAATTCTTGCGGCCTAGCACGGTCACCACCTCGACCTCGGCACAGAAATCGGCAACGTGGTTGGCGGCGGCCAGCACGCCGCCGGCGAAAATCTCACCGTACTTGGCATGCGTCGCGATCATGTTTTCCTTGGGTGCCTTGGCCATGGCGCGAACGTACTGGTACTCGTCGATGATCGCGTCGCCGACCAGCAGGACCCGGGTATTGGCGACGGAATCGATGGCGCTGCTGATGGCCGCCTCGGTGCCGTCATTGCGGTGCGTCTCAAGGAATTCGCGCAGCGTCTCGTCGTGGACGTCCATGTATTTGTTGATCAGTTCCGACGACGAGAACGTGATGTCGTTGGTAAACACCAGCCGTCCGCCGTGCCGTTCGACAGCGTGGCGTTCCTGGACGATCTTGCCGGTGATATCGTCCTTCGGGTTTTCGTAGTCCGATCCCTTGACGTATGCCGACGGCCTGATGATTTCCAGCACGGCTTCGGCCGACGGCTCGCGCGAGATGCCGACATAGTCCACGTACTCCAGCGCGCCGAGCATTTCAGCACGCAGATTCTCCGTGAAGATCGGCCGTCCCGGCCCCTTGTTGACGAGGCTGTCGGTGGTGATGGTCACGATCAGAACATCGCATTCCTTGCGCGCCATCTGCAGGTGGCGGACATGCCCGAGGTGCACCAGATCGAAAACGCCGTGGCACAGCCCCACGGTCTTGCCGCCGTTGCGCAGTGCGGCGGCGATCTCTCCCAGGTCGGCCAGGGATTTAATTTTCGCGCGCGCATCGCGGACGCTGGTCAAATTCTGATTGGGCATATTATTTCTTATCCAGGTATTTGAACCACCCGGCGGTGGCATCGGCGATCTTGTCGGTTGTCCAAACGGGGGCTTCGCCCCAGTAGTCTATGTTCTCGAGCATGATGGCGACACCGTCCTCGAACGGGACCTTGGCCTGCCAGTTCAGAAGTTCCTTGATCCGTGTGGTGTCGGCATAGGTGCAATCGGGCTCGCCGGGGCGTTTCGGGATATGCACAACGTCGCCGCCGAGCAGCTCGACCAGCCGGTTCACACTATATGTATTGTCGGAACCGATATTCATGATTTCGCCGCTGACATTCGATTCCGCTGCCGCCTCGAAGGCCGCCACGGCATCGCCGACGAAGGTGAAGTCCCGGGTCTGGGTGCCGTCGCCGACGACGGTGTACGGCTCGCCGGCCAGTTTCTGCGCCAGAAAGACCCCGAACACGGCGCCGTAGGTGCCGCTGGTCCGCGACCGCGGCCCGTAGATATTGAACATCCTGAGCGACACCGCGGGCAGGCCGTAAAGCTGGCACCAGTGCATCACGCACTGCTCGCCCAGATATTTTGCCAGCGCATATGGATACTGTGGCCGCGTCTCGGCCGTTTCCGGTGTCGGATAGACATCGGGGATGCCGTAACACGATGACGACGCGGCATAGACAAAGCGCTTTACGCCGGCGGCGCGCGCCGCTTCGAGGACGGCAAGGGTGCCGTCGACGTTGGCGTGCATGTATGCCATCGGCTGCTCGATGGACGGCACGATGTCGGCCAGCGCGGCCAGGTGAAATACCCACTCGGCCCCGTCGAACGCGGCGCCGAGGACGGCGGGGTCGTTGATGTCGCCGACATGAACGCTCAGCCCGTCCTGGTCTTTCAGGTGCGCCAGGTTATCAAGGCGTCCGGTCGAGCAGTTATCGATAACCGCAACGGTGTGCCCGTGCGACAACAGCCGTTCCGTCAGATGAGAGCCGATAAATCCGGCGCCGCCGGTTACGATACAACGCACATTCTACTCCTTGGTGCCGCAATTAACATGTGATTGAAGGTCCCGTTATTCGGATAAGATGAAAAAGTGTTTTTGTCGATGTTAGAGGTGCCCGCGTTTCCGCAATTGCACCAATCGACGGCACGTCGTGAGAACAGCCACAAGATTTCGTCGGTACGTTTTTCGATGCGGGTCAGAAAATGACATCATCGATTACTTCGATTCGAAACGGCCGGGCGTTGATGCCACGGTCGCCCAAAACCGTTGCACGGGGTCGGGGATCGACCGGATCGAATAGACCTCTTCGAGTATCGCTTCGGCGTCGGGCACGACATTGCCCTTCAAATCCTCCGCCAGTTGCTCCGGCGTTTCGTAGATCGGGTAGTCGCCGTAATAGCGGGTGTCCATGCTGTCGACGGGGATCAAAAACGGGTAATAGGGCTTGCCTGCCGCAAGGGTTTCGAACATGGCGCCGGACAGGATAGGGCCGACGACGAAGTCGGCCCACGAAAGGGCCTCCTGGTAAGGCTCGGACTTGGACAGAGGACAGTCGAGCTGGAAGGCGCGCGCGACATTTTCGTAATAGGACGGCTTCCACCTGCCTGGACCGGGGTGCAGCTTGAAGCGGACATTGTAGCCGAGGGATTTCAGCATCCTGACGGTGCGGACAAAGAACACGAAGGCGTAACTGTTCAAGCCACGAAGATCCTGGAGCAGCGGCGTGTATTGCAGGACGAGCACGTTCGCGCCCTGGGAAGGCGCCTTCTGCAGGGCGCCTTGCCGGCGTGGTGCCAATGCAAGCGGCGAGCCGACGTGAGCGCGCGGTTGACGGGCGCTGATATCGTCCAGCCACATGTCGTTTACGCGGCCCCAACTAAGACATCGTGTGACCATAGGTTCTGTCCGCGGCTCCCCGCCAAGCGAATCGACGCGGTCGACGATCGGGATATGCGGGCTGTGCCAGATATAGTCGACCTCGATACCCGCGTTCTTGCCTTGCTCGCAGTAAAACCGATTGGGCGGGTTTCTGACCCCATCGACGACGACGCGGCACGGCCGATGCCGATCACAGACCGCCGCGGCTTCCATGGCTTGCGTGTAGGTTTTCTTCAACTCGTCCGCGGCCATCCGGTTCGCGATAATACGGCGAAGCGTCGTCGGCAGGTGGGAAGGGTGGTTTTCCAGATAAGCAACGATTTCCCGCGACTTGTCATCGATTGCTTTTTCTTGGGCTGCGCTGAGCCGGACGGGTTGGTGTTTGCTGAACACAACGCCGGCCTTAAGACATTTCCAAATCAGCATGAATTTCTTTGGCGCGGCGCGGGCAGAAACCACGGGGGCACATTCGCTCTGCGTGATACCCGTCAGCAAAACGCCGAGCAGGTTTGTGTTCACGAGAACAAGCACCCTGTCGCGCTTCTTCCGCCACATGGCCAGGAAGGATGAAAGGCCCGACAACGAAAGCTCATAGACCCTTGCCAGGCATTCGCGGAAATCGATCTGCCGTTTCTTCGCGTAAGCACGGTCGGCGATGGATGACAGTCCGTCGGAATCGTCGCTTCTGTCGGAAAACAGGATTTGAGCGTCCTTGCAGACGGCCTCGACGATGCTGCACCGCTCGGGTTTCGAGAGCACGTTCAATTCGCTGGCGAACTCATAGAAGATAATTTCACGGCATGAAAACTCATCGATCAGTTGGCGCAAAGCCCGGTCGAGCCGGTAAAAATTCATCATGCAAACAAAAATCTCGCCGTGCAGGGCCTTGCCCAGGGAAACGCCGTCGATGACCGTGACGTCTTTATTCGACGCGTCGTAAACCCACCCGTTCGAATGAATGAAAATATCCGGGCCAAGTTTTTCCGGAATGTCCCAGTTCAGTAACCCGCGTTCAAAATAGATACAGTCGTAATCGTTTTGCGTTAGTTCTTCGGCCAACAGCCAATTGCACGTGACGATCAATGTGTCTGGATCGACAATCGCTTCATCGGTGAGCGGCCGATCATCGACGATCAGCGCAAGACGCGCGTACCGCGCGCGCAAATTTGGCGGCGTTACGAATATCTCACTCAATCCCGCAGCCCGTGACGCTTTGGGCTGCGAACTCGAATCGTTCATCAGGTCAGTGTTGTCTATTGTTCTGGCGCTCAATCGCTGAATGTTATCTGACAGGCCGGTCGATGAAGCTTTTCTGCAACGGAAGCTGCCATATTTCTTCGCCTCGAAGGATCTCGAAAAATTTGTCCGCGCTGCCGCCTTCGCCGAAAGACATGCAGGGTTCAACGCGGGACGGAAGATTCATGATCGTCGTATAGATCGCATCCGTATCTTCCGGGGTATCGAATATGGCGTGGTTTTCCGCACGGTTTTTCTGCCGGGTTCCGATGTTGACGCATGGCACGCCGAACACCGGTGCCTCCCTGACGCCGGAGCTTGAGTTTCCGACGATATAACGGGCATTTTTCAAGAGCGTCAGATATTCCTCGAACCGAAGCGAGGGGAACAGTTTTACATTGGGCTGTTCCGCGAAGTGGTTCACTTCGGTCATGATGTTATCGGAGCCGAGATCGTTGTTCGAGTGGACCACGATATAATTATGTCCGGTTTGGGCCAGCGCCTTGATAATGGCTTTGATCTTCTTTTCCTGCAGATTTATTTCCGTCGTTACCGGATGACAGATAAAGATGGCGTACTCATCGAAGTCGATTTCATAGTATTCTTTTGCTTCATCCAAGGTCGGCAAGTTGTTGCTTCGCAGGACATCCACTTCGGGCGAGCCGATCACGAAAATAGAGTCTTCGCGTTCCCCCAGTTGCAACAGCCTGTCCTTGGCGCTGTCGTTCGAGACGAAATGCACATGTACCAGCTTGGAAATTGCGTGGCGCATCGACTCGTCGATTGTTCCCGAAACTTCACCGCCTTCGATGTGGGCAATTCGGACGTTGTTCAGCGACCCCGACAAGGCGCCGGCGAGGGCCTCGATCCGATCGCCGTGCACGACGAACAGATCCGGGTTCCGTTCATTGATGTAATGGCTGAATTGCGTCAGGGCGCTTGCCAGCGACAAATCCATGCTGGTCATCGTGTTGGAGGATTGATTGAACAACGGAAAGATGTTCGAGAAACCCGCCTTGTGAATCGCATTCACGGTAAAGCCGTACTTTTTCAACAAGTGCATGCCCGTCGCAACGATCTCGGTATGAAATTTACCGGACGCTTCAACCCGTTCGATCAAGGGCTTGAGCTTGCCGAAATCGGCACGGGTCGCCGTCATGAAGGTGACGAACGGTCCCGCCAGTTCATCGTTTCCTATTGGATATCGGTCCATGAAATCTGCTCATCCGAATTGATGTCACGAGTCGCGACCTTGCCCAGTATGTCTTTGAAGTGCTCGGCAAGAATTTCGCCGGTTCCGGGACGCTTGACCCACAGATTGTCCATCGAAAAGGCCTCGCCCTTGCGAACCGGACGAATGGAAACGACACTTGCATAGGCGAAGGCAATGGTCGGGGCTTCACCTTCATGGACCTTCTTGCCGCCGCCCATGGCCATATGAACGGCGCGGCTGCCAGCGATCAGTTCCGCCAGTTCGGCAGGGTCGATCGAAATCGGCACATCGGGCCCCGGCCAGGTTTTGTCCGAAGTGAAATGCTTTTCGAGGATGCAGGCGCCAAGTGCCGTCGCGGCGATGCAGGTATGGATACCGAGAGAGTGATCGCTCAGCCCGACCAGCTTCGTATCGTAACGCTGCTTGAGTTCATCCAGGGCGCGCAGGTGAACCTGATCGTAGGGCGTCGGATACATCGATGTGCATTGCAAAATGCAAACAGGCACATTCCTGGAGCGGAAGATTTCAACGCTTCTGTCAATCGCGTCCAGTCCGTTCATGCCGGTGCTGAGGATGACCGGCTTGCCGAAAGACGCAATGTGCTCAAGCAGCGGATAGTTGTTACATTCACCCGAACCTATTTTGTAGGCGGGCACATCCATACTTTCCAATAGATCCGCGGCGGCCCGGGAAAATGGTGTAGAAAGGTAGATCATACCTTTGGACTGCACGTAGTCCATCAGCTTCTTATCTTCTTCCGGGGTCAATTTACACCGATCCATGATGTCCCAGATGGATTCTTTTGCGTTTCCGGGAATCACGTCGTTTCGAATCATTTCATCTTCGATGACATGGCACTGGAATTTTGCGCATTCGCATCCGGCGGCGGCGGCGTCATCAACCATTTGTATGGCTTTATCGAAAGAGCCTTCGTGATTAATGCCGATTTCCGCAATAACCAGGGGCGCGACATCCGGGCCGACCTCTCGGGTGCCGATAATAAAAGGAGCCACGTCCATATTTGCGTTCCTGTCCTTCCTATTGATTTCAGTTTTCAGCGTCACCAGGCGGTCCAGCCGCCGTCGACGACAAGCATCTGGCCGGTCATGTAGCTTGACGCATCGGAGGCCATATAGACGACCGCCCCGACCATCTCGTCGACATGCGCCATCCGCCCAAGCGGGGTGCGCGCGCCGTAGTTTGCCTGAAAGGTTTCGTTCTGACCCGACTCGATGCCGCCCGGAACGAGCGTGTTGACGCGAATGCCCTTATCGCCCCAATACGTTGCAAGGTATCGGGTCAGGGCGACGATAGCACCTTTCGAAGCACTGTACGCCGCCGGCGTCGTTATCGTATGCCCCATGTACTCGGAACCTTCATAGATTCGAAAGTCCGGACCGACGACACCGTATGTGGACGCGGTTTGAATGATGCTGCCGCCGCGTCCCTGCTTGAGCATTTGCTTGCCGACCGCCTGGGCCATCAAAAACATACCGTCGATATTGACGCTCATAATGTCGCGCCATACCTGAAACTCGAACTCGTCGAAGTCCTTGAAGTAATCGGCCGGATTTTTTGTCTTGGAAGCTGCATTGTTGTGCAGGACATCTATGCCGCCAAGTGTTTCGGTTACCTGGTCGACCATGGCGCGGACCGACTCGGGGTTTGAGACATCGCAAGCGATACCGATCACGCGGCCACCGAATTCCTGGGCGATGTCGCGGGCCAGATCTTCCGCTGCGTCGGCATCGAGGTCGACAATCGCAACGTCGGCGCCGTTGGCTGCGAGGCCACGGGAAATGCGCTGGCCTTGAATGCCGGTTCCGCCGGTAATCAAAGCCACTTTTCCCGACAAATCGAACAGATTGGAAAGATTTTTTGCCGTCATGTTTTGCCTCGCATACGCATTCCTACTCTAATTATTTCACCGGCCGGGACTTCATCGTCCCGGGTCCGCAAGCTTTCAATGTGTAACACGCCGCCACCGCAGGCAACATCGACTCCGCCCGTACGGCTGGCCGACAGAACGCTGCCGTTGGCGAGCCAATGAAGCGCCGGCATCGGACTTTCGGCGATGTGCGCGCGGGCAACGTGGATGCGCTGTTGTGTCTTTCGGTTGGCCGCCTGCATATGGGCCGAGGCGCCAGCATGAGGCCAGCCGAACGCGCGGATAACCCGCTCGGCTTCCGCCGGAGGCCGGTTCCAATCAATCCATCCGTCGTCGTCCGTATATAGCGAAGGAAGATAGACCCGCGTCGTATCTTGCCCGATTTTCGGAATGCTGCCGTTCTTTGCGCAGGTTATCCAGGTCTGAGCAAGCTCGCCGTAGGCTTTGCGTTGAGCCCGGAACAGATCAACAGGATAGGCATTTTCCGGCCATGTGTAAGGCGCCTCTGAAACCGCGTCGCCCGAATCGATGCCCAGGTCGATCCAGTGCAGAACCACCGAATCATCGACGACACCGTTAAGAATATTCCAGCTCAGCCCGGCGCGGCCCCGGTAGTGGCGCGAGCCGTGCAGGTTGAACACCCACCCATCGAAATTGTCGAGAAACGCCGCCTTGAGGATCGGTGCGGATACGGAAAAAGCGACATTCGCCCCGGTTTCTTTGATTGAAGCGAGGGCTTCCGGCGAATTGGGGTCCTCGACACAAAGCAACGGCGCCCCGGCGACGTCAGCGATTTCCGACATCGAATCGAACAAACCGAACCTGGAAAGCGTCGCTTCAGGTTCCTTCTTTCCGGTGCGGTCATCTATATGGGTCACGACACAGACAACGTCGATCTCGTTGGCGCGGAATACTTCAGCCAGGTTGAGAAGCGCACCGTGATAGCCGACCAGGCACACACGGATATCTTCCATCGGCCACTTGAGAGGCACGCTCCCGGCTTCAGGCGTCGTTGCGTTTGTCGAAGGCGACACTAATTCAGCCGGGCAAAATGCGCATGTTTGACGGGGCCGTTCAGGCGTTGCTCAAGATCGTCCGCCTGCACGCCGGCGGCGATTTCACCGAACACTTCGGCAACGTTCGCGAGGTAGCCGTCGATCATGTCGTCCGTATGCGCGAGCATCGAATAGACCTGGCCGCCGGCCAGATAGCCGCGTCCCAACATTTGCTGGGTAAACAAGGTCATCGGCACCAGGGGCGTGGCGTGGTCGAAGGACAGGGTCGCCAGCGGCGGTATGCCGGTAACGTTGATCTTCAGGCCCACCGCATCCGCGGCCTGGCGCCACCCGGCCTGGACTTTCTCGCCCTTGGCAATCAGTTGCCGCGGAAGATCGAGTTCCAGGTGTTTTTTGATTGTCGCCAGAGCGGCGACGGGGCCCACTCTTTCGGTCCAGTACGCGCTGGAGATGAACGAGCTTTGCGCCGAATCCATGACCGCGCGCTTGCCGATACATGCCGCCATCGGATAACCGTTGCTCATGCATTTGGCGAAGGTCGCGACGTCCGGCGTAACCCCCATCGTCATGTGAATACCGCCCGTCGTCATGCGCCAGCCCGACGTGACTTCGTCGAAAATCAGGACCGCGCCTGCTTCATCGGCAAGCCGGCGCGCTTCCTCGAGAAAACCCGGTGCCGGCGGGAGCGTGCGCATCGGTTCCATGACGATGGCGGCCAACTCCGATTTTCGGGCGGCCACGATGGCGCGCAAATCTTCAATGTCGTTGTAGGCAAACGGAAATACCGTGCCGCCAAGGCGGCTGGGAACACCGGCGGATGGAATGCCGGCCAACAAGTGGTTGTCGAGATTGGAGTCGTCACTGATGTTCGCCGCGACATACCAGTCGGCCCAACCGTGGTATCCGCAGTAGGCCACGCCGTCACGACCTGTCGCGGCCCGGGCGATCCGCACCGCGATCGACAACACTTCCCCCCCCGTCCGGGCGAAACGCGCCATGTCCGCCCATGGATGACGATCAATGAGCAATTCGGCGAGTTCGACCTCTTCGTGGCAATTGAGCGTCGTCATCGTCCCTTTGGATATGGCCTCGGCGACCGCCGCGTTTACATCCGGGTCGGCATATCCGAGTGCGGACGTGCCGACACCGCAGTGGGTGAAATCAAAGTACTTGCGCCCATCGAGATCCCACACCTCGGCCCCGCGCGCCTTCTCGAAATATGCAGGCCATTGATCCGGCAAAAACATTTCCGGACGCTTGGAAAGCAACTGCGTGCCGCCGGGCATGATGTTCCGGGCCGCGGCATACAGCGCCTGGCCCTTGCCGGTTGCGGGGGTCGTTTTGTCGTGTTTTTTTGTGCTCATTGCCAATCCGCCATATCGACGGTTCCTTCGCGAACGAAGAATTCCGCCAGTTTCAAATCATGCATCGTATCGATCTCGATTGAGTGGAAACGGTCCATCCTGTAGCCGTAAGACTTTTCCGGATTGCCGTATATGGTGCCGGTTGATCTCATGGTGTCCCAATCGAACAGATATAACGCGCCGTTCATCGTATATTCGCTGACCATTGCCTGGCGCCGGAGTTCACTTATGCCCGAGAGCTTTTGGATGATTTGCCGGGCATTGCCGTCTTCGCTCAGGGGGCCGACAAAAACGGAATTCACTTCTGTTTCGCGCATGCCCAGCACGCATTTGGCCTGAAGCCGGTCATACATTTCGATCGCCGCATCGTAGTCCGCACTGCGCGCGAAGGGCGACGACGGCTCGAGGAGCATGATCGCATCGTAGCGGCGGTTTTCCGTCTGTTCCAAAAAATCCATGGCGTGAAGAATCACATCATTGCTTCGGGCGTCGTCCGTTGCCAGCGCCGCCGGCCGTGTAAACGGGATGTCGACCCCATGGCGTGCCGCTTCCGCCTGTATTTCCGGATCATCCGTGGAGATCATCAAGCGCGCGCAGTATTTCGAACCCAACGCCGAACGCGCCTTAAACCCGACCAGGGACAAGCCGCCGATCTGACGCAGATTTTTTTGCGGCACGCCCCTGGAACCGCCGCGCGCCGTGATCAGAAACAAGACCTCTTTGTTTTCAGTGCGCATACCGATGTTCCTAAAAATGCAGCGCCGGTGGGGCTGCAAAAAATGCCCGGCGTCTGCGAGCCGTTCGGAATTTTTCCATGCTACCGCACTCCGGGTGAAACGACCCGGAGTGGGGGGATACCACAGGTGAACGCCGCCGCCGCTTTAAGTGGAGGCGAAGACGTCCTCTTTATTGACCTGCGCCCGGACTTGCCGGCCGAGGATACTCAGCAACACCGTGACCCGGTTCCGGTCACAGGTGGCTTCGAACAGCGCCTCGAACTCACCGAGCGCGCCGCGCAGGATGCGGACCGGCTCGCCGGCCTTGAACATCTGCCCTTCGCTGGTTTTGATCAGGCCGTTCGCGTCCTGGCGTGCGCGGATCTCGTCCATCACGCCGGCCGGTACCGGGGCCGGCCTGTCGCCGAAGCGGATGACGTCGAAAATGCCGACCGTCGAGCGGATCGCCCGCCACGGCGAAAACGCCGGATCGATTTCGATGAACAGGTATCCCGGGAACAGCGGACGCGGCACCCAATCAACCTTGCGGGCATGGCTGCGCCGCTTCAGGTGCTTGGGCAGCAGAACATTGAAGCCCTGACGCATCAGGTGGAAGACCGCCTTGTCCTCGGCGTTGGGCTGGGTATTGGCGACACACCAGTAGCTCATGGGGCGTCTCCTGGCATGACCGCGCTTTGCTTGTCGAGGCCGAGAAACGCCGGTGCCAGCACGCGTTCCCGGGCGAACAGGCCGAGCGCCGTGTCGCGCAGCTGTATCGGATCATTCATGTCGCAGACGATGACGCAGTCGTAGTCCTCAAGCTCGGCTTGCGTGCCGAGCCGCTTAAGGCCCGCCAGCGACACGTTGTGGGTGTCTGAATTGGCGAACAGTGCCAGCGTCAGATCCTTGTCGTTGGCGGACATTGCGAAGATCTCCACCAGATCGCCGTCGCCGAGAAGGACGACGCGCCGCCAGTTCTTCTCGAGACATGTACTGTAAATCTGTTCGGCCTCGTTGCGCGAGACGCGAAACAGGTTCAGCGACTGCGAAAGATAGGCCGCCGTCAGCCGGGTCTTTTCGCTGAATCCCTTCGGCGTCAGGTAATACGCATACCTGTTGGCGGGCGCCTGATTGACCTTGATCAGGCCTTTTTTGATGCATCTTTTGAGGTAGGTATTGGTCAGGCCGAGCGCGATCGACAGCTCAGACGCGATCGAGCGCTGCGAGACCCGCTCGTTTTCATGCACCGCATTCAACAGACCCAGCGTGATGCGGTGCTCGTTCTCAATGTGGTCGGTACCGAATTTGGCTTTTGTCATCTGTTTTCCAGGACAGAAAGGGCGAAAAATAGATACCAGATATTGCGAAATGCTGACCTTTATTACACTGTTCATAATGTGAACGTCAAACGCGTTCACATTATGAACGTTAAAAATATCGTGCATGAACAACTGACTGGCCCTAGTTTTGCGGTCGATCGTCCTGCCGGGTCGTGGACAATTCAGGGGATTCGCTTACATGACCGCACGCGCCAACGAAAAAATCGCCGTCATCGGCCTTGGATATGTCGGTCTGCCGCTGGCGCTGGCGTTGGCGCGGCATTTCCCGGTGACCGGGTTCGATGTCTCGAAAACGCGGATTGCCGAGCTTCGCGCTGCCGTCGACCGTTCCGGCGAGGTCGACCCGGCGGTCCTCAGGTCCAGTACCATCGCGCTCAGCGACACCCCGGCCGAGCTTAAGGATGCCGGTATCTATATCGTCACCGTGCCGACGCCGGTGGATGCGGAAAACAAACCCGACCTGGGCGCACTCACGGCGGCCTGCGGGACACTCGGCAAGATTCTGAAAAAGGGCGACGTCGTCGTCTTCGAAAGCACGGTCTATCCGGGCATAACCGAGAATTTCTGCGGCCCGACCCTGGAAGCCGTCTCGGGCCTCGCCTGCGGCGAGGAATTTTTCCTCGGCTATTCGCCCGAGCGTATCAACCCCGGTGACAAGGAATACACCGTCGAGCGCATCACCAAGGTGGTCGCGGGGCAGACGCCGGAAATCGCCCGGCGTCTGGCGCATGTCTACGGCCGCGTCACCGGCGACAACATCTTCATCGCCAAGGACATCAAGACCGCCGAGGCGGCCAAGGTCATCGAAAACGCACAGCGCGACATCAACATCGCCTTCGTCAACGAACTGGCGATGATCTGCAACAAGATCGGCCTGTCGACCCACGACGTGCTGGCGGCGGCCCGGACCAAATGGAATTTCCTGCCATTCACGCCGGGCCTCGTCGGCGGGCACTGCATCGGCGTCGACCCGTACTATCTGGCGCACCTGTCGCGCAGTCTCGGACACGAACCGGAAGTGATCCTGTCGGGGCGGCGGATCAACGAAAGCATGGCCGGCTTCATCGCCGCCCAGATCGACCAGCATCTGGACACCAAGCCGTCGCGGATTCTCGTTCTCGGTCTGACCTTCAAGGAAAACGTACCGGATCTCAGGAACTCCAAATCCGCCGATCTGGTGCGCATTCTTGCCGATATGGGCCATCATGTGGATGTGCACGACCCGTGCGCCGACCCGGCGGAAGCGAAACGCGAATACGATCTTGAGCTGCATCCGGTGATCGCCGATATCCCGCCCGCTGACTGCGTCATCGGCGCCGTCCGCCATGCGGCCTATTGCGACTATACGGCGGAAATCCTGGCGGCACAGGTTGCCGCCGGCGGGCTGATCGCCGATCTCAAGGGGATGTGGCGCGATATTGAATTGCCGGACGGCATCCGCCGCTGGGATCTTTGATCCGCACCGATTATCCCGGCGCGGCAGTGTGCGCCGAGGCGCTGGCCGATGCGCTGGCCGATGCGCTTGGCAAGGTTCTGGCGGAAAAACCCCGTGCCACGCTGGCGCTGTCGGGCGGTCGCTCGCCCCGGACCGTACTGCCCCTGTTGGCGGCGAAGCCGATCGACTGGTCCCGCGTCGACGTGACGCTGGTCGACGAGCGCCGGGTGCACCCGGATCACCAAGACAGCAACGCAGGTTTGGTGCGCCGCTGTTTTCTCGAACGCGGTGCGCAGGCTGCCGGTTTTGTCCCGCTTTGGACGGGGACGATGCCGCTCGATGCGGCGCTTGACGCCGCGACCCGGAAACTGGCCCCGATCCTGCCCTGCGATGTCGCCTATCTCGGCATGGGGACGGACGGGCACATCGCCTCGCTGTTTTCCGCCGCCGATGCGGCGGCTTTTGAAAGCGCGACTTCGCCGGTCATTCAAAGCGCGGCGCCTTCGGCGCCCCGGGGGAGAATAAGTCTGACGCTGAGTGAACTTCTCAGGGTTCGGTATCTGTTTCTGCACGTTTCCAATGCTGAAAAACACGAGGTGCTTGAACGAGCTGAGGGACATCCCCCAAGTCCTGCCGTGCCGGTTTCATTACTTGTGCATAAAAGGCTCGATATTAAAATTTTCGCCTGTCCCTGAGCCCCCTCACCTGTCCTCTCCCCCGCTACGCGGAGGAGAGGGACTCACGCAGCACCATTTCCTTCGAACCGGCGAAAAGGGGAGCCGTTCGTTGCGTCAGGGTCCCTCTCCCCCATTCATGGGGGAGAGGACAGGTGAGGGGGAGAGAACAGGTGAGGGGGACAGGATCTAGCTGTCGATCGCGAGGCGCCATTTGACGACGGTTTCCGCCGGCTCATGGTTTCCCAGAATGACGATTTGCTGCGCGCGGTGCTGGCGGCCGTCGAAGAAGCTGACACTGTCCTCGAGGCGCACCGGGTAATGGCAGGTGAAACGCCAGCCACGGCCGCGCGGCGGCTTCACGATCACTTCGCCGCCGCCCGCGACCATTGAGGCACTGATATCCGGATACAGATGAAAGCGCACCGAAAACGGCTGCGAGCCTGCGCCTGAGAGTTTGTCTTCGCCGCGGATATCGCTGCCGCTGGCATCCAGATAAATGCTGCGGGTGTGCATCAGCCCGGCGGGACGCAGATAGCCGTCGTGGGTCATTTCGATCAGCCGTGCGCCTTCGTGATCGCGGCGCTGGACGTCGGCCTGCGTTACCGCACCGGCGTCGCGTGCGCCGACAATCAGGGCGCTGTGCGCGGCGGTAGAGGAAAGCGCCTCAAGCCACCCGGCGCGCTGCGCATCGGCGGCAAGACGCATGCCGCAGTTGCCGATCAGGCGGACTTTGCCGGCGCTCAGCTCGAAACTGGCGGGTGCGTGAAACGGCGCGTCTGCGGAAAGCGTACGCCCGCAGTCGCAGATCAGTGTCGTCTGCCCGGCGCGGAGGCGGTGAAACCCGGTGTGCGGCGCGCTCGCCATGGCCCGGCCCTTGCTGCCGGATGCCGCGATCACGGCATCGATCAGCGCGCCGGTGTCCGCCGTTGCGCCGGCGATCAGGGCGAAGCCGCCATCCGCATGTTGCAGCGCCTTGATAAACGGGACCATGCGGTCGAGGGCGGAAATCAGGCCCGTCGGCGGTTCTATATGATGGCCGCTGAGCGCGTCGCGGATTTCCGTCAGGATGGCCAGCACGGCCAGGGCGCGGGCCGGGGCGCGTTCGATATGACCGCCGTCGCCGGCAATCTGCCGCTCCACATCCTGACCCAGCTCGCTCAGGCGTTTTGCCAGGGTGCCTTCCAGTTCCGGCAGGGCAATGGCGGCATTGATGCGCGCCTGATGCACGAGAAACCGCCGCCACGGTGCGGTGTCGATGTTGCGAACCCGGTTCAGATGCAGGGCGCTTCTGAGAATCTCCGTCGCCCATGCGGCGCGGTCGGCGGGGTCGATGCCGATGCTGATGGCGTCATAAACCGTCAGCCAGCGCGTGAGTCGCTCGGCCAGAATATCGGCTCGCCAGGCATCGGGGGACCAGCGCCGGTGCCGGGCAATCCATGCGTCGATGGCCGGCCAGATGTCCGCCGGGTTGGCCTGGGCGGCGTCGAGGCCGCGAAAATTGTCGTCCATGACAGGGGCGTGGGCGGCGCTTTGTTTCGGTGCGGCAAGCATGTCAGCAGGCCAAGCCGATTTTGCGCCGAGGCCATGCAGGCCCTTGGGGGCGCGGATACTGGACGGAGCCCTCGACGGCAACAGCCAATCATAGATTGCCGAGCCGAAAATCAGTGTACGCAGCCGCTCGGGCATCACGTCAAACATTCAGCCTGTTGCTCCCCATCATCACGCCCAGGCGGACAGTGCGGCGGTATTTTGTCAAATCAAAGGCACGTTTCAAGTCAAGCTGCGTGAAGTCACGAACGGCGGACAAGTCTGGCGGCGAAGAAACCGTCCATGCCGCCGGCGTCGGCCAGATGACACGGCAGCGTGCGCAGATCGCCCTCCGCCGTCAGGGCTTCGGCAAAGCCGCCGATGTCCGCCGCGCTCAGGGGCGCGCGTTCAAAGCCGGGCGTCTTCGCCAGAAAAGCCCGGATGACGTCGAGGCCTTCTTCGGGTTGCAAAGAACAGGTGGCGTAAAGCAGCGTGCCGCCGATGCGCACCATCCCTGCGGCGGCGTCCATAAGCGTGGTCTGTACGCCGGAAAGCTTGGCAATGTCCTCAGGGGTCTTCAGGTAGGCGATATCCGGGTGACGGCGCAGTGTGCCGGTCGACGAACACGGCGCGTCGAGCACGACAAAATCGGCAGGCGCCTTCGGCGCCCAGGTGCGGGCGTCCGCCGCCACGGTTTCCGCGACAAGTCCGGTGCGTTCAAGATTCTCCGTGAGCCGGGCGAGGCGCTTTTCGGAAATATCCAGCGCCGTTACCTGCGCCCCGGCATTGGCCAGTTCCATGGTCTTGCCGCCGGGGGCGGCGCACAGGTCGATGACATTCTTGCCCGCAACGTCACCCAGAAGCCCGATCACCAGCCGTGCGGCAGCGTCCTGTACCCACCACGTACCGTCATCGAAGCCGGCCAGCGCGCTTACGTCGGCGGCTTCCGAAAGGCGGACCGTACCGCCGAGAATGACCGTGCCGCCCAGTTTTTCCGCCCACGCGGCGGCGTCCGATTTGACCGTCAGGTCGACGGGCGGCGTCTGCAGGTGCATGGCGGCGATGGCATCGGCGCGATCGCGGCCATAGGCTTCGACCCAGCTTGTGCGTAACCAGTCCGGTGTGTTGAGCCGGGCGGCATCCTGTGCATCCAGCATCGCCGCGCCTTCGCGCTGCAGACGGCGCATCACGGCGTTGACGAGTTTGGCGAACGGCACCTGGCCGACGGTACGGCACAGATCGACCGTGGTGGCGACGGCGGCGTGATCGGCGGTCACCGAGAACAGCAATTGCGCGACGCCGATGCGCAACACGTCATAGACGGGCCGTGCCTTACGCGGCAGCGGATCCCTGACGCAGTGCGCGATCAGATCGTCGATCTGTCCCAGGCGCCTGAGTGCGGTGCGCGCCAGATACGCCGCGAAGGCTCTGTCCGAGCCCTTGAGGACAGCATACGCCCGGGCCGAACCCATCGCGTCGTCGAGGGCTTTTTTCCGCTTCAGGACATCTTGCAGAATCTCGAACGCGGCCAGCCGCGACATCAGCGGGTCGGGGTCATGAAGGTCGGCGGGATCGGGCATGCTTTATCCTGGCTTTATTCCGGTCGGGCGTTTCGTTGCAGTGAAGGTGGCCACTCATAGGCCGCCGGGCGTGGTGCAGCAAAGAAAAATATATTACATAGTAAATTTGTATTTACATTGTATAAAACAAGTTTATAAAGTGAATATATTGTAATGAACAAATTAAAAGTGTTTATTATAATATAATGTTAATATTAACAGTGAGATAGAAATGGTTATCCATACATCCGATGCACTCAATGCGCGCTTCGCAACGCAATCGGCTCAGGACATCGTCGGCGTGGCGGTCACCGAGCTGTTCCCCGAGCGCATTGCCCTGGTCTCGTCTTTCGGCACGGAATCCGCGGTTCTTCTGCACATGATCGCCCGCATCGACCGGGCCACCCCTGTGTTGTTTCTCGATACCCTGAAGCATTTCAATGAAACGCTCGACTATCGTGATCGCCTGATCGCCCGGTTGCGCCTGGAAGACGTGCGCAGCATACGGCCGGCCACGAGCGATATCATCGCCCGGGACCCGGACGGCATGTTGTGGGCGCGCGATGCGGATGCCTGCTGCGATCTCCGGAAAACCCGGCCGCTGGCCGATGAAATCATGCGTTTCAAGGCGCTGTTTACCGGCCGCAAGCGCCATCATGGCGATACCCGGGCGCGGCTTGATTTTTTCGAAGACGACGGTGCGCGCATCAAGGTCAACCCGCTGGTGCACTGGCACGCCGGGGATGTCGGTGCTTATCTTGAAAAGCACGGTTTACCGGCCCACCCGCTCAGGGATCAGGGCTATCCCAGCGTCGGTTGCGCGGTTTGCACGTCCAGGGTCTCGGCAGGCGAGGATTTTCGCGCCGGGCGCTGGCGCGGCAGCGGCAAGGTCGAATGCGGGCTGCATAAAAGTCAGGACGGCAGTTGATACGCCACGCCGGCAACACCTTCCCTCATTGAATATACGGGGCATCCTTGCTTCTGCAGTTTGTGCTTGGCCCCGGATGCGTTAGAAAGATGATCCCACACCATGACCGATATCGGATTACGACGATTGAATAACCTGCAGCGCCTCGAATCGGAATCGATCCACATTCTTCGTGAAGTGGCCGCTTCGTTCGAGCGTCCGGTGTTGATGTATTCCATCGGCAAGGATTCGTCGGTGCTTTTGCATCTGGCGATGAAGGCGTTTCATCCCGCCAAGCCGCCGTTCGCACTGTTGCACGTCGACACCACATGGAAGTTCCGCGAGATGATCGCCTTTCGCGACCGGCGGGTGCGCGAACTGGGCCTCGATCTGATCGTGCATGTCAACGAGGACGGCGTGAAACGCGGCATCTCGCCGGTGGCCAGCGGGGCGGGCGTACACACCGACGTGATGAAGACCGAAGCGCTGAAGCAGGCCTTGGGCCTGCACAAGGTTGACTGCGCCATCGGCGGCGCACGGCGTGACGAGGAGAAATCCCGCGCCAAGGAACGCGTCATGTCGTTCCGCGATGCCAACCATGCCTGGGATCCGCGCCGGCAGCGGCCGGAACTGTGGAACCTCTATAACTGCCGGGTCGGCCCGGGCGAAAGCGTGCGCGCGTTTCCGCTGTCGAACTGGACCGAACTTGATGTGTGGCGCTATATCAAGCTTGAGGGCATTCCCGTGGTGCCGCTTTACTTCGCCGCCGAGCGCCCGGTCGTCGAGCGCGACGGGCAGTTGATCATGGCCGACGACGCACGGTTGGAACTGGCGCCGGGCGAGGAAATCCGCACCGAGAAAATTCGCTTCCGCACGCTCGGCTGTTATCCCTTGAGCGCCGCCGTGCGCTCGGACGCCGCCGATATCGACGGTATCATCGCCGAAACGCTGTCGTCCAGATCCTCGGAGCGCCAGGGACGGATCATCGATCATGATCAGACGGCCTCGATGGAAAAGAAAAAGCGCGAGGGGTATTTCTGATGGGTGCCGGGAACCACGACGTGGCGGATGACAAAGGCCAGCTCCGGTTTCTCACCTGCGGCAGCGTCGATGACGGCAAGTCGACACTGATCGGCCGCTTGCTGCATGACGCCGAACTGCTGGCCGACGATCAGTCGGCGGCGCTGGCTGCCGATTCGAAACGCTTCGGTACGGTCAAGGACGGTGTCGACTACGCGTTGCTCGTCGACGGGCTTGAGGCCGAACGCGAACAGGGCATTACCATCGATGTCGCGTACCGGTATTTCCAGACCCCGGCGCGCAGCTTCATCGTCGCCGACACGCCGGGCCACGAACAGTATACCCGCAACATGGCGACCGGGGCATCGACCGCCGATCTTGCCGTGATCCTGGTCGACGCCAGAAAGGGCATCCTGCCACAGACGCGCCGCCACAGTTTCATCGCGCATCTGCTCGGCATTCGTCATGTTCTGCTGTGCGTCAATAAAATGGATCTGGTCGGCTACGCCGAAGATGTCTTCACGGGCATTGAAAACGACTTCCGGGCGTTCACCGCTACGCTCGATTTCGTCTCCGTGACGGCATTGCCGGCATCGGCGCTCAAGGGCGACAATATTACCGCTAAAAGCAGCGCAATGCCGTGGTTCAAGGGTAAATGCGTGCTCGACTATCTGGAAACCGTGCAGGTCGGTGCAGGAAAAAGCACTGCCGGGGCGCGTCTACCTGTGCAATGGGTGTGCCGCCCGGACGGTGATTTCAGGGGTTTCGCCGGGACCGTTTCCGGGGCCCAGCTGCACACCGGTGACGCCGTGGTGATCGAACCGGACGGCGTCGCAAGCACGGTTTCAGGCCTCGAAACCCTTGACGGGCCGCTCGCGTCGGCGGTCCCCGGACAGGCCGTCATGCTGACCCTCGCCGACGATGTCGACGTCGCCCGCGGCCACGTCATCCGCCACGCCGAAAGCCCGATGCAGTGCGCCGATCAGGTGCAGGCGCATCTGATCTGGATGTCCGCCGCAGCAATGATTCCGGGCCGCCACTACGCCATCAAGCTGGCTGCCGGCAGCGCGCGGGCGTGGATCAGCGATCTGAAATATAAGATCAATGTCAATACGTTGGAACATGTTGCTGTAAAAACACTGCAGCTGAACGATGTTGCCGTCTGCAACCTCAGCTTCGATCGGCGGATTGCCGTCGATGCCTACAAGGATAACCGCGAAACCGGCGCATTCATCCTGATCGACCGCGACAGTAATGAAACCGTCGGCGCCGGGATGATCGACTTCGCGCTCATGCGGGCGACCAACCTGACGCGCCAGAAACTCAGTCTCGACAAGCAGTTGCGCGCCGAGGCCAAGCATCAGACGCCGGCCGTGCTGTGGTTTACCGGTCTTTCGGGCGCGGGCAAGTCGACTGTCGCCAATCTGGTGGATCAGAAACTGCATCGCGCCGGACGGCATACCTACATGCTCGACGGCGACAACGTGCGCCATGGCCTGAACCGCGATCTGGGCTTCACCGATGCCGACCGGGTCGAGAATATCCGTCGCATCGCCGAGGTTGCGAAACTTTTCGTCGATGCAGGCATGATCGTTCTGGTGTCGGCGATTTCGCCGTTCCGCAGCGACCGCGACATGGCCAGGGAGCTGATGCAGACGGGAGAGTTCTTCGAAATCCACGTCGATGCCAGTCTGGCGACATGCGAAGCCCGCGATCCGAAAGGCCTGTATGCCCGCGCCCGCAAGGGCGAGATCGCGAATTTCACCGGTATTTCGTCCCCGTACGAGGCACCGCCCCATCCGGAACTAAGGATCGATACGGACGCGCTCGCCCCGGAAGCGGCGGCGGACCGGATCGTCGCGCTGCTGGACGGCAAAGGCTTCTAGCGGATCCGAAGCTACGCCCTGTCGCCGATCTGGGCTAGCCCCAGGGACGGCCTATGCTGCCGGCCAGTTCGCGCAGCTTTTGCACACGGTTGGCGGTTTTCGGGTGGGTCGAGAATAAGCTGTCGGCGGCGCGCGCATGCAACGGATTGACGATGAACATATGCGCCGTTGCCGGGTTGTCTTCGGCGACGTCGTTGTCGATCGATTGCGCGCCCTGCTCCAGTTTCTGCAAAGCGCTGGCCAGCCACATCGGATTGCCGCAGATTTCCGCCCCGCCGGCATCGGCGCCGTACTCGCGGGTTCTGGAAATCGCCATTTGCACCAGCATCGCGGCGACGGGCGCCAGGATCATGACGAGGATGGTCCCGAGTATACCAAGCGGATTGTTGCGGTTGCCGCCGAAGAACAGGGCGAAGTTGGCCAGCATCGAGAGTGCCCCGGCAACGGTTGCGGTCACCGTCATGATCAGGGTGTCGCGATTTTTGACGTGTGCCAGTTCGTGCGCCATGACGCCGGCGATCTCCTCGTGGCTGAGGATTTTCAAAAGCCCGGTGGTCGCGGCGACGGCGGCGTGATCGGGATTGCGCCCGGTGGCGAACGCGTTCGGCTGATTGTTTTCAATGATATAGACTTTTGGCATCGGCAGCCCGGCCTTGACGGCGAGCTGTTTGACGATGCCATAAAGGCCCGGCGCGGTTTCCGCCGTGACTGCGCGCGCGTTGTACATGCGCAGCACCAGCTGATCCGCGTTCCAGTAGGCGAAAAAGTTCATGACGACGGCGATCACCAACGCGATCATCATGCCGCCTTCGCCGGCCAGCAGATATCCGGCCCCCATAAACAGTGCGGTCAGGCCGGCCAGCAGGATCGAAGTCTTCAGCCAATTCATGGGTGAAACGCCTCCATACGTTTCAGGCGCGGCTTGAAGCCACCGCCTGTATGAATTATCTCAGGATAGCAGCAATTCAATCCCAGCAGCGGAAATGACGGAAATTTAATCATGGCCGACGAGACACGCGATAAGCCGAACGCCCCGCAATCTGCGGCTAAAGCGGACCCCAAAATCGCGCCCGCCACCCCCGCCGCTTCGCAAACCGGAGAAACCGGCGGCCCCGAAGGTCCAGAGCCGACGCGTTACGGTGACTGGGAAAAAAAAGGCCGCTGCATCGATTTCTGAGCCGGGATTGCGGAAACTTTTCGCCCCCCACCGCCGCCTTTTCGGGAGTTGTCAGATTGCGGTCATTACAAGACCGCATTATCATTGCTGATAGTTGACGATTGCGCCGGCCTTTGGGGGCGGTGAAACATAAAATTTACGTGTCGTGTAACGTTTCTCGGGGGCGGGGGCATTGCCTTTTTCAGCGGTGATGTTTCCCTGTTGCGGTAATGGGTCTATTTGCCAGCATTCTTAAAAGTTTCATGCCCGGCGGGCGGCGGCGGAAGAAAAAACGTCGTGGTGCCGTCAGTGCCGGCGGCGGCTTTCGGCCGTCGGAAGCCGGCAGTGATGGCAAGGTCATGCTGGCCGAACTTTTCGGCTCCGGCGGCAAGGAAATCACCGAACGTCTGGCCGGGATGCTGTCCACCGAGTCGGCGGTGCAAACCGTCTTTGCCGGGAAGGCATTGAAGAAAAATCTGCGCGTCGGCCTGATCGAACGACTGCTGCTCGCCGAGGAAGAAGGCCGTAACTGGCTTGAGGAAGAATCCGCGGATTTGCTGATCTGGGGTGACATGGAAGAACTGGGCACCGTCGCAAGACTGCATTTCCTGGCGCTGGGCAGTGTGCAGGACGGCCAGCCGGGGACCTTCGGCATGACCGATACGCTGGACCTGCCGGTCCCGCTGCCCGATGACGCCGGCGCCATTGTGCGCGCCGCGACCCTTGCCGCACTTTTGCCGGTGAGCCGGGGCGCGCGGCGGACCCTCGCCGAACAGCTGGTCACGCATCTTGGTGACGCAGGTAAAATCCTCGACAATTTACCCAAGGACATGCCCCAGGACTGCCTGATTGCCATCCACAATACGCTCGGCAATGCCTATGCGACGAGTTTTCGCTTTGGCAACAAAAAGGCGCTGAGCGATGCGATGCAGCACTACGAGGCCGCCGACAAACTCATCGATCCGCAGAAAATCCCGATCACCTGGGCGGTGATCAATACGCATCTTGGTCTGGTTCAGGAAGCGGCGGCGAAAGTCGACCGCAGCGCCGACACACTGATGAATGCGATCAAGCGCTATGACGGTGTCGCCAAGACGTTGAGCCGCGATACGCACGGCAACGACTGGGCGCTGGCACACATGCGGCGCGCCATGGCGTACTATAAGCTGGCGCAGCTGCAACCGGTGCAGGCACAGGCACACCTGAAGACATCCGCCGGCGCGTTCGAAGAAGCTCTCACCGTCTATGATCGGTCGAAATCGCCGAACCGCTGGGCCGAAGTGATGAACCACTACGGTGTTGCGCAGATGGCGCTGGGTGGGCATGGCAAGGCGGAAGCGATCCTGCAGCAGTCCATCGTCACGTTCCGCAAGGCCCTTGAAGTCCGCAAACGCGAAACGCAGCCGGTGCTGTGGGCGCAGACGGCAAATAATCTGGGTGCGGCATGCTTTGCCCTGGCCAAGCAGACCAAGGAAGAATACCTCCTCGAAGAAGCCGCTTATTATTTTCAGGGCGCTGTGCAGATATACCGAAAAGCGCGCGGCCAGAAGAAAAAGGCCGAGGTCATCGCCAAGAACCTGATGCGTGTTCAGCAACTGCTCAGCGAAGACGCGGCTTAAAAAAAAGGAGGGCCTACGGCCCCCCTTGGTGTTTTCGTATCTGGTGTTTTGCTCAGCTCTGTTTGTTTTGTCTGTTGTCAACGAGATCATCGACGACCGCCGGATCGGCGAGGGTCGAGGTATCGCCGAGGTTCGAGAAATCGTCTTCCGCGATCTTGCGCAGAATGCGGCGCATGATCTTGCCGGAACGGGTTTTCGGCAGACCGGGTGACCACTGCAGCCAGTCCGGCGAAGCGATCGGGCCGATTTCCTTGCGCACCCACTGCACCAGTTCCTTTTTCAGCGCGTCGCTGGCCTCAACCCCGGCGTTGAGGGTGACATAGGCATAAATACCCTGCCCTTTGATGTCATGCGGTGCACCGACCACGGCGGCCTCGGCGACGTCATGGTGGGCGACCAGTGCGCTTTCGACTTCGGCCGTTCCCATGCGGTGACCGCTGACGTTGATCACGTCATCGACGCGCCCGGTGATCCAGTAATACCCGTCCTCGTCACGGCGGCAGCCGTCCCCGGTGAAGTATTTGCCGTGATAGGTCGAGAAGTAGGTTTGCTCGAAGCGCTCGTGATCGCCATAGACCGAGCGCATTTGCCCCGGCCAGCTGTCGATGATGCAGAGGTTCCCCTCGGTCGCGCCCTCAAGCACGCCGCCCTCGTTATCGACGAGCTGCGGCTGAATGCCGAAGAACGGTTTCGTTGCCGAGCCGGGTTTCAGATCGATGGCGCCCGGCAACGGCGTAATCAGGATGCCGCCGGTTTCCGTCTGCCACCAGGTATCGACGATAGGGCAGCGCGAATCGCCGACGACACGATAATACCATTCCCATGCTTCAGGGTTGATCGGCTCGCCGACCGAACCCAGCAGGCGCAACGACTTCCTGGACGTCTTGGTGACCGGGTCGTCGCCTTCGCGCATCAGCGCGCGGATCGCCGTTGGGGCGGTATAGAAGATGTTGACGTTGTGCTTGTCGCAGACATCCCAGAAACGCGACATCGACGGATAGTTCGGCACGCCCTCGAACATCAGCGTCGTCGCGCCGTTGGCAAGCGGGCCATAGACGATATAGCTGTGACCGGTGACCCAGCCCACGTCCGCCGTGCACCAGTAAATTTCACCGTCGTGATAATCGAACACGTATTGGTGTGTCATCGACGCATAGACCATGTAGCCGCCGGTGGTATGCAGCACGCCTTTCGGTGCGCCCGTGGACCCTGAGGTGTACAGGATGAACATCGGATCTTCGGCGTTCATTTCTTCAGGTTCGCAAACCGGATCCGCAGCCGTGCAGACGTCCTCGTACCAGACGTCGCGGCCGTCCTGCATGTTGACGTCGCCGCCGGTGCGCTTGACGACGATCACGGTGTCGACCGAAGGGCAGTCTTTGAGCGCGGCATCGGTGTTGGCTTTCAGCGGAATCTTGCGGCCGCCGCGAATGCCTTCATCGGCGGTGATGACGCAGTTGGAATCGCAGCCCTTGATGCGCGCCGAGAGACTGTCCGGCGAAAACCCGCCGAAGACGATGGAATGGATGGCGCCGATCCGCGTGCAGGCCAGCATGGCGACGGCGGCTTCGACGACCATCGGCATATACAGGGTTACGCGGTCGCCCTTTTTGACGCCGCGTGTCTTCATGGCGTTGGCAAGGCGGCAGACGCGCTCATGCAGGTCCTTGTAGGTAACGTGCTCGTCATCGGTCGGCTCGTCGCCTTCCCAGATGATGGCGGTCTGATCGCCGCGTTTTTCAAGATGCCGGTCGAGGCAGTTCACCGAGGCGTTCAGGGTACCGTCGTAAAACCATTTAATGGTGACGCCGGGCGTGTTGTAGTTTACGTCCTTGACCTTGGTGTATGGCTTGATCCAGTCAAGCCGCTTGCCGTGCTCGGCCCAGAAACCCTCGTTATCCTCAACCGAGGCCTTATACATCTCTTCGTACTTGGCTTTGTCGATGAGTGCGTTTTTGGCGAACTCGGCGGGAACCGGGTGTAAGTGAACTTCGCTCATGGTGTGCCTCTCCCTGCTCTGATGCGTTTGTGTTTTCGCGTGCGGGATTAGTCCCGCTTGGGGCCGATTATCGGCAAAGAACGGTTATATGCCAAGGGGGCTTGGCATCTTAACGGCTTGCCCGTCAGGTGCTTTACAAGCCGGCGGCTGTTTCGGTTACGGGGCGAGATATACGTCGCCCCCGCGCACCTCGGCATTGATCTGGGTCAAATGATCGCCGTAACACGGACCGTCGATGCATTCGCCATCCTCGATCTTGAACAATGCCGCATGGGTCGAACAGATAATGTATTCCTTGTCGTGTGTCAGGAATTGTCCGGGCGTGAAATCGAGCGGCGCGCCGATGTGCGGGCATTCGTTCTCATAGACATAGACGGAACCGTTCTTGCGGATCGCCATCACGGCGATCTTCTTTTCGCCGAGCTCGGCGACAAACGCGGCGGAACCGTCTTCGGGAATGTCGTCGACGGCGCAAAGCCGGATATCGCTCATGCCTTGACCCCGCCCAGATTGCAAATGATCTTCCACGAAGCCGCATCGATCGGCATGACCGAAAGGCGGGACTGCTTGAGCAGCGGCAATTCGGCAAGGCGCGGATCGGCCTTGATCTCGGCCAACGTCACCGGGTTCGGCACCGGTTTCACGGTCTTGAAGTCGACCATGCCGAAGCGGCCGGACGCATCCGACGGGTCCGGGTAATATTCCTTGCAGACCTCGACGATGCCGACGATGCGCTTTTCGTTCACCGAGTGATAAAAAAACGCCCTGTCACCCAGTTTCATCGCCTTCATGTTGTTGGCGGCCTGATAGTTGCGCACGCCGTCCCAGTGCTCGGTGCCTTTTTTGACCTGATCGTCCCAGGACCATGAGCCGGGTTCGGTTTTGACGAGCCAGTATTTCATCGTGATTGTCTCCGTGCCTCCGTGGATATCGTGCGGATTATTCGAACGTCAGCGGCCGGTCCATGAGCATTGCGATCGCGGTGTCGATGTCGCGGCCCTGATGAATGATGGCGTGCACGGCAGTGCAGATCGGCATGTCGATGCCGAGTTTTGCGGCAAGCTCGACGACGGAAACGGCGCTGGCGACCCCTTCGGTGACGGCAACGCGTTCGGACAGAATCTCCTCGGGAGTTTTGCCCTGCCCCAATGCATGGCCGAAGGAAAAGTTTCGCGACTGCATGGCGTTGCAGGTCAGCACCAGGTCGCCGAGCCCGGCCAGGCCCATCATGGTTTCCGTTGTCGCCCCCTTGGCGTGCCCGAGACGGACCATCTCCGCCAGGCCGCGCGTGATCAGCGCGGCGCGTGCATTGTCGCCAAGCCCCCTGCCCCCGACGATGCCACACGCAATCGCCAGCACATTCTTGACGGCGCCGCCGATTTCCGCGCCGACGATATCCGTCGACTGATAGAGCCGGAACATCTTGCTTGCCAGCGTGTCGACCAGTTGCCTGCCGAGCGCTTCGTCGGCACTGGCCAGCGTCAACGCGACCGGTAGCGAACGCGCCACTTCGGCAGCGAACGACGGACCGGACAGCACGGCGATGGGATGGGTCGGCAGGGTTTCCTCGGCGATCTCGCTCATCAGTGCCAGCGAGCCCTGCTCGATCCCCTTGGCGGCGAGCACCACCGGCGTGTCCTTGGGCAGTATCCCGGCAAGATCGCCAGCAGTGGCGCGCAGGAACTGTGCCGGTACCACAAGAATGACGGCTTCGGCATCCGTGACGGCTTCGGCAAGATCGCTGCTGGCCAGAATACCGTCCGGCAGCACGATGTCCTTCAGGTAAACAGGGTTGCCTTGGCCGGCGTTGATGGACTCAGCGACTTCGGTTTCGCGGGCATAAAGCCGGGTCGCGCATCCGGCACGGCGGCTGGCGGCGGCCAACGCCGTTCCCCACGCACCCGCACCGATGACCGAGATGTTTTTCATGCGTTCATTTGCCATGGGACATTTGTAGGCGAAGCGCCCGGGGCTGTCACCTGCCCCAATTACCTAATCGAAGCGCTTAAGCCTTCACCCCGGCGAAAGCGGCGGCGGGGGCATCGGGATCCAGCGGCCAGCGCGGCCGGGCCTTGAAGTCGAGCGGATCGGTATGTCCCAGGCGGAACCGCTCGAGCCCGGCCCAGGCGATCATGGCGCCGTTGTCGGTGCACAGTGCCGGCGCCGGTTTCACCAGTTTCATGCCGGCCTTGTCACAGAGTTTGGCGAGTGCCGTGCCAATCGCGGTATTGGCGGCGACACCGCCGGCGACGACAAGAGTGGTGATTTCAGGGTGCTTGTCGCGGGCCATTTCAATGGCGTTTTTGGTGCGCGCCACCAGTGTATCCGCGACGGCCTGCTGGAACGATGCGGCAAGATCGGGGGCGGCGTCTTCGAGCGGACGGTCCAGTGTTTCCACCGCGCGCCGCACACTGGTCTTGAGACCCGAGAACGAGAAATCGCAGCCCGGCCGGTGTGCCATCGGACGCGGGAAATCGAATTTTTGCGGATCGCCGCCTTCGGCGGCTTTTTCGATCAGCGGGCCACCGGGATAACCGAGCCCGAGCATTTTGGCGGATTTGTCAAAGGCTTCGCCCGCCGCGTCGTCGATGGTCGTGCCCAACCGCGTGTATTTGCCGACCCCTTCGACGATCAAAAGCTGACAATGCCCGCCGGACACCAAAAGCAAAAGATATGGAAACGCGACATCATCGGTCAGCCGCACGGTCAGCGCATGGCCCTCCAGATGATTGACGGCGACGAACGGCTTGCCGGTTGCCAGCGCAATCGCCTTGGCAGACATGGCGCCGACCAGCACACCGCCGATCAGGCCCGGGCCGGTCGTCGCTGCGATACAATCGAGATCGCTGAAGTCCAGCCCCGCGTCCTGCATCGCCTGGGCAATAACGTGATCGGTCTTTTCCAGATGCGCGCGCGCGGCGACTTCCGGCACGACACCGCCATACGGGCGGTGATCGTCGATCTGCGACAGCACGACGTTGGATAGGATGCGGCGCGCATCGTCGACGACGGCGGCCGCCGTTTCGTCACAACTGGTTTCGATCCCCAAAACAATCACGTCAAAGCCCTTTCGCTCGGCGGGGCGGGACTTTACTCTCGGGCGCAGCCGACGCCAAGGGTGCGCGGCAATGGAATTACTACAGTGATGCTATCATGACCGAACAACCGCGCAGACTGATAATAGGCACCCGTTCCAGCCCGTTGGCCATGGTGCAGACCGAAACCGCGGCGGCGGCGTTGCGCGCCGCTCATCCGCAACTGGCCGAAGACGGACGGCTGGTCATCGATGCGGTCAAGACAACCGGCGATCTGGTGCTCGACCGGCCGCTGTCGGAAATCGGCGGCAAGGGGCTGTTCACCAAGGAACTGGACCGTGCCCTGATGGACAGGCGTATCGACCTCGCCGTGCATTCCATGAAGGACCTGGAAACCTGGCTGCCCGATGGTATGGCCATCGGTTGCGTGTTGCCGCGCGCCGATGTGCGCGATGCCCTGATCAGCCTCAAGGCGCCGACGCTGAACGAACTGGCACCGGGCTCAAAGATAGGCACGGCATCGATCCGCAGGAAGGCGCAACTGATGTACATGCGCCCGGACCTCGAAATCGGCGTCATTCGCGGTAACGTGCAGACACGGCTGGCGAAGCTTGAAGCCGGTGAATTCGATGCCACGTTTCTGGCACTGGCCGGGCTCGACCGGCTGGGCCGCCGCGACCTGGCGACGGAGATCATCTCGCCCGATGTTTTCCTGCCGGCCTGTGCGCAGGGCGCCATCGGCATCACCTGCCGCGCAGACGATACGCAGACACGCGAATATCTGGCGGCCCTCAATGATGTCGACTCGCATACCGCTGTGGCCTGCGAACGCGCCATGCTGGATGCGCTGGACGGCTCGTGCCGCACGCCGATCGCAGGTCTGGCATTGATCTCAGACGGGCAGATCCGCCTGAAAGGCATGATTTTCCGTCCCGACGGCTCGGAAGTGCTGACCACCGAGCGGTCCGGCCCCGTCAGCGATGCCGTGGTAATGGGCCGCGACGCGGGCGAAGAACTGCGCCGCCGTGCCGGGCCCGGGTTTTTCGACGAGTCCCTGTAATGCCCCGGCTGTTGCTGACGCGCCCCGCCGATGACGCCGAGACGCTTGTGGTGCGTTTGCGCGAGATGGGAGTCGACAGTCTTGTCGCGCCTTTGCTGGAAATCGAATATTTCAACGGCCCGCCGCTTGATGTCGACGGCGTACAGGGGTTTCTGCTGACCAGCGCCAACGGCGTCCGCGCCCTCGCGCGGAGAACGGAGAGGCGCGATATCCCCTGCTATGCGGTCGGCGACGCGACGGCCCGCCAGGCGGCGGAACAAGGATTTGAATCCGTGCAAAGCGCCGACGGCGACGTCGATGATCTGGCCCGGCTTGTCGGTGAAGAATGCACCTCCGAGGCAGGGGCCTTGCTGCATGCCGCAGGCACGGTCAGCGCCGGGGATTTGGCGGCGCTGCTGGCGCCGGTGGGCTTCAATGTCCGCCGCGAGCGATTATATGAAGCAAGGACGGTGGATCGTCTGGCGAAGACGGCGCAAGATGCGATTGAACATGGTGATCTGGACGGTGTCGTGCTGTATTCGCCAAGGACGGCCCGGCACTTCGTCAAGCTGGTGGCGGAAGCGGGGCTTTCTGCGGCGCTTGGCGGCCTGACCCTTTTCGCATTGTCGGAAAATGTCGACCAGGCGGCGGCCGGGACCTGGGCAGAACGTATTGTCGCAGCGCATCCTGATCAGGAATCCTTGCTGGACGCGGTCCGGACTTGTTACTACTGAGAGGCGCCGACGAGGCGAACAGAGAGGGATAACGCATGGCTGAGCCATCGGATCCGGCGAAACCGTCGGAAAAAAAGCCCGCGAAGGCGGCGAGCGATATGAAAAAGGCCGCAGATACCAAGAATGCTCCCGCAAAAGAGCCGGAGAAAGCGCCTGGGAAAGCGACTGGGAAAGCGGCAGCTGACGCCAAGGCCGACGATCAGGCTAGCGATCAGACGGGTACGAAATCAAGCTCCGTGCCGAGCGGCAGCGGCAAACCAGCAGCATCGCAGGCCCAAACCGAAAGCTCGGGCAGCGGTGGGCGCGGCTTATTTTATCTGTTGGTGATCATTGTCCTTCTGGGCGGCGGCGCATATGTGACCCGCGATGTTTGGCTGGCCGAGGTGGAGCCGTATCTGGCGGATCTGCCCGGGTTCGGCGGCAGTGAAAGCAATGCCGTCGCTGACAATCAGCCGAGCCCGGTCGATATGTTGAGCGCACGCCTGGCGACGCTCGAAAAGTCGCTCGCCCAATCCAGTGATGCCGCCGGCTCAGTCGATGCCGTGATGAGTGCGCTCAAGGAAGAAAAGGCGCGCACCAAGGCGGAACTCGACAAGGCGCTGGCCCGTATTGACGATCTCGAAAACAGGCTGGCCGAAGTCCGTTCCCTGGCCAGTGCGGTGACGTCGAGTTCGGGTGCCGAGGTCGATCTGGCGCCAATCCTGTCGCGTATCGACGGGCTTGAAGAAAAAGACCGCGAAACCAGCGGCGAAGTCCGGGCGTTGAGCGAGCAGGTTCAGACCATCTCATCAAAAGGGCCGGGCTCAGCCGGTTCCGGCATTGTTCTGGCGGTCGCGCAGCTGCGTGACGCCGCTCTTTCCGGGCATCCCTATGCGGCACAACTGGACGCGCTCAAATCCGTCGCCGCGGGCAATACGGATATCATTGCCGCCGCCAGCCGACTTGCCGGTGGGGCGGACCGGGGCTTGCCGACGGTCGATGGCCTGCAGACGAAATTTTCGGCGATCGCCGGTGACATCGTTGCGCAGGCACGGGTCGCTGGTGGTGACTGGCTGGGACAGGCGGCAGGGCGGCTTTCGGCACTGGTGTCGTTGCGACGCACCGACGGCGGTTCCGGTAATCCGGTCGAGGATGCTGTGGCCAAAATCGAACAGGACCTGGCGGCACGCGACATGGCATCCGTCGTGAAAACCGGCGATGCCCTGGCCGACACGCTCGAAGGGGAGGCAAAGTCGACCTTTGAGCCATGGCTGCTCGATGCCAAGGCGCGGGCGACGGCGGAACGCGCACTGGATGCCATGCATTCATCCGCGCTGGCGGCGCTTGAAGGATGATCAACAGGAAGGACAGTTAAGCCATGTGGCGTTGGATATTCTTCCTGACCGGGTTGTGTCTCGTCGTTGTCGGCGTTGTCTGGTTCGTGCAGAACCCGGGCGATGTGAGCCTGCAGTGGCAAGGCTGGCGACTGGATACGTCCGTCGGCGTAATGATGGCGGCGGTTCTGCTGTTCGCCGCTCTGACAGCGGCGATTTACCGGTTTTGGCGGTTTTTGCGCGCCGTGCCGGGCGAGATCGGCTCGGCAATGAAAGAGCGCCGCAAGCGTAAGGGCTATACGGCACTTTCCAGCGGCATGGTCGCTGTCGCCGCGGGCGATGCGTCGGAAGCGCGCCGTCATGCCCGCCGCGCCGAAGCTCTTTTGAGTGAATCGGCACCGCTGACGCGGCTGTTGTCGGCGCAATCGGCGCAACTGGACGGCGATGAAAAAGCCGCCGAGCGGTTTTTCACGGAA
The DNA here is from genome assembly GCA_021555105.2 of Thalassospiraceae bacterium LMO-JJ14. Taxonomy (NCBI): domain Bacteria; kingdom Pseudomonadati; phylum Pseudomonadota; class Alphaproteobacteria; order Rhodospirillales; family Thalassospiraceae; species Thalassospiraceae bacterium LMO-JJ14. The sequence goes on from CP134604.1 coordinate 581,412, forward strand.
ATGCTGGACGATCCGGAAACAAAGTTTCTCGGGCTGCGCGGCTTGCTGACACAGGCGGTCAAGGCAGGAAACAAGGGCCGGGCGTTGGAACTGGCGCAATCCGCCTATCGATTGCAGCCAAAAAGCGAATGGGTGGCAGCCACCCTGTTTGATCTGCAATCGGGCAGCGGTTCATGGCTTAACGCCGCCGATACCAATGACGACATGGCGCGCAAACGCCTCCTGGCCAGGCCAGAAGCGGATCGCCGCCGCGCCGTCATTGCGTTTGAATTGGCTCGTGAAGCGGAAGCTTCCGCGAACGGGGCGCAGGCCATGAAACAATTGAAATCCGCCTGCGATCTGGCGCCCGACCTGATCCCGGCGTGCGTTGCGTTGATGCGCCGGTATGTGGCGGATGGCCAGCACCGTAAGGCGGTCGCGCTGGGTGAAAAAATATGGGCCAAGACGCCGCACCCGGATCTGCTGGACCCCTATTGGGAAGCCCGCAAGGCGCCGGACGGGCTTGTCCGGGTCAAGGCCAGTGAGAAGTTGGCATCCATCAATCCGGACCACGCGGAAAGTCACATCGCACTGGCCCGTGCCGCGCTTGGTGCCGAGCTGTGGGGCGAGGCGCGTAAGCATCTGCAGGTTGCCGGCGCCGGGGGCGGTCTTGAGCCGCAGGCGCGCATCTGCCGGATGATGGCCGAGCTTGAAGAACGCGAAAACGGCGATCTGACCAAGGCCCGCGAATGGCTGGTGCGTTCCGGCAGTGCGCCCGAGGACGAAAAATGGGTGTGTTCCGAATGCGGCAATGCCGTCGAGGTGTGGACGGCGCACTGCGGCAACTGCAATGCCTTCGACAGCTATGCCTGGCGTAAGCCGACACATATATCCGGTCTGCCCAAGCCTGTGACCGGCGCTGCCGGTCCTGCGGCGATGCATGTACATCCGACGTCCGGCACGGCGCTGGCTCCGAGCGACCCGGCAGCCGTGGTGACTTCCAAGACGTGAACGCGTCCCCGTCCGCTGCGATCCGAACATACCGTGCGTTCATGGCCGATGAGAGCGCGGCCCAGCGCCTTCGGAACGCCGCACGTGCCTGTGTAATCGCGGGTTTGTCGGCGACCCGCTCTCCGACACGGGGTTCCGGGTGGATACGGTTTCCCTATTACCACCACGTCTTCGATGACGAACGCGCAGGCTTCGAGCGGCAGCTCCGCTACTTCAGGAATATCGGCGAGATCATCGGTATCGATGACGCCGTCGCCATGATGACCGGCGGCACGCCGATCGACGGCCGTTATCTGTGCATCACGTTCGATGACGGCTTCAAGAACTGGATCGAAAACGCGGTGCCGATTCTGGTCGGGCAACAGGCCGTCGCGGCTTTCTTCGTCGCCACCGGTTATATCGGCACGGATGTCGAACGTGATCTGGAGAGGCTTTTGGCGTTTTACGACAATGACGGTCGGCTCATGGAATTTCTGAACTGGGACGATTGCCGTGCCATGACCGAAGCCGGCATGACCATCGGCTCGCACAGCGAAGGACACGTGCACCTCAAGGATCTCAGCGATGACGCAGTGATGGGAGAGCTGACTCGTTCCCGCAGCATCATCGAACGCGAAACCGGCAAGCCGTGCCTGCATTTCTGTTGCCCGTTCGGTCGCGAAGGCATCGATTACGACCGGGATCGCCATCCTGAAATGGCCGCCGCGGCGGGCTATGTGTCTTTTCTGACCGGACATCGCGGCGATAACCGTGCCGGGACATCGCCGTTCGATATCCACCGCGATCACCTGCTCGCGAACTGGGGCAATTATCAGCTCCGTTATTTTCTGGGGGCCTAGCATGACGGATACCGCGAAGGGGACGTTGCGCACCGCAAGCATCGACGACGCTCCGGCGATCACTGATTTTCTGGCCGCGCTCGGGCTGGTCATGCCGGATGGCCCCGAAGCAGTGATCCGGCATTGGCGGGGGCTTTGGGTGGATAATCCGGCCCTTTCCCATCATGCCAGGGACGTGGCGCTCGGCTGGGTGCTGGAAGACGGCGGCGCCATCAAGGGTTTTTTCGGCAATATTCCGCAGGTTTCCTGGCAGGGCGACACGCCGGTGTTGATCTCCAGCGCGCGGGCCTGGGCCGTCGATCCCGGATACAGAACGGAAACGCCCCGGTTATGTGAAGCGTTCTTCGGCCAGACGAATGTAGACGTCGTGCTGATCTCGTCGGCGAATCCGCCGGCCGGCAAGCGCTGCCTGGCCTATGGCGGCGCAAAAATGCCGCAACCGGGCTATGCGGATATTCTGTATTGGGTGGTCGATGCGCCGGGATTCCTGAAGGCGGCGTTCCGCAAGAAGGGACGCGGCAATTTCATGGCCGGCCTGCTCGGGCTGCTGGGTTCGGTGCCGCTCGATTTCTCGATGCGGATCGCCGGCAGGCGGCCCTACGGGGCGCTCGACAAGATCACCCCGGTCGGGGTCAGTGCCATTGATGACGCTTTCGACAATCTCTGGACACGCAGGAAAAAGCAGCTTGCCGATGTCCTGCTGGCCAGCCGCGATGCAGAAACCCTGAAGTGGTATTTTTCGCTGGGTGCGGCCAGCGATGAGGTGCGCTTCCTGCGCTATGACGACGACGGCATGTTGAAAGGCTATGCGGTGCTGGTGCGCGAGGATGCGCCTGCAATCGGCCTGAAGCGGATGAAGATCGCCGACATCTTTATCGACGGTGACGATCCGAAAGTGCTGCAGGCCCTGCTGGCGGGCGCCTATGAATACGCCATAGCAAAACGCTGCCATGTGCTGGAACTGATCGGTCTGCCCGAAGGCTTGCGCGCCGAAGCCATGAAAACCAAGCCGATGTCCAGACCGATGGCGACATTCCCGTTTTTTTACAAGGCAATGAGCGGGGAAATGGCGGCTCGGCTCGGCGATCCCGCGGCCTGGTACGTGACCGCCTATGACGGCGATACATCGCTGATTTAAGTTATGAAATAGCTGTTTCTCGACAACTGCTTTTGACAACATTTTGCGTGTTTTTTTGACGGGTAACGGATTTTTGGCTTGTCCTGAAACGGCCCGTTGATTATTAGGGGGCGCAGTGCCGCCTTAGCTCAGTTGGTAGAGCATCGCATTCGTAGTTTTAAATTGCGTCTCTGAGGGGAAACTCTTGGATGAAAACCCATCAAATTCGGGGAAACCTGTAAAATGGCAATCCCGAGCGAAGCCCGAAAGGGAACGTGTAGAGACTTGACGGTGGGCGCCTAATCCAGCCATTTCGACTGGTATGGCGAAGAGAAAGTCCAGGCCACAAACGCCCGTTGGGCGGCAACGAAAGTTGTAGCTGGTATGAATGCGGGGGTCGGGTGTTCAAGTCACCCAGGCGGCACCATTTCTCCTCCTCCACGATCATCCCCGGGCAAAGAAAAACCCCGATGCAGGCACCGGGGTCTTCCGTCGTTTTCTTTGCTGCGCGCGATGATTATTCGCGGTTACCGAACAGGTGCAGCAGCATCATGAACATGTTGATGAAGTCGAGATATAGAGACAACGCACCCATGACGCTTTTCTTGGTCATGGTATCGGCGCTGTCGCCTTCGTAGTACATCGACTTGATGCGTTGCGTGTCATACGCGGTCAGGCCGGCGAAGATCAGCACGCCGATCACCGAGATCGCAAAGTCCATGGCCGAACTGGCCAGGAACATGTTGACGACCATGGCGATGACCAGGCCGATCAGGCCCATCACCAGGAACGAGCCGAAACCGGTCAGATCGCGTTTTGTGGTGTAGCCGTACAGGCTGAGGCCTGCGAAGGCGCCGGCGGTGATGAAGAATACACGTGCAATTGACGCATCCGTGTAGGCGATGAAGATCGTCGACAACGACAGGCCCATGACCGAGGCAAAAGCCCAGAACATCAACTGCGTCGCCGATGCGCTCAGTTTGTTGATGCCGAAGCTCAGCACCATCACGAACGCCAGCGGTGCCAGCATTACGACCCACGCCAGACCGGTGCCGAAAATCGCCTGCATGATCGCCGGCTGCGTTGATACCACATAGGCCATCAGGCCGGTAATGGCCACGCCCAGGGTCATGTAGTTGTAGACCCCCAGCATGTACTTGCGCAGACCCATATCGATCGAGGCGTCGTACGCCTGCGAATGGGTCATCCGCCCGGTGCGGGCACCGAAACGGTTATTGGGTCCGAGAGCCATTTGTAACTCCTGTCAGTCAGAATATTAGTACTGTTCTAAAATAGGGTAGGAGGGGCCTTGTTTGCAACTCATACCCCCAATCCTTACGAAAATTTCATCTTCGCCGGGGATTGCAAAAGTTCTTTATTTTCAGTCATTTCGAAGATACGGGGCGGTTTTCAGTCCGAGTATCCGCCACGACCCGGCAAGTCCCAGAACAATTGTTGCTGAAAGCGCCAGCGTCAGCGTCGCCAAGGCCTCGCGGGCCAGCCATGTCCAGTCGAGATGCATCAGGAACGCCGTCACTGCCCATGCCGCCAGTGTGCCGACCGCAAAGGCGCACAGCGCCGTGATGATGCCGAGTGCGCCGTATTCAAGCACGAAAGCCAGGGCGATGCGTTTTCGCGTCGCGCCGAGCACCTTGAAAACCACGGCGTCGAAGCGCCGGCGTTGCTGTCCCGCCGCGAGAGCGCCGGCAAGGACGATGGCACCGGCAATGACGGTCAGCCCGGCGACGGCACGAATGGCAATGCTGATTCCGGCCATCAGATCACGCGCGGCGGCCAGGGCTTCACGGACATGGATCGCCGAAACATTGTCGAAAGCGTCGGTGACGGCTTTTTCCAGCGGTGCTTCGGCGGCTTCGCTGGCGCGGACGGCGGCGATATGTGTATGCGGCGCGCCTTCGAGAACGCCCGGCGACAACACCACGGCGAAGTCGAACCTGAGAGATTGCCAGTCGATATCTCGCAACGAGGCGATCTTAGCCGTGATGCGGCGACCGAGAATGTTCAGTGTCAGTGTATCGCCGAGCCCGACGCCGAACCCCTTGGCCAGACCGTCATCGAGCGAAATCAGCGGTGGGCCGGTATAGTCTGCGGGCCACCATGCGCCGGCGACGATGTCCATGTCGGGTTTCTTCGCCGCCGCCGATGTCAGCGCACGGTCGCCACGGACCGCCCACTGGCTTTCCGGCGCGATGGCGGCTTCGTTGACCGGTGTGCCGTTTATCTCGACGATGCGTCCGCGGACCACCGGTTCGCGCCTGAGGTCGCTGGTGCCCTCTACGCCACTCACGATGCGGTCGAAGTCGGCGACCTGACCGGGCTGAATATCGATGAAGAAATAGGCCGGCGCCTCTTTCGGCAGACGTTCGTCGATCTGGCGCGTGATGTTGCCTTCGATTTGCACCACCGCGACCAACACCGCGAGACCAAGGCCGAGCGACAGAATCACGCCCGACGTTGCCGCACCGGGCCGGTGCATATTGGCGATGACAAGTCGGGCCATGGCGTTTTTCGGATGCAATTGCCGGCTGAGACGGATCAGGATTATGCCTGCGAGCCGGAGCAGGGCCACAGTGGCAAGTGCGCCCAACACGAACCATAGTGCAAACCATTTGTCGGTAGCACTGAGGAACACGAGCCCTATCAGCAGCGCGATGCCGATGCCGATCCACAGCAGATAAATGCGCCTGGGCGTTGCCGCGAGCGGTTCCGCCTGGGCACGGAACAGGTCGCGTGCGGGGACTTCGCGGGCCCGGCCGAGCGGCCACAACGCCGCCGTGATCGCCGTCAGCAGCCCAAAGGCGGCGGCGATGACGAGGGCTTCCGCATGCCAGCCGAGCACAGGACGGACCGGCAGCAGGTCGGCGATGGCATACAGGGATAGGGCAGGCAGAATTACCCCGGCGAGCAGTCCGACACTCACGGCCAGTCCTGAAAGTGCCAGGACCTGCAGCAGATAAACCTGCACGATCAGTCCGGCGGGGGCGCCCAGGCATTTGAGCGTGGCGATGGTGCGGCTTTTGCTTTCAAGATAGGCGCTGACGGCCCGGGCAATGCCGACACCGCCGACCAGCAGCACCGTATAGCCGACGAAGCCCATGAACAGGGTCAGGCGTTCGATGAACCGGCGCACGCCGGGGGCGGCTTCGTTGGCGGCACGGACGCGCCACCCGGCATCGGGGAAAGCATCCGTCAAGGCCGCGCGCCAAGACGTCGGATCGATGCCCGCTTCGAAAAGAATGCGGTAATAATAGCGGATCAGGCTGCCCGGCTGGACCAGCCCGGTGGCGTCGAGGTCGGCTTTGGCGATCATCACGCGCGGGCCGTAATTGATAACGCTTGTAACCCGGTCCGGTTCCGATTTGATCACGGCCCCGACGTGGAACTGCGCCTTGCCGATCTTAAGGATGCCGCCTTCGGCGATGCCGAGTTTCGACAGCAGGTTGGCATCGACCAGAGCGCCGGGCAGTCCGCCCTTGCCGGCGAACATTGCCTCGCGGGGTAAGGCCGGGGCGAGTTCCATTTCCCCGACGAGCGGATAGACATCATCGACGGCCTTCAGCTCGACCAGGGTGCGCGACGCATTGTCGGCGGTCGAGGCCATGGCCCTGAGCCGTATGGTTTCGGAAAGCTTCGTGCTGTTGGCGGCGAGCCAGGCGCGCTCGTCCGGACCGGCCGCGCGGTGTACCAGGCGCATCTCCATGTCGCCGCCGAGCAGCTTTCGGGCATCCGCCTCGAGACCGCCGACAACCGCGTTGGAAGTCCAGCCGACGGCGGTGATCGCTGCAACGCCCAGGGAAAGGCACAGCATGAATACGCGGAAACCGGCGAGGCCGCCGCGCAGTTCGCGCCCGGCGATGCGCCATGCGAGTGAGAGTGAAAGTTTTCCGGACACCGTCAGTCGGCCGCCATCGTCATGTGCTCGTCGCTGGCGATGCGCCCGTCGGCCATTGCGACACGGCGCTTGCAGCGGACAGCGAGGCGGTCTTCGTGGGTGACGAGGATCAGGGTCGTGCCCTTGCGGTCATGAACGGCAAACATCAGGTCCATGATCTTCTCGCCGGTTTCGCCATCCAGATTGCCGGTCGGCTCGTCGGCCAGAATCAGTTTTGGTTCCGGGCCCAGCGCGCGGGCCAGGGCGACACGCTGTTGTTCGCCGCCGGAAAGCTGCCCCGGGTAATGGCTATGCCGGTGCGAAAGCCCGACCTCGTCCAACGACGCGCGGGCGCGCTCGAACGGATTATCGAGATCGGCCAGTTCCAGCGGCAGTGCGACATTTTCAAGCGCCGTCATATTCGGGATCAGGTGAAAGTCCTGAAACACGATGCCGATGTTTTCGCCACGCAATCTGGCCAGCGCATCTTCGCTCAGGCCTTCGAAGGATACGCCGCCGACCGCGACGCGGCCTGCGGTTGCGCGTTCAAGCCCGGCGATGATCATCAGCAAGGACGTCTTGCCGGATCCGGACGGGCCGACGATGCCCAGTGTCTCACCGCCGTTCACGGCAAGGTCGATGCCGCGCAGAATCTCGACCGGACCGGCGTCGCTCGACAGGGTCAGTTCGACGTTCTCTAGCTTGATGAGGGGAGCGGACATGCTTTCTTCGTTCATTTGTCGACGGCCCTGCCTATATGTTACGGATGACGGTCATCGGACCAACCCCATCGAAACCGGTTCCATCAGGACCAATCAAGGGCATTCACTGGATATGTGGCTTAGACGCGCAATTGCAACAACCCTGCTCAGTTTCGCCGTGGCGGGCCTGTTTTCGCCGGCCCCGCTCAGGGCCGATGGGGCGCTTGCCCTGGTCGTTATCGGCGACAGCCTGTCCGCCGGCTATGGGTTGCCCGGCAAGGACGCCTTTCCGGTCAAACTGGAAACGGCACTGAAGACCAGGGGATATCAGGTATCGGTCGAAAACGCCGGCGTTTCCGGCGACACTACGGCCGGTGGCCGGGCACGGCTGGCATGGGCCATCGGCAGCAACCCTGGCGCGGTTATTCTTGAGCTCGGGGCAAACGATGCACTGCGCGGTCTGGAGCCGGAGAAGGCTTATGCAAATCTTGCGGCCATGCTGGACGAACTTGCGCAAAAGAAAATCCCTGTACTGCTCGCCGGCATGAAGGCACCACCAAATATGGGTGACGAATACGCCAGTGAATTCGATGCCATCTTTATGCGCCTCGACAAGGCATACGATATAATTCTTTACCCGTTCTTTCTGGCCGGTGTGGCTGGTGACCCGTCACTCAACCAGGACGACGGCATACACCCCACTGCGCGGGGCGTCGATGTGATCGTCGAGAACATCGTGCCGTATGTCGAGCGGTTGCTTGAGCAGGCGGCCGCAGCAGCGGGGCGTAGCTGAATGACTGAATTTCCGGTTGCTTACAGCGAGGCCCCGGATGCGGCGGCGGTTGCCGGCGAACTGGCGGCGGGTCTCGGCGGCGGTCTCGGTGGTGGTCTCGGGCTGCTGTATCTGACGGATATCTACGCCGAAGATTTTGCGGCCATCGTCTCCACGCTCAAGGCCAAGACCGGAATCGAGACCTGGGTCGGCACACTCGGCCTCGGCGTGATCGCCAATGCGCGCGCGGCCTTTGACAGGCCGGCGGCGGCGGCGATGATCCTCGATATCGGTTCCGAGGCTTACCGTATGATTGGTCGCACCCCAATCCCCGACCGCTGGCCGGATGAGTTGATACGCTGGGCGGAAACCGTCAACCCGACATGCGCGCTGGTCCATGCCGACGGCACGACACCGGGTCTCGCGAACCTGATTGAAACACTTGCCCAGCGCTCAGGCGCGTACCTCGTCGGCGGGCTGACATGCTCCAGAACCGTGCAGCATCAACTCGCAGGGGATCTCGGCGCCGGGGGTGTTTCGGGTCTGCTGTTCTCGCCTGACGTGCCGGTGACGGTCGGTCTGACCCAGGGCTGCAGCCCGCTTGGGCCGAGCCACGAGGTGACGGCGGGTGAAGGGAACATCATCATTGAAATCGACGGGCGACCTGCGCTCGAGGTGTTCAAGGAAGATATCGGCGAAATGCTGGCACGCGACCTGCAACGGGTGGCGGGCTATGTCCATGTCGCTTTTCCGGTCTCCGGCGCCGATGCCAATGCGGATTATCTGGTCCGCAATCTGATGGCCATCGATGCTCAGAATAATTTATTGGGCGTAGCGACCGAGGTCGCACCGGGTGACAGGGTAATGTTCGTCAGGCGCGATCCGCAAAGTGCGCAAAAGGATCTGCAGCGCATGCTGAGCGACGTCAAAAAGCGGCTGCCGGGTCCTGCCCGCGGTGCAGTATATATCTCGTGTGTGGCGCGCGGCCCCGCCATGTTCGGCAGCGAATCGGCGGAAGCCGAAATGATCTCGGCCGGTCTCGGCGGCGTGCCGGTCATCGGATTTTATGCCGGCGGTGAAATATCGAACGACCGGCTGTACGGCTATACAGGCGTTTTGCTGAGCTTTGGCTGAAGCCGCTGGAAAGCAACCGCGCTCTCCTTGACTCCCGTCCGGCCTGCCCCCCACATTTGCGGACGTAAACGCCGCCGTGCTCGCCTGAAAGGTTTCCCAAATGCAATACAACGAACTTGGACGTACCGGAATTTCCGTCAGCCGGATCTGCATGGGGACCATGACCTTCGGGGGGCAGAATACCGAGGCGGAAGCCTTTCGCATGATGGATATGTGCGCCGATCACGGGGTCAATTTTTACGACAGTGCGGAAATGTATGCATTTCCGGCCAACCCCAAGACACAGGGTCTGAGCGAGGAAATTCTCGGCAACTGGATCAAGGCGCGGGGAAACCGGGCGCAGATGATCGTCGCCACCAAAATCACCGGGCCCGGCGGGCGGTTTCAGCATATCCGGGGCGGCGATCTGAAATTTACAAAGCAACAGGTTGCGGATGCAGTGGACAACAGCCTGAAGCGTCTTGGGACTGATTATATCGATCTCTACCAGACCCACTGGCCGGAACGGGCGACCAATTTTTTTGCCAAACTCGGCTATGAACACGACCCCGAGGATACGGACTGGACACCGATAGACGAGGTCGTCGATGCCATGCAGGCGCAGATCGACGCCGGCAAAATACGCGCTTTCGGCGTTTCCAACGAAACGCCGTGGGGGGTCTTGAAACATCTTGAAGCGGCCGGTGTGCGGCCGTCGCGGATTGCCGCAATTCAAAATCCGTACAACTTGCTGAACCGGACCTTCGAGGTCGGCCTGGCGGAAATCGCCGTTCGCGAAGACGTCGGCCTGTTCGCCTACTCCCCCCTCGGCTTCGGGGCGTTGACGGGCAAGTATCTCGACGGCGCCTTGCCGGAAGGCAGCCGGTTGAAGCTGTTTCCCGATTTCAAGCGTCACTTCAAGCCGCGCGGCATCGAAGCCACGGCCCGGTATGTCGCTCTGGCACGCGAGCACGGGCTCGACCCCGCGGTCATGGCATTGGCGTTCGTGAACTCCAGGCCGTTCCTGACATCGAATATCATCGGCGCGACCAACGTCGATCAGCTTGCGGTCAACCTCGGTGCGGAAGATCTGCGGCTAAGCGCGGATGTGCTGGCCGGGATCGAGACCATCCATGCCGACATTCCGAATCCGGCCCCGTGACCCGCCATGCGCCTGTTTGTTGCCATACCCATACCCGACGACATCCGCCAACACCTGATGGCGGCGTCATCAGGTGTGCGCGGTGCGCGCTGGGTCCGTCCCGAAGGCATGCACATTACCCTGTTCTTTTGCGGTGAAACCGACCGTGCCCAGGCCAGTGATCTGGATGCGGAATTGTCGGATATCAACATGCCGCCGTTCGAACTCAGATGCGACGGTCTCGGATATTTTGAGCGCGGCTCGCGCATCAAATCGATCTGGGCCGGGATCGAAGGCAACACGACACTGGGCTATCTGCATGGCAGGGTAGAAAGCGCCGCCGTCAAGGCGGGGTTTGAGCGCGAAGCCCGGAAATACAAGCCGCACATTACGCTGGCGCGTCTCAAGCAAGCGCGTGCCGAGGATGTCGGTCAGTGGATCGAGGCGCATGACGCCCTCGCCACACCATCGTTTACGGTCGACAGGTTCACGCTTTATCGCTCACACCTCGCCCGCGAAGGCGCGATGTACGAGCCGATGGTGGATTATCTACTAAGCTGACGCGGACAGCAGTCGGGGCAGTTGCAACATGTCGGCGAACACCATATCGGCACCGGCCTTTCGCAATATTTTTTCATCAGATGGCACGCGGTGTGCGCCGCCGATGTAGCCCAGCGCCCGCATGCCGGCTCGCTTTGCCCCTTCGATGCCAAGCGGCGTATCCTCAATCACGATGCAGTCTTCCACGCCCGCGCTCATGCGTTCGGCGGCCATCAGGAACAGGTCCGGTGCCGGCTTCGGGTGTTTCACATCCAAGGCTGAAAACAGATACGGGTCCAGGTAGCCGATCAATCCCGTGGTCTCCAGATTGCGATGGATTTTTTCCGGGCTGCCGGAAGATGCGACGCACCGGGGGGTGCCATGCAGCCGTTCCAGTGTGGCCTGCATGCCGGGTGTCGGTTTGAGGTCGCGGGCAAAAGCCTCACTATCCCTTGCGCGCAAGGTTGCCTCGAAATCATCCGGCAGCTCAACGCCGTCCTCGGCGACCATTTTGATGACGCCGGGGATTGTGCGGCCGACGAACTTGGCGATGCATTCAGATGCGGTCAGTGGATAGCCATACCGACTGAGATGTGCGGCCAGCACCCGATTGGCGATGATCTCGCTGTCCACCAGCACGCCGTCGCAATCGAAGATGATCAGCATCGGTTAGGTTTCCTGTCCGGCCTCAAAGGGTATTCAGATGTTTCTTGCGAATGTCGGCGAGCAGGCCACGCGATGCCGCGTCGATCATATCGAAGACGTCAGCGAAGCCGTCCGGTCCGCCATAATAAGGATCGGGAACATCGGATCGCCCGACCTCGGGCGCGAAGCTCAAGAACAGTTTTACCCGTTCCTTGCCGGTTTCCGGACACTGTGCCAAAAGCCGTGTGATGTTCTGATCATCCATGCCGAGCACGTAGTGGAAATTGTTGAAATCGTCTGGATGAATCTGCCTGGCGCGAAGGTCGCTCAGATCGATGCCACGCCGTTCGGCTTCTGCGCACGCGCGTTCATCCGGCGGGCCGCCGATGTGCCAGTCGCTGGTGCCGCAGGAATCGGTCTGTATCCGATCGCTCAGACCTTCACGCCGAACCAGATCGCGGAACACGCCCTCGGCGGTGGGTGAGCGGCAGATATTGCCGAGACAGACGAAAAGCACACGGATCATTGTGATGGCTTCCATGGAATTGATTGGCAATGCGGACCGCCGGATTATCATGAAGGCGGGCGCCATGAGCAAGGCGGCTTGAAAGGATTTCTAAAATGAACGATGTCGATGCATCGGCCGCGATCGTTATTCTGACCGGTGCCGGCATTTCAAAGGAGTCAGGCCTCGACACGTTTCGCGATGCCGGCGGGATCTGGTCGACCGTTCGGATCGAGGATGTGGCAACGCCCGAAGCCTTTACCCGTGACCCGGTCCGGGTGCACGCGTTTTACAACGAGCGCCGCCGGTCGCTTCTGAATAGAAACGTTCAGCCCAATGCGGCGCATATGGCACTGCAACGTCTGGAAGCCGGCTGGCCCGGGGAGGTGCTGGTTGTGACGCAAAACATCGATGACCTGCATGAGCGGGCGGGCTCGAAGAACCTCGTTCATATGCATGGTGAACTGTTGAAGTCGCGCTGCACACGATGCGGCAACATCGCCGAATGCCGGGACGATCTTTCGGTCGATCTGCCCTGCCCGACCTGCGGCGAACTGGGCTGCCTGCGTCCGCACGTGGTTTGGTTTGGTGAAATGCCGTTGGAAATGGACCGTATTGAAGCGGCGTTGTCGCGGGCCGGGCTGTTTATTTCAATCGGCACGTCAGGCAATGTCTATCCAGCGGCGGGCTTCGTCGAGATCGTGCGGCAGTTTGCGCACGGGCATACGGTCGAGCTGAATCTGGAGCCTTCGAGCAGCGCCACGTCGTTTGCGGAAAAGAAATACGGCTTGGCCGCCGAGATCGTGCCGGCCTATGTGGACCGTCTGCTGAAGGCGGTTTAGTCGCGGGCGATGCGGACGCCGTCGAAACGGTCGAGGTTGTTGCGCTCCATCATGCCACGCAGGCGGGCGCCGTATTTTTCCGGGATTTCGGAATACGCGGTCAGGAAATTCGTCATTGTACGGCCGCTCGGCGGTTGGCCCTTGGCGCGCTGGTCGGCACGAGCCCGGCGGAACTTCGCATAGGCGTTATGTGTGTTCAGATTTTTCATGTAGGCGCGGACACTGGCGGCAATGTTCTTGAAGGTCATGACCTTGAAGCCTTCGGCGGCTTTTGGATCCATACCTTTGGCGTCCTTGTTGTAGGTGCGCATGCCGAAAAAGTTGTTGCCATGTCGCGCGAATCTCGATGTGCCCCAACCACTTTCCAAGGCCGCCTGTGCCAGGACCAGTGATGCCGGCACCACATCAACGCGTCGCAGCAGTTCTTTCACGTCACCGCTGTCGACGCCGTACTTTTCGAAAAGCTTTGCAGGGGCCTTGTCGGGGGCCGCTGTAATTTTTGCGCGTTCATCGCGAATGCGGTCATTTTCACGGGCGATATGCGGCAACATGATGCGAAAGAACGTCGCTTTCTTCTGGTCGATGTCACGGATGCGATCCAGATTGACGTCGAGGGTATCGATGAACAGTGCCGGGACAGCCTTGCGCAATGCAACATCATCAAGGGCGTAAACGAGACCGCTATGGATTTCCGTCGCCAGAAGCGGCGGCAGGGTTGCTATTTCCCGTTCCTCGTTGGGCTGTCTTGTATCGCCGGGTATATAGAGCGCAAAGGCAACGGCTGCGGCGCCGAGAACGGCGAGGACCGCATATGTCCTGGGGTGAGGCCTTGGTTCAGAGTGTGCGCGCATGATCCAATTTACGGGTTATTCGACACCTTTGGCATATGGTATAGAATTATCATGACACAACCTGCGGAAAATCTGGACACATTGCTGACACGGGTTCGGGCGTGCGACATTTGCCGTGATCATCTGCCGCTCGGGCCGCGTCCCGTGGTCAGGATCAGCGAAACGGCAAAAATTCTGATTATCGGCCAGGCCCCCGGCACCAAAGTCCATGAGACGGGGGTTCCCTGGGATGATCCCTCCGGCGAGCGGTTGCGCGGCTGGCTGGCACTCGATGTGGATAGATTCTATGACACATCGAAAATCGCCATCATGCCGACCGGGTTCTGCTATCCGGGCCGCGACCCCAAGGGCGGCGACCTGCCGCCACGCCCTGAATGCGCACCGGCCTGGCACGGACCGTTGCGGAAACATCTTAAGGCTGTTCAATTAACTTTGCTTGTTGGCATGCATGCGCAGGCCTTCTGCCTGGGCGACAAGCGCAAGCGGACCATGACGGAAACGGTTCGCGCCTGGCGGGAATACGCGCCGGATGTCCTCCCGATGCCGCATCCAAGCTGGCGGACAACCGCTTGGGCCAGGAAAAACCCCTGGTTTGAAGAGGAATTGGTGCCGGAAATTCGCCGACGCGTTAAGGTGTTGATTTTCTAGGGGTTTGGCCGGAAGTTCTTGACAGGCATTGGAAATAAGGTCATTCCTTCGATCTAAGAATATAAGATCATATAATTGACCATCTTTGTATGGTGCGGCCCCGAACCAACGGGGTTCCTGAGTGTAACCGTCGGCAGGTATGAAACGGGGATTCATGCATACCATTACCGACAACGACTTGTTCCACCGGTTGGCCTTTGATAATCCCTGGTGGGAATTCAAGGACTCGACCCGTGTCGCCTTTAAAAACCCGCCGAAACGGGCTTTTTTCCCTGCATTTTATGACCGTGTTGTGAACGCCGGTACCGGCAAGGTGGTTGTCCTTGCAGGGCCGCTCAGGGCCGGTAAAACCGTCATGATGCGCCAGATGGTGGCGCAGCTTGTCGAAAAAGGCGTGAAGCCGACCAGTATTCTGTATTGCTCGCTGACCACGCCTAGTTACACGGCTGCCGATCTTGCGATCCTGTTCGAAATGTTCTGCCGCCGCTACCGGCACGGACCGGATGCGGAAATCTATGTCTTCTTCGACGAGGTGCAGTACGCTCGGGATTGGGAAAAGCAGCTCCTGACACTGGCCAAAATGCGCCCGCGCGCCAAGATTGTCGGCACCGTTTCATCCGCAGCCCCCTCCATCGTCAGCGGCACCGAAGTCATGGATGGGAAGATGGAGATTTTCGTCCTGCCGCCACTGACGTTTCTGGAGTTTCTGCGGTTTCGCGGAACCGAGGAAAAGCTTTTCGCTGCGACCGCCAGTGACCCGCAAAAAGGCGGCATGGCGCTGGCGCCGAACGGGTTGCCGGCGCTGAATCAGGAATTTCACCGCTACGTCAATTTCGGCGGCTTCCTTGAGGGGATATTGAGCGGCAAGGATGGCGTTCCGGCACCGGCATTCATACGTGACGGCGTTGCCGACCGCGTGCTGCATAAGGATCTCGCGTCCCTTGCCGGGGTTAACGACCCGCAGGAACTGAACCGCTTGTTCGGGCTATTGGCCTTCAATACAGCACGTGAAGTGTCGATGGATGACCTTGCCAAGGCAACCGGGATCGCCAAGAACACGCTCAGGAAGTATCTCGATTATCTGGAGCAGGCGTTTCTAATCCGCCGCATCAACCGGGTCGACCGCGACGCCAAGAAGTTTCAGCGCCAGGTTTTCTTCAAGGTTTATCTGACCAGTCCGTCACTGTATGCGGCGCTGTTTGCGCCGGTGCCACCATCGGACCAGTTCTTCCAGCGTCTTGCCGAAACGGCGCTGATATCGCAGTGGCTCGGCTCGGCAGCGATTGAAAACCTCTATTATGCGAGCTGGCGCGGTGGCTCCGTCGATCTTTTGACGCTTCATCCGGAGACCGGCCAGCCGGACCATGTTTACGATCTCGACTGGCAGAACACTTATGTTCGGACCGACACACGGCCCGATCAGATGGTCAGCTTCGTGCGCGAGAATAATCCGAAAGCGACGACATATGTGCTGACAGGAAGCGTTGCACGAACGGCGGTTATGAAAGGCGTTGACCTGACGTTGGCGCCGGTCGCGCTTTATACGTACTGGATCGAACGCGATCCTACGCTGAAATCATTCCACGATTAGGCCGCTGTCATGGTGTGTCGGGGCTTAGCCCCGGGCGCGCTGGTCGCGAAGCGCACGAAGGATCGGTTCGAAAAAGATCGAGACCAGAATGCCGGCGATGCCGAAGCAGAGCAGCATGGCGCCGCTGCCTAGGGCTTGTATAGATCCGTTGTGAAAGAAAATACCGACGCAGACAGCGCCGCCAATGACAGAGAATCCCGATAAAAAATAGAGCACAACTTTCAGAGCAGCCATATCCGCCCCCCTTATTCATATGGTTAACGCCACCATGAAGAAAATAGGTTCATCGGTCAACTTATAACGCTAAATAGCCCGGAATACCGGGCTATTTAGGCGCTGTGAGCGTCGTGGGATGTATTAAGATTGCTTGCGGCCGAGTAGACGCAGACGCAACGCATTCAGGCGGATAAAGCCCTGCGCATCGCGCTGGTCATAGACGTCGTCTTCCTCGAAGGTCACCATCGCCTCGTCATACAGTGAATTCGGCGACTTGCGTCCGGTGATGATGACGTTGCCCTTATAGAGCTTGAGCCGCACGGTCCCGGTAACGCGTTCGGACGCCTTGTCGATGGCGGCCTGCAGCATTTCGCGCTCGGGGGCGAACCAGAAGCCGTTATACAGCAGTTCCGCATAACGCGGCATTATCTCGTCCTTGGTGTGCATGGCGCCCTTCTCAAGGGTGATGCTTTCCATGGCGCGGTGCGCATGGAACAGCACCGTGCCGCCGGGTGTTTCATAAACGCCGCGGGACTTCATGCCGATAAAGCGGTTTTCGACGATGTCGATGCAGCCGACGCCGTTGCGCCCACCCATCTCATTGAGCTTGGTCAACAAGGTTGCCGGGCTCATCTTTTCACCGTTGATGGCAATGGGATCGCCACGCTCGAAATCGATGGTAATTTCTTCCGGCTTATCCGGCGCCGCCATCGGCGTCACCATGCGCGACAAGATATGATCGTAATCCGGCTCAATCCAAGGATCCTCGAGGATTTTACCTTCCGACGAAATATGCAGAAGGTTGGCGTCCTGGCTGAAAGGCGCTTCGCCGCGCTTGTCCTTGGGAACCGGAATCTGATTTTGCTCAGCATATTCGATCAGCTTTGTGCGGCTCGTCAGATCCCATTCGCGCCACGGCGCGATGATTTTTATATTGGGCTCCAGCGCATAATAGCCAAGCTCGAAACGGACCTGGTCATTGCCTTTGCCAGTTGCGCCGTGCGAGACGGCGTCGGCACCGGTTTCACGTGCAATTTCGATCTGGCGTTTGGCAATCAGCGGCCGTGCAATGGAGGTACCGAGCAGGTACGTCCCTTCATAGAGCGCACCGGAGCGAAACATCGGGAACACGTAATCGCGGACGAATTCCTCGCGCAGGTCTTCGACATAGATTTCCTTGATGCCGAGCATTTCGGCTTTCTTGCGCGCCGGTTCGACCTCTTCACCCTGGCCGAGGTCGGCGGTGAAGGTGACGACTTCGCAATTATAGGTGTCCTTGAGCCATTTCAGGATGACCGAGGTATCGAGACCGCCCGAGTATGCGAGGACTACTTTTTTGACGTCGTTGCTCATGCGTGTGCGCTTTCAAAATCTGAATGTGGTGAAGCGCGCGCAGTATATTGATCCCGTCCGCTTCGTAAAGGCGGATCGGGGCGGAAAAGGAAAACCCACTATCAGGCGAACGCGTAGACAGCCATCACCCGGTCGATGACCTCGTCGACCATCTGCCGCTGCGCGTCGCCCATGTAATCGAGATCACGCTCGGTCAGGCCGAACGACAGCAGTATTTGTTCGCGCTCAGGCGCGATTAGGGAAAGCGGTTCGTCGTCGGGTAACGCCGGTATGCCGGACATTGCAGCCTTGGCGGCCTTGTCGCTTCCGCACAGGCCCTCAACCAGGGCTTCGAACGTCATGGGATCCAGTAACACGGGACTTCTCCTTCGCTCTGAAAGATAAGCTATTGAAGACCGGGCACTGTTTAGAAAAGCTTAAGTTGCAGGGAAGGTATTTTGCTCAGGAAATGGTGATTTCGGAACCGATATCGTAAAACGCGATGTAGCCGCTGATTTCGGCGACACCGAGAAGTGGTGCCGGATAGGACCATGCGATATTTTCAGCGCCTGTATTACCCGTCTTGAGGTGGAAGTACTCGGCCTTGCCCTTGTGCGGGCAAATGGTCGTTTTATCAGAGGGCTGCAAAAGCGCCATTTTAACGTCCAGGCGCGGAAAATAATACCGCGGCGGATATCCCGGTTCGTGCAAAACGACGGGCGCAGAGCTTTCCGCCAGCAGGGTGCCTCCGAAATGAACGGAGACAGGCGCCGGGCTGATGGTGACGTTAATGGCGATATTTTTCGGGCTTCTGTGAGGCAAGGGCGATTTCGACTTCAAAACAGCTTATGACCCACAAGACATACGCCGAATCCTTGAAATATTCAAAAATTGCGTATGTAAATTGCCTAAGAGGCGGCAGAAATTACCCGGTCGATTCTTCCTTTTCAGCCTCATTTTTGCGGTCGGGCTCATGAGAATTGTCGAGTTCCTGCATCAGCAAAACGCCGGCGCCGAGACCGTTCGGTGCGGCACGGACCTCGTCGGCCAGGCCGTCGGCCGGACTTGCTTTACTGTTTTTATCGTCATCAAGCGTCCCCTCGGCGGCGAGGCGTTGCTGAATTTCCAACGCAATCATCTTTTCGATTTTGTTGCGCTGCTCAGGCGACATGTTTTCAAGATCACCCTCTGTAAGCCCCATGGAGGCTAGGATTTTCTCGCGCAGTTCTTCCATTTTCTTGGCGTGGATTTCATCGGCATAGGCGCCGAAACCCTTGTCGCGGATATCATCGAGTGTGCGCCGGAAATCGCTTTTCCAGGCAGGCTCCTGATCGATCGGGGCCTTCTTGCTGCCGCTCATCGCCGGCATGGAGGTTGCGCCATAGGCATTTACATTGTCTGAATTGTCGAACATGGGATCTTAGCTCCTCTGTCTCTCCCCTGGAATTTGAGAAAAGAGAAGCAAGAGCGGGGCCAAAATTCCGGTTCAGGCGGTTTCAGCGCGATCTGAAAATTTTCGCGCCCGCTCGGAGGCCGATTTCAACTGTCCGCATGCGGCCATGATATCGCGGCCGCGCGGCGTGCGGACAGGCGAGGAATAGCCCGCATCGTTGACGATTTGCGCAAATTTGTGAATGCGGTTGTTGGACGAGCATTCGTAAACCGTCCCTGGCCAAGGGTTGAAC
Source organism: Thalassospiraceae bacterium LMO-JJ14 (assembly GCA_021555105.2). Taxonomy (NCBI): domain Bacteria; kingdom Pseudomonadati; phylum Pseudomonadota; class Alphaproteobacteria; order Rhodospirillales; family Thalassospiraceae; species Thalassospiraceae bacterium LMO-JJ14. The sequence continues at coordinate 600,832 of CP134604.1, forward strand.
GGGATCAGATTGATTTTTGCCGGAATGCCCCGGACCAGTCGGACCAGTTCATGGGCGTCTGCATCGCTGTCGTTGACGCCCGCCAGCATGACATATTCGAACGTGATGCGCCGGGCATTCGACGAGGTCGGATAACGGCGGCAGGCATCCAGCAGTTCGGCAATCGGCCACTTCTTGTTGATCGGCACCAGCTCGTCGCGCAGGTCATCGCGCACGGCATGCAGGCTGATCGCGAGGTTCACGCCAAGTTCAGCGCCGCAGCGCTCGATCTCCGGTACGATGCCGGATGTCGATAGCGTGATACGGCGCTTGGAAAGCGCGATGCCGTCACCGTCCATGACGATGGTCAGGGCCTTGGCCACGTTCTCGTAATTGAACAGCGGTTCACCCATGCCCATCATGACGATGTTCGAAAGCTGGCGGCTGCCGTCGCTGGGCGACGGCCATTCGCCATAGCTGTCGCGCGCGGCCATGAACTGACCGACGATCTCGCCCGCCGTCAGGTTGCGCACCATCGGTTGCGTACCGGTGTGGCAGAACTTGCAGGCCAGCGTGCAGCCGACCTGGCTCGAGACGCAGACCGCGCCGCGGTCTTCCTCGGGAATGTGGACGGTTTCGACTTCTTTGCCGTCGGCAAGCCTGAACAGCCATTTCCGCGTTCCGTCGCTTGACGTCTGTTCGGTTGCAATGCCGGGCCGTGTCACCTTGTGGGTCTCGGCGATCTTGGCGCGAAAGTCCTTGGACAGCGTCGTCATTTCAGCGAAATCGGTTGCACCCTGATGATAGATCCAGTGCCACAGCTGCTTGGCACGGAACGGTTTCTCGCCAAGGCGCGTCAATTCGTCCGCCAGTTCGTCGCGGCTCAACCCGACCAGTTCGGTGCGGGGATCGTCAGGCGTGTTTATCAGTGTGCTCATGGGCGCGGGGTGTACACCCAAATCGGCTCAGCGCCAAGGGGGCAGGTGAGCGGCGCGGGCTTGGCGGCAGGTGGGGAATGCTCTAAAGCCATACTATGGCCGTATCCGGGAACGAGCGTTCGGGGAAAGGGAAGGCGCTGATCCTGTTGGCGTTGGCCGAAGTGTTGGCGTTGTCGCTTTGGTTTTCGGCCAGCGCCGTGGTCCCGGCCCTGAAGCTCGAGGCCGGCATTTCGGATACGCAAGCATCCCTATACACCAGCGCCGTTTCCATCGGCTTCGTTGGCGGAACGCTGTTAAGCGCGGTGCTGGTGCTGGCGGACCGCGTGCCGCCGATCCGGCTGTTTGCGCTGTCCGCACTCGCCGCTGCCGTGTTCAATGCGGGTATTCTGTTTCTGGATCCGTCATCGTTTTCGGTGATCGTGCTGCGGTTTCTGACAGGTGTCTGCATGGCCGGAGTATATCCGGTCGGGATGAAGCTCGCGTCATCCTGGGCCCGGCGCGATCACAGGAACGATACGGGATTTTTGGTCGGGCTTCTGGTGGGCGCGCTGACACTGGGTTCGGCATTGCCGTATCTGTTCAACGTCGCCGGCGGCGTCGACTGGCACTTCACCATTGCCGCGGCCTCCATGGCAGCGGTGCTGGCGGCGCTGCTGATATTGCAAAGCACCCCGGGGCCGGGGCTGGCCCCGGCGGCACCGTTCAATCCGGCAGCCATGCTGGATGCCTGGCGCAATCGCCCGCTGCGTCTCGCCAATCTCGGGTACTTCGGGCACATGTGGGAGCTGTATGCCATGTGGGGCTGGATCGGGTTTTACCTGAGCGCCAGCTTTACCGAGAGCGGCTTGCCCGAGCCGGTGTTCTGGGCCGGTGCGGCGACGTTCCTGGTTATTGCCGCAGGGGGTGGCGGGTCGATGGTGGGCGGATTGTTCGCCGACCGGATGGGGCGAACGACACTGACAATCGGCGCCATGACGATCAGCGGACTGTGTGCCGCAAGCGCGGGATTTCTGTTCGGCGGTATCCCGTTGGCGATGGTCGCGTTGTGCCTTGTCTGGGGGGCGACGGTGGTCGCCGATTCGGCGCAGTTTTCGTCCTGTGTGATTGAGCTCGCCGACCCCCGCTACGTCGGCACCATGCTGACGGTGCAGACCTGCATCGGATTTTCCCTGACGCTTCTGACGATCCACGCCTTGCCGGTATTTGCGGGACACTTCGGCTGGCAATGGGCGATGGCCCCGCTCGCCATCGGCCCGGCACTCGGTGTCGTCGCCATGGCTTTGTTGCGCGCGGACCCGGCCAGCAGCAAACTCGCGGGCGGACGCCGCTAGTTACCCGGTCGCCAGCAACGCCACACCCGTCACAATCACAACGGCCCAGCCGAGGCGGCGCTTCAGATCGCCTTCGTGCAGCAAGATGCTGCCCATGAGCACCGTCAGTAAGACGCTGCTTTCGCGCAACGGGGCGACATAGACAACGGGGGTGAGGGTCATCGCATACAGCACCAGAATATACGCCAACGGGCTGATCGCGGCGACGACGAAGATCGCCAGTTTCTGTTCTTTCCAGAAGGTTCTGACGGTCTGTAGTCGGCGCAGACCGATCGGTGCCAGAAACAGCGCGCGGCAGATCAGCCCGGTGATTTCCAGCACCAGCGGTGAAATCATGATCGTCGACACGGCGTGCGCGTCCCAGACCGTATAGCAACCGATGAACGTGCCCGACCCGATCCCGAACAGCAGAGATGTGCGAAAGTTGTCCGGGCGTTTGGAAAAGCCGCCGGTCAGACTGACAACGCCGATAATGATAATAACGGCGCCGACGGCCAGTTGTACTGAGATGGCTTCGCCCAGAATCAGGACGGCCATGGATACCGAAAGCAGGGGGCCGGTGGCGCGCGCCGTCGGATAGACCAGCGACAGGTCGCCGCTGCGGTAGCCGGCCTGCAACAGCAGGAAGTATCCAAGGTGAATGATCGCGCTGCCGACGACGAAGCCCAACTCGAGCCACCCGAAGGTGGGTTTTTCCATGACGAAGACGAAAATCGCCACCGGCATGTAAATGATGCTGGAGACGACGGCAAACATCCACGCCAACTCGGCACCGCCGTTCAGGCGTTTGACGAAAAAATTCCAGGTGGCGTGGCAAAAGGCGGCGGCAAGGACAAGAAGGAATGCAGTGACGGTCATAGGGGTTCCCGCAGTTGGTTGTTAAAAGGCATGCAACAGCACGCCTCTCCAACCCCTCTAGAATTTTCGTCCTCGGGTGTCTGCCGTACACGGCTCATGACGGCGCTCGGTCCAGGCTTGGCGCATTCAACATGTGCGCAACGGAACCCTAGCCGCACTTGGATAGGCGGATTCAGTATAGGCTTTTATCTGAACTGGTAAAGTTCGCGGGGTCTTTTAAATGTCCGGCGCATCGATGCCGTTCTGGCGGCATGCGGCGACGAGGGTGTTCCTGAGCAGACATGCAATCGTCATCGGCCCGACCCCGCCGGGTACCGGCGTGATCGCGGATGCCGCCGTGGCGGCCGCGGCGAAATCGACATCGCCGACCAGCTTGGTATTGCCTTCGCCCTTTTCCGGCGCCGGTACGCGGTTGATACCGACATCGATGACGACGGCGCCAGGTTTGATCCAGTCACCCTGTACCATTTCCGGACGGCCGACGGCGGCGACCAGAATATCGGCTTCGCGGCAACGTGCCGCAAGATCCTCGGTCCGGGAATGGGCAATGGACACGGTGCAGCTTTCGGCCAGCAAAAGAGCGGCCATCGGTTTGCCGACGATGTTGGAACGGCCCAATACAAGGGCGCGCTTACCGGACAGCTTGCCTTTGAAGTGATCCCTCAACATCAGCAGGCAGCCGTATGGCGTGCATGGCACCAGGGTTTCCTGGCCGGTCCATAAGCGGCCGACGTTGATGACGTGAAACCCGTCGACGTCCTTGTCCGGGTCGATCGTCGCCAGGACCTTGCTTTCGTCGATGTGGTCCGGCAGCGGCAGTTGTACCAGAATGCCGTTGCAGCCGGGATCGGCGTTCAGTTTTTCGATCAGCGTTAAAAGCTCGGTTTCGGGTGTCGCGGCATCGAGGCGATGCGTGACCGACGTCATCCCCGCTTCTTCGGTCTGTGTGCCCTTATTGCGGACATAGACCTGACTAGCCGGGTCTTCACCGACCAGAATGACGGTCAGGCAGGGCTTGATGCCATGGCCGGCGGTCAAGACCGCGACTTCCTTGGCAACCTGCTGGCGCAGGCCGGCGGCGAAGGCCTTGCCGTCAATGATGGTGGCGTCGCTCATGTGTAAATTCCCCTCAACTTTTTTCGATACCGTGCAGCAGCGGGACGAGCCGCTGCATAAGTTCGTCGCCGTCGCCGGCAATCAGCAGTGTCTTGTTGCGGTCCGTCGCGCCCTGCACGATTTCAAGGTCCGACTTTCTGAGCCGCCATGCTTTCGCCAGAAGTTTGATAACCGAAGCATTGGCGTTACCTTTCTCGGGAACGGCGGTGACGGCAATCTTGAGTGCGCCTTTTCCTTGTCCGTCGGCGACCACGCTGCCAATGGCGTCACGTGAAGCCTTGGGCGTGACGCGCAGGCGGACCTGAAGGCCGCGCGGGGTGGGCTGGAAAGGCGAGGTGGCGTCAGCCAATGCGGAGCGCGAGGCGGTATACGACATCCTTGGCGAACCACAACAGCAAGATCAGGATCACCGGCGAAATATCGACGCCGCCGAGGTCCGGCAGGAAGCGGCGGATCGGGCCCAGAAGCGGTTCCGTCAGACGCGTCACGACATCATAGATCAAACGAACGAACTGATTCGACAAGTTGATGACGTTGAAGGCGATCAGCCAGCTCATGATGACGCCGATGATCAGCACCCAGGTATAGAGCTCGATCAGGTGATAAATGAGGGCAAGGGCCGGGCCGATGATGACGTCCATGTACTTTCTCTCCGATGGGCGGGGCAATGCCCGCCAGAAACGACGCTAAAGGTAATTGCCTGTTCCGGATGGCGCAAGCGTCCAGCCGCCCGGTGCGTGCTCGGAGTAGAGATCGCCGGATGTCGCATAGCGTCTTGACAGAAATAGGCGCCGCGCCGCATATTCCGCGCCCGTCGGCGAGGCTATGACCCGCCGGGGAACTTGGTGCGGGGCCGTAGCTCAGTTGGGAGAGCGTCGCGTTCGCAATGCGAAGGTCAGGGGTTCGATTCCCCTCGGCTCCACCAATCTTTTCAATGACTTACAGCCATTTTCAACGGTGGAGAATTTTCCACTGTGCCCGAAATGTGCCCAAATGAATTCTGGCGCTGATCGAGTACGCGGATAGCGGCCTCCTGAAATTCGGGGGCCAGGTGGGCATATCGCTGCACCATCGACAGCGACTTGTGCCCGGTGAGGTTCATCACCTCGTAGAGCGGCACGCCGCCCTGCACCAGACGCGATGCAAACGTGTGCCGGAGATCGTGAAAGCGGAAGTTTTCTATTCCCGCCCGTTCGCAGGCTTTGGCAAACGATGACCGCATGTCCTTGACGGCCCTGCCGCCCCACGTGAACACGGGGCCGCTTTCCTTGGGGCCAAGGGCCAGCAGGGTCCGGTAAGCGCGTTCACAGAGCCTTACAGAGCGGTCTTCGCCGTTCTTGGTTTCCATGAACGTGACCCGCCGTGACGCCAGATCGACGTTGCGCCAGTCCAGCCCCAAAAGCTCACCCCGTCTGCCGCCGGTATCGACGGCAAAACGGATCAAAGGCTTCAAGTGCGATGCGGCTGCCATGACGAGGCGTTCTTCCTCCTCAAACGTCAGCCAGCGGTTGCGGGGCTTGGACGGTTTCAGCCTCGGAAAGTTCGGCACGAAGTCCGTTCGTTCTTCCCGCCGTGCCATGTTGATGGCGGCACGGACGATGGCCAGATCGGCAAGGCACATGGCGGACGAGACGGACTCTAACCGTTCGTCGACAAATGCCTGTACGTTGCGGTACGTGAAGTCGGAAACGTTCCATCCTTCGAACCGTTTCGCCAGATACCGGATTCTGTATCGTGTCTTGGCCATGAAGTTCTTCGTGTTATCCCGTTTCTTTGCCTTGGCGTATCGTAACAGGGCTTCGGAAAACGGAAGTTCGGGTTTCTTCCCGAAATGATCTTCCAGAAAATCTTCCTGTACCCATTTGGAAACCAGCGCTTCGGCTAGCTTCCGGTCGTCAGTCCCAGTACTTCGGCGATGTCGCTTTCCGTCCTGGTTCCATGTCGCCCACCATTGGGACGAGTTCTTGCGTTTGTAGAGTCGCATATTTGCCGTCTCCTCAAATCCGAGGTTCGGGCGCTGTCGCACCGTTTAGTATCGTTGGCGTACTGAACGATGTCCACAACGTCCCAGCGTTTTGTTCGGGGGCCGAAATCGCAAAAGGGGATGTCGAGCGTGTTGAAGGTATCGACGGACACACCCAGCCACGCCGCCGCCTCATCGCGGGCGAGGTATCGTCTGGGTGGCAGGGTCGTCTCAACTTTCAAACGTACAAATCCCGTATCTGCTCGAATCGTTCCTTAAGCAGTGGATGCTTTAGGAAACCCTTGGGTTCGCGAATGGTCTAAGCGAAATGGCATTGCCGGGTCGAATGCCTTTAAAGGGAAATATTCCTTTAAAGGAATCCGGTCCCTTTAAAGGCAAAGAGCAATTTTATTTCGTTTTGGGATTTTCCCTTTAAAGGAAACTTTTTTAACAAACCTGTCATTTGCTCCACCTTTCATGCCAAACCTCGAACCGCGCTAACGCGAAACCGTCTGCAATAATTCTTGCCGTATACGGAGCACATCTCAGGACCGGTTGTCGCGGTCCCGTATACGTATACGGGAATGGTGGTCGTTTGAGTGTGTTCGGGGGCTGATTTCCGTATACGGCGATTCGCGTATACGGAACTGAATGGGGGCGTCTCGCAGGTATACGTATGGGTGCAGGAAAATGTCAGAATGATGAGTTTCTTTGATACACATGATTGAGCCTTAACCAGACACGCGAGCCTTTCCCGCAGGATGGCCCATAGTTTTACCGATCTGTAGACCGAGCCTTAAGCTTAAGCTTAGGAAACAGTGACGCCCCTTAAGCTTAAGGTGGAGCGAATCGGAATACGTAAGCTTAAAAAGCGAAATATTAATCGGATAGACACTCGCCCAAACAACCCCTTAAGGTTGTCCCGTCTTTAAAGACGAGGGGGCTCAATGCCAACGCCGGAGGATAAGGCGCGGGAGGTTATCGACGCTCAGCTTGATGCTGCGGGTTGGGATATCCAGGATATGGATAAGTTCAACCGTAATGCCGCGTTGGGCGTGGCCGTGCGCGAATTCTCGTTACCGAGTGGCCCATGCGATTATCTTTTGTTCGTCGATGGCAAGGCGGCAGGCGTCATCGAAGCGAAAAAAGAGGGCGTCACCCTAAGCGGTGTATCGGATCAGTCCGAAAAATATATGAGCAAGCTGCCAGATCATCTGGCGCGGTGGGCCGATAGCCTGATTTTCGACTATGAAGCGACCGGCACGGAGACGTTATTCCGTGACATGCGCGATCCAAATCCGCGTTCGCGTCGCGTCTTTGCATTTCACAGGCCGGAAACGCTTCTTGCCTGGTTGAAACAGGACAAATCCTTAAGGGCCAAGCTCACGGAAATGCCCGATTTAGACGAGCGCGGCCTTCGCGATTGTCAGGTCGATGCAATCACCGACCTTGAAAAATCACTCGCTGCCGACAAACCACGCTCTTTGATTCAAATGGCGACGGGTGCGGGGAAGACATTCACCGCGTGCACGTTCTGTTATCGGCTGATCAAGAACGCCGATGCCAAACGCATACTTTTTCTGGTCGACCGCAACAATCTGGGCGATCAAACGTTGCGCGAATTTCAGGCATTTCAGCCGCCCGGCACGGCAAACCGCTTCAGCGATACCTACATTGTGCAGCACCTGCATGTGCGGCGAATCGATCCTGACGCCAAGATCGTGATTACGACGATCCAGCGCCTGTATTCGATGCTACGGGGCCAGGACTTGCCCGAGGAAGACGAAGAAATCTCCGGCTTCGAGAAATGGCAGGGCGATGATGATGAAATACCGCCGCTCGCCTATAATCCCGAAATCCCTATCGAGACATTCGATTTCATCGTCACTGACGAATGCCACCGGTCCATTTACGGACTATGGCGACAGGTGCTGGAATACTTCGATGCGTCGATCATCGGCCTGACGGCGACCCCGTCAAAGCATACGCTGGGGTTCTTCAATCAGAACCTTGTGGCCGAATATCCGTATGAACGCTCCGTCGCCGATGGCGTCAACGTCGGCTACGAAGTCTATCGAATCCGCACCCGTGTGACCGAACAGGGCGGCAAGGTTGAAACCGAGGAGGCAGGTTTCCAGGTGCCGGTGCGTGACAAGCGCACCCGCAAGGTTCGCTATGAAACGCTTGATGCCGATCTGGAATATACCGCCAAGGAACTGGACCGATCCGTCGTCAATCCCAACCAGATCAGAACCGTGCTGCAGACGTACAAGGACAGGGTCTTTACCGAACTGTTCCCCGAACGCACGGGCGAATGGCTGCCCAAGACACTGATCTTCGCCAAGGATGACAACCATGCCGAAGAGATCGTCACCGCCGTCCGAGAAGTCTTTGGCGAGGGTAACGACTTCGCCAAGAAGATCACGTACCGCAACACGGGCGAGAAGCCGAAACAGATGATCAAGGCCTTCCGTGTTGACCCGTTCCCGCGCATTGCCGTGACCGTCGACATGATCGCAACGGGGACCGACATCAAGCCGGTCGAAGTGCTGATCTTCATGCGTGACGTTAAATCCGAAGGCTATTACGAGCAGATGAAGGGGCGCGGTGTCCGCACCATCCCCGATGCCGATCTTCAAAGCGTCACGCCGGATGCAAAAACAAAGACCCGGTTCATTTTAATTGATGCGGTCGGGGTGTCGGAGACCAAAAAGAACGCCAGCCAGCCGCTTGAGCGCAAAAAATCCGTCAGCTTCAATGCGCTGATCGATCAGATCGCCATGGGCAGGCGGGACGAGGATGCGCTGTCGTCCCTTGCCGCGCGGCTTGCCGTGCTGGACCGTAATTTGGCCGACGAAGACCGTGCCCGTATTGCCGAGGTGACAGGCGGCAAGACACCGCGCGATCTGGCCAACGATCTGCTGGACGCCATCGACCCGGACAAACAGGAAGCGGCCATCCGGGCCAAGTATATAATGCCGACGCAAACGGAGGAACAGCAGGTCATCGACGAGATGACGGAAACCGCCTGCCGCTCCTTCGATGACCCGGACGCGCGCAATCTGCTAAAAGACATCAAGCAGAAAACCGACATCGTGATCGACGAAATCACCACGGACGAGGTCACGGGCGCGGGCTTCGACAAGAAGCAGGCCGAAGCCACGGTCACCAGCTTCAAAAAGTTTATCGAAGACAACCGCGACGAACTGACGGCATTGCAGATTCTTTATAACCAGCCGCAGGGACGGCAGAAGTTGACCTATGCCGAGATCAGGGAGCTGGTCACTGTCATGACGGAACGCCCCCCGCATCTGACAACGGCGACGGTCTGGCAGGCCTACAAGCGGCTTGATGCTGCCAAGGTGCGCGGCGCACCGGTTGATGAGCAACTGACGGAGGTTGTCAGTCTTGTCCGCTTCGCGCTGGGCCAGGCGGACGTCCTTGAACCTTTCGGGGCGGTCGTCGAGCAGCGCTTCAACCTGTGGATGGGGCGCGAAAAAAAAGCTGGCCGGGTATACTCAAAGGAACAGGAGGGCTGGCTTCGTGACATCGCGTCCTTTATTGCTGCCAATGCGGAAATCGCGCCGGGTGATTTTCAGGATGTACCGAGCCTCGCCGACCGGGGCGGCATCCTGCAGGCGCGCAAGGTATTGGGGCCGAACTTGAACGACATGCTGGATGATCTGCAGGGGGCGTTGGTGGCGTGATGGATGTCAATCTGCCAAATGGATGGAGCATCACCTCACTTGATAAATTTACGCAAACTCGGGGAAGTTCGATCAACCCTGCCAAATCTCCAGACGAGGTTTTCGAATTATACTCAGTGCCAAGCTATGACATAGGAATGCCCGAGAGCACACTTGGATCAGAAATAGGCTCATCCAAACAGGCCGTTACGCCTCTGAGTGTGCTCCTTTGTAAAATTAATCCTCGGATTAACAGATCGTGGGTTGTCGGAGAGGCTGCCGGTTATCGACAGATAGCCTCCACTGAATGGATAGTATTCCCGCCTTCTGATGCATATGAACCAGAATATCTTTGCTATTTTCTCCGCCAACATTCCGTAAGAGACTATTTGGCGCAAAACGTCTCTGGCGTTGGCGGCTCACTAATGCGAGTTAAAGCGTCGACGCTTAAGGATTTTCCGTTTCCAGTCGCACCGCGAGTCGAGCAGCGCCGCATCGTTGAGAAGATCGAGACGCTGTTCGCGCGTCTGGACAAGGGAGAGGAAGCGCTGCGCGAAGTGCAGAAACTTCTCGCGCGATATCGCCAGTCCGTCCTGAAGGCGGCCGTTACCGGCCAGCTTACCGCCGATTGGCGCGCTGAGAACGCTGACCGGCTGGAACATGGTCGCGATCTGCTCGCCCGCATTCTGGAAACCCGCCGCGAACAATGGTCAGGCCGGGGCAAATACAAGGACCCCGCCGAGCCAAATAATAATTATATTGTCACGCCTGATGGATGGGCGACGGCATCGCTTCAAATGGTGTCTCATAAAGTCACTGATGGTACACACCAGTCTCCAGAGTTCGCCGATTCTGGTATCCCGTTCATCGTGATCGCGAACGTAAAAAAAGGCCGGATAGATTGGTCTTCGGTCAACAAGTGGGTTTCCATAGAGACATATGCTGAGCTGACCCGGAATTGCATGCCCGAGAAAGGCGACATTTTATATACGGCAGTTGGTTCATATGGCATTGCGCTGCATGTAGTGGATGATCGTCCATTTGTTTTCCAAAGACACATTGCACATATCAAACCCCTAAACGGGGTCATGAATCCTGATTTCTTGGTGCTTGTTCTCAACTCCCCGCAATCACTAAAACACGCACACCAAGTTGCGAGAGGCGTCGCTCAAAAAACGGTTACTCTTGGTGAGCTTTCTCAATTCTTGGTTCCAATTCCTTCAACGGAGGAACAAGCCCGGATCGTAGATATCGTTGCTGAAAAAACCTCGCAAAATGATGCTCTCGAAACTTGGTGCCAAGCTGAGCTAAAGCGCTCCAACGCGTTACGCCAATCCATCCTGAAAGACGCCTTTGCGGGCTGTCTCGTTCCGCAAGACCCAAACGACGAACCCGCCGCAGAACTGCTTGCACGCATCAAAGAAGAGGGTGCGCGCGGCGCAGCTCGCACGTAGGAAGGTCCGCATGTCAGAGGCCAAAAAGATCGATCCAGAATTGTTGCCGTGGGTGTGGGCATTGCGCGAACAGATACATCTGCTTGACGGTGGCGATGGATTTTATGTCGAGCAAGCGCGAGCGGGGTGGCGGGAGCCAGCGAACTGGCTCCCGCCGAGCGCAAGAGCGTCGAAATATTCGGGGACGGAATGGCCGTTCGATCAGTTCCTGAAGGCGTATGGGCTGAAGCGTGGTGATGCTGCGACATTTTTTTCGGATGCGGAGAATCTCCGCGAGTTTAAACGTATTTGTGCGAATCGATTTTCTGGCCCGTTTAGCAGCCTGGATGATGCCGGACGAAGGTGGGAGGCGGCCATCAAGGACACAAAGGCTGCGAGTTGCCCAGCCAACCTCGCCTCGGCCACTTCAAAGGTCTTTTGGTGTTATCATCCGGACAAACTCTCAATGTATGATGCCTATGCCCGAGGTGCGCTAGCGCGTCGTGCAAAGGGTCGTTGGGTCAAATATCTAAAAGATCTGTCAGAGACAAATTTTATTGAGGTGTTTGAGGAATTTTTTGAAAAAGACGCCAAGCCATTCATTCAGCAAGCAGAGCATTTTTCCGACCGACATTATCCCTACCCGCGACGAGTTGCAGACAAATTTCTATGGCTCAACGGCAGCGGCAGGCAGGATGCGATCTTGCAGCGATTTAAAGCAGGCTTGGACCAAGGGCGGTATAAGCAATGGAAATAATCAAAGATCTTTTCTGTGGGCAGTTGGCAAGGATGCCAGCCTTAGGTGGTCACGTGAAGATAACCGTAGTTAAAGTCAAGTAGATGACCAACGAACAACTCGTCTCGAAAGTCTGGAACTATGCGCATGTGCTGCGCGATCAGGGTATTTCCTATGGCGATTATATCGAGCAGATCACCTATCTGCTGTTCCTGAAAATGGATCAGGAGCGTGAGGACCTGTTGGGCGAAACGTCCGCCATCCCGCCAGAATGGAGCTGGGCACAGTTGGCGAACAAGGACGGTGACGCGCTGGAACTGCAGTACCGTCACACGCTGGAAAACCTCGGCAGCGAAGAAGGGCTGATTGGCACGATCTTCAAGAAGGCGCAGAACAAGCTTTCCGATCCTGCCAAGTTGACGCGCATCGTCAGTCTGATCGACAAGGAAGGACCGTGGGTCGGTCTTGAGGTCGACGTGAAAGGCGAGATTTACGAGGGACTGCTGGAACGCAACGCATCGGAAGTGAAATCCGGGGCCGGTCAGTACTTCACGCCACGCCCGGTGATCGAGGCCATCGTCAAATGCGTCGACCCGAAGATCGGTGAAACCGTCTGTGATCCGGCCTGCGGTACAGGCGGTTTCTTGCTCGCGGCCTACGATCATATGAAAGGTCAGTCTCAGGATCGCACCAAACTACGTGACCTGCGTCATACGGCTTTCACTGGGATTGATATCGTCGATGAGGTTGTCCGTCTGTGCGCGATGAACCTTTACCTGCATGGCGTCGGCAATGGTGGCAGTCCGGTACACCAGGGCGATGCGTTGGCCAATGACGGTGGTGAGCGCTTCAAGGTGGTGTTGACCAATCCCCCGTTCGGCAAGAAATCCAGTTACAAGATCGTCGGTGAAGACGGATCAATCACGACCGAGACCGAAAGTTACGAACGCGAGGACTTTAAGTTCACCACATCGAACAAACAGTTCAATTTTCTGCAGCACATCATGACGATTCTGGAAGCGAACGGTCGTGCCGGTATCGTGCTGCCAGATAATGTGTTGTTCGAAGCGGGCCGTGCCGGCGAAGGTATCCGCAAACGATTATTGGAAGGCTTCAACTTCCATACGCTGCTACGCCTGCCGACCGGTATCTGGTACAGCCCTGGCGTGAAGGCGAATGTCCTTTTCTTTGACAAGCGCCCGGCGTCAAAGGACGTGCAGACTAAGGAACTCTGGGTCTACGACTACCGCACAAATGTGCACAAAACGCTGAAAACCAAACGGCTTGCCAGCGCCGATCTGGATGATTTCGTCAAATGCTATCGCGAGCGCAAGGAAACGGAGCGCTTCAAGCGGTTTACGTATGATGAGCTCGCCAAGCGCGACAAGCTGAACCTCGATATCTTCTGGCTTAAGGACGACAGCCTCGAAGACATCGACAGCCTGCCGGAGCCGGACATCCTCGCTGCCGAAATCGTCGAGAACCTTGAAAGCGCACTGGAACAATTTCGGGGTGTCGCTGAGGAGTTGGAGTGATGGCAGCGAAAAAGCCGGTGGACAAGATTGAGAAATATTTTTGCAACCCGTGCGGCCATAAAACCAAGCACTTTGTGCGCGGTGAATACTCACTCACTGAGCATGATGAGCATGAGGTCGTCAGCTTTACACAAAGGTGTTTAATCGTTGAGTGCTGCGGCTGTGAGAATTTGGCTCTGATCAAAAAAACACATTTCTCTGAAGACGAGGACTATGCGCAAGATCCTCGTACAGGAGAATGGGAATTGTTGCCACGTTGGGAAGAGGCAATCTATCCACCTGTGACCTATCGTAATCCTCCACCTTGGTTCGGCGATCTGCCGGATGAAATCCTCCTCAAGGTATCCGGTGAAATATATAAGTCACTTCAATCAGAATCCTATTTCTTGGCAACCTTTGGCTCCCGAACTCTTTTGGATCGGCTGATCTTGTTGACAGTTGGAGATCAGAAAAATTTCCAGGATGGCCTGAAGGCGCTCCTGGATGAAGAAAAGATTTCTGCAAGTGAAATGGAAATCTTAAACTCGGTGATTCAGGCTGGCCACGCGGCAGCGCATCGCGGTTGGGCGCCTTCGAAAGACCAACTTTTTACAATTCTAGATACGGTAGAGGGTTTGATCCACCGTTTGTTGGTCCTCCCTAAACTTTCGGAAGAATTGGATGAATCGGTGCCAACGCGTGGTGGTGCTGCCAAAGTAGGCGGAGTGAAGCAGGTTGCCACTACTTTGGAGAAGATCGAGAAGGCACCGAGGACGTTGCGTGCAACCTACGAAAAACTGGCAGAGATATTAAAAGGCATGGGCGAGGATGTTTCTGTTCATCCGCAGAAACATTACATCGCGTTTCGTCGCAACCGGAACTTCGCATCAGTTCAAATCTATAACCAGAAAAAAGTCATTCGAGCTTATCTGAATCTGAATCCTGACGAGCTGGAAATTGACGAGTCGTATATGCGAGATGTGCGACAAGTCGGTCATTTCGGCACTGGTGATCTTGAAGTAACGATCCGCACGAACAGGGATATTGAGCGGTGCGTGGAACTTCTTAAAGCGAGCTACGAAGCATCGTGAAGCATAAGTTTACACTAAAACTAGCGGTTGTGGTTTTGGTGACTTGCCTGCTCCCAGCATGCGCTACTGGTGTTTCAAAAAGTGGCAGTGCATGGCCGACCCAAACTTACGAGTTCGTATGTCGAAATGATCTGCCCTTTCCACCGATCTGTCTGGATGGCGCAGACTACGATGGTGGGTTTAAATATCGAGCACAATTCAAAGCATGCCGTGTCGATTTGTTGAATTTTGCGAGTGCGACAGATTTTCAAGTTCAGTGTATGGCAGATGAATTACGTTCTATTTTTAATGACCTAATCGACAAAGTGTTTAAGTCATACAACTGTTACTTAGATCATTTTCGCCAAGGCAACAAAGGTGAACCTGTTCACTGTTCGCGTGTTGAAGTGCCAAGATTCTTGGGAAGATATGCGGCCTCTGGAGTCGAGCTATATTTTGGAATTCCAGATTGCGTTAGGGCAGGAAGCACGTCGCTTTATGTGCCAAAACATGAATATGAACTGGACGACTGCAAGAAGCAGGTTGATGTGTTTACGGATAAGAGTATTTGGGGCTCTAGCTTTAAGGCAACGAGTGCACAGGAGCAGTACGACGATTATATACGAAATCTGGAGAACGAAGCTCAGGAGAACGTAAGGGAGGCAACAGATAAATTTAACTGCATTGCCGAAGGGAACCGATATTGTTTTTAACGCAGTTAAAGCCTTCGAAACGACCCAGCATAAACAATCCGCAGCTTCTTTGCAGTTAACGCACTGTGCCCAGACTGTGCCCAAATACTCCGTAATTCTCCCGGCCTTCGCATGTGAATAGCGACAGTAGAATCTGTGCCCAAACTGTGCCCCGGCTATTCCATTTTAATCCCGATTATCCCCTTTTGTTCCGGTTTAGCGTGCGACAGCGCCCGAACAAGTTGCTGATATTAAAGGGTTTCTAAGTTCCCGAAGCCTTTCGCAATGCGAAGGTCAGGGGTTCGATTCCCCTCGGCTCCACCAATCTTTTCAGAGTTAGCGTGCCGATCCCTTTCGTGTTTCATCGGGCGTGCGGAGCTGGATTTCGACACGCCGGTTAAGCGCACGGCCATTTTCCGTATCATTGCTGCCGATCGGCCGGCTGTCGGCATAACCGGTGGCACCGATCCGGGCTTTGTCGATCTTGCCGCTTTTCAAAAGCATATGCACAAGAGACGCGGCCCGTGCCGATGACAAATCCCAGTTGGAACGGAAAACATCCGTCGATATTGGCACGTTATCAGTATGCCCTGAAACCAAGATCTCGCCCTCGGTTTCGGCTAGAATCGACGCAAGTTCGTTCAGCAGGCCTTCCATTGAATCGAATACATCGGCACTTCCTGAATTGAATAGAAAGTTGCTGTTGAAGCGGATCAGGACCCCGTTGGGTGACGGTTCGAACATAACCTGGCCGGCGCGCATTTCTTTGGCAAGCCGGGTCTGCAGATACTTCGCAACCTTTTCGCCGGAAGTTTCTCTGGGTACGGCTGTCGCTTCTTCCGTCATTTTGTCGGCGGGCGATTCTTCGGTATGGGGAAGTTCCGGCGGAGGTATGTCGATCATTGGTTCTGCATTGATGTCGGCGGGAGCTTCCGGCGCCGGCATTTCCGTAACGGCGCGGTTCGGTGACGAAACATAGGCCCGGTCAGGGATACCGCCCGTTTCCGTCACGCCCAGAAGCTTTGTTTTCAGCGACAAGCCGAATGCCTGCTGCATCTCTCCGGCAATGCGTTTGAATTTCTGGGCATCCATGGTTGAGAAAGACAGCAAGAGTACGAACAGGCAGAGCAGCAACGCCATCATATCGGCGAAGGTCACCATCCATGACGGCGCACCACCGGTTGCTTGTTTTTTGCCTGCCATGTGTCAGGCCTTTGCCCCGTTTTCCTGGCCGTTCGTGTCTGTGGATGCATGGCTTTCTGACGGGTCAGCGGCAAAGCCACGCTTGTTGTCAGGTAAATATGTTTCCAGGATTTCCGCCAGCATATGGACGCGCTGACCACTTTGAATGCCGATGACGGCATCTATGATAAGGGATTTGTTGATCCGTTCGATCTCGATCTTGTTAGCGAGTTTGTCGGCGATCGGTAGCGCGACCAGGTTGGCGATTACGGCACCGTAGAGTGTGGTCAGCAGCGCCACCGCCATTGCCGGGCCGATACTGGCAGGGTCTTCCAAGTCTGCCAGCATCTGTACCAGACCGACCAGTGTGCCGATCATGCCGAACGCCGGTGCGGAATCCCCAATGGCGCGAAAAATCCGCTCCCCCTCCTCGTTGCGTTCGATGCTGTGTTCCATTTCCTTGACCAGCATCCCGTGCACGACCTTCGGCGGATTGCTGTCGACGCAAAGCCGGATGCCCTTGGAAAAAAACGGATCTTCGATTGTCGTGTTCTCGAGTGCCAACATCCCGTTTTTACGGGCAATCTCGGCCAGCTCCAGCGCTTTAACGACCAGGTCGCGGGGTTTGCTCTCGCGGGAGCCGCTGAATGCCGCTTTGGCGCCGACCACGAACGCGGTCATGACGCCGGCAATCGGATAGCGTATCAAGGTTGCCGCGAAAGTTCCGGCGACGACGATCAAAAACCCAGGCAGGTTCAGAAACACCCAGAAATCAGAGCCGGTCAGGACCGCCGCAGTAATGACAAGCAGGCCTGTCGTCAAACCGATATAAGTTGCTATATCCAAGCTCGGTAATCTCCTGCGTTTAAGCGTGGTGAAGACGTAGGGCTCAGCCCCGCCCATGCGCACGCATTCAAAATGGAGAATACTTTATTCAATCCGAAGGGCAAGTGAAGCAGGAATGCTTGAGGATTGGACCGTTCAAGAAGCATCCATTTTACGAGCGCCGCCCTTACAGGTGAATCTCACCATTTTCTATGAGGCCCAGACACACTTCCGCGATCTCTGGGTCATACCGTGTGCCGGCCCCGGTGCGGATTTCCTCGGCGGCTTTCTTGATGCCGAGGCCGGGCCGGTAGGGGCGATGGCTGGCCATTGCTTCCAGTGTATCGGCGACGGCGATGATCCGGGCCTCCAGCAATATTTCTGTTCCGGCCAAGCCATCCGGGTACCCCGAGCCGTCAAAACGCTCGTGATGCTGGTGGATTATTTCGGCGATCGGCCATTCGAACTCTATATCACTCAGCAACTTGGCACCGACGGCCGGGTGCGCCTTGATCAGCGCGTATTCCTCGGGCGACAATTTAGTCGGTTTGCTGAGAATTTCCGCGGGGATCTGGATTTTTCCGACATCGTGGATCGTTGCGGCAAGCTCAAGGCCTGTCAGGCATTCAGAGGAGAGCCCCATTTTCTGTCCGATCTGGATGGATACCTCGGCCACCCGCTGCTCATGGCCGGCGGTATAAGGATCGCGTGCTTCCAATGCCGCTGAAAGAACCCGGATAGCCTGTTTCAACGCATCGGACAGTGCTTGTGCCGATTTTTTTTCAACCGTGACATCAAAAACGAGGGCATTCCAGATCGAAGCGCCGCCTTGCTGACTGCGCGGTCTGGCAAAGCCCCGAAGCCATTTTTTTTCACCCGAAGGCGTAAAAATCCGCCATTCATGCTCCCAGGCAGATGCCGTATGAGCAGACGCCATGACAGAGGTGCGTAAACCTTCGATGTCATCCGGATGTACCTTGTTCCAGACGAGGCTGGAATCACGCGCCACCTGGTCTGTTGTAACGTCCCAGATTTCCTCGCAACGTTTGTTTAAAAAGATAATTTCATCTGTATTGTCGGGATTCAGTTTGTACTGGAAAAAGGCACCCGGCAGGTTCTCTGCAATATCAAGCAATCGGTTCGCATCCCGATGCCTGTCGGTTACGTCCTCGCCATACAGGTTGGTATAGTCCTTCCCCTCGACATGTTGAATATTAAACTCGTAACGCTTGTCGCCGACATCCAGATCGAACCGCCCTGAAAGCTGCATGTCGGTGGCAACGGACAACATTTTCTTCCAGTTTTCCCGTTGCGCCGGTGAAGCGTCGGTCAGATCGGCAATCAGCTTTTGCGCGGCTTTGTTGGTCAGCAGTATATCGCCAAAGCAGTCTATGCGTAGAAGTGGGTACGGGTTCTCGAGCGGGAAGTTTGCAAAGTCACGAGCGCGCGCCTCGGCATTCACAAAGTCCGTGATATCGAGAATGATCCCCTGTGCTTGCAGGGCCCGTCCGCTTTTGTCACGAATGATATCCGTCCAGTCCATGATCCACCTGGTCTCGCCCGAGCGGGTGACGATCCTGTATTTCTGCTCAAGCTTGACGGCATCGGAGTTTATTGCCTGCTCAACTTCCTGCCCGACCCGTTGCAGATCGTCCGGATGTACGATTTCCTCAAAGTCGATACTCCGGGAAAGAAATTCATCGACCGTATAGCCGAAATTTTCGATGGCTTTCGAGACGAACGCGACCGGCCATCCTTCCGTCAATTCCCAGACGAATGCGATTGTCGGGCTGTCATCGATGATAGATATAAGCCGCTCGGTATCGGTATATGGGGCTCGGTGAGTGGCGGATTTATCATCCATAACGGGCCTCTGGGAATATCCGTGGAATCATGGGGTTATCAGACCCAATCCAATGATGGCTTCTTCGATGTCGTTCATGTCGCCGGTTATCGACATAACGGGCTGGGGGGATCTGCGGACAATTGTCGGCGTTGCCATAATGTTATGCGCCTCTGCGGCTTTCGGGTTTTCATGAATATTTATGATTTTGATTTCATAAGCACCGACAACGCAGATCTCTTCACACATCTTGTGTATGTTGGCGATTGCCCGCTCACCTGCAGGTGTGTTCCCGGCGATGTAAATCTCCAGTTGAAGATGGCCGCCGTTAAATCTTGGTGTATTGATTTGCAAAATCTATACAGCCTTAAAGCTTTACCGCTCTGGCGGCATATAAAAGTTGCGAAAAATGTATCCGCATTCCAGTCCACGGCATCAGGAGATCGCGTAAGTTGCAAAGTACATCTATACGCGACCGTTCTTTTTTCATTGTACTGTACACATAGCGGTTTCTGAATTGCGTCATATACGTATGATCTGCAAAAGCAAAGGGAACCCATAAGCCCTTTGAAATGAAGGAATTAGAAGCACTTCCAGATGGTGTTCGGTTGCCGTCCACGGTCTTTCGCGTTGTCTTGCATTCGTTATCGGTCGCCATGGCTGAGGTTCCAGTTTCAAGAGTCCGAGCCGGTCGTTGTCCGGACAGACCGCATCGGTCTGCCTTCGCTTCGCGAAACCTCGTCTTCCCTATTGAAACAACTGTCTGGGACCAGATAGCTGCAAGCGTGAGCACATTTATTCACGAAAGCTCATCGTCAGGCTGCCATTAATATCGTTTAGCTTGCAGGCTGATAAGAAGCCAATTGCGTGATATTATTTCGTAATTATAAATACACGAACAAAATAATGTCAATGCATGAGGTCTATTAGTTCAGTTAATATAAAAATATATTATAAAGAATTAGTATAATGATATTTTTTTATTGTAACGCAGTTTAGCCCTGCGCGTAAATTTCTTACTGTTGCATTCTTGAATAACAAGGCGGTTCCGATCAAGCGGCTTGTTGGTGTAATCGCTATTTTGTGAAGTGATGTTAGTCGTCACAAGCAGGCATCCCGCCTAAGCTTCGCCATGTCTCATGATATGCCCCATGTTCTAATCATCGAAGACGATGAAGACCTGCGTCCTGTGCTGGCGGGTATATTGCGCGCGTCGGGTTTTAGCGTCACGGACGTCAACGAGGGTGTGGCGGGCCTGCAGGCGGCAGAGGCGCATCCCCCCGACATCGTCATCAGTGATATCGTCATGGAGGGGATGGAGGGTATCGCCGCCATCATGGCGTTGCGAAAGTTGATGAACGATGTGCCGATCATCGCCATTTCCGGGAGCCAGAGATATCTTGCCAGCAGCGAGAAGCTCGGTGCCGATGCGGTGCTCCTGAAACCCTTCACCCGCGAGACGATTCTGGATGCCGTGAACGGGTTGCTGGCACGAAGAACCCAGCCCGCTTGACGCATCCGTTAGCGTTCAGCACCCTTGTCAGGAGGCAGGGAGGAGATCGGGATGGCCGACAAGTTGAGCGATGAAGGTCGGACCAAAGCACTGCAAGAGTTGCAGGACTGGACCGAAGTTGAAGGCCGCGATGCGATTCAGCGGACATTTAAGTTCAAGAATTTCAATCAGGCTTTCGGTTTCATGAGCCGGGTTGCGATGCAGGCCGAGAAAATGGATCACCATCCGGAGTGGTTCAACGTCTATGCGACGGTCGAGGTGACCTTGTCGACGCACGATGCCGGCGGCTTGACGGAACTTGATGTGAAACTCGCCAAATTCATGGACCGGGCGGCCAGTTAGTTTACGCCGATTTTTTTGGACAGCTTTTCAAGCTCTTTCATGAATGCAGACGCTGGAACGGCAAAGCCCTTGCCGCCGATCCTGTTTTTTGTGTGTGCCGAATGGACGGCAGCTAGGCGGTATTCCTTGCCGTCGGAAAATATGATCGGCGAGCCGCTGTCGCCGGGGACGGCCTGGCAGCCGTGTTCGACGATTTGCCGCCCCTTGGTGAAGCCCCATAACTTGCAATCCGGATGTGCCGTCAGCACCTGCCCCCGGTCGCCGGAATAACCGGCCTGGGTATAGATCGTCTTGGCCTTGCGCAGATCCCAAAATATCTTTTCGGTGAACATTGCCGGTTTGAGAATTCCGGTTGTTGGGCTCGGGTCCTCTTCAAGGACGATCAGTGCCCAGTCGTATGCAACGGCGGAGAGCGTTGCCGGGCGCAGCGGGTCGTGCCCGGGGGCAGGATGGATCTCCAGGGCGATGGAATGGAACAGATACTCTCCCCGATCCCAGCCGGCGACAAAATGTAGTTTGTCCGGTGCCATGTAGCCTTCTGTATAGCGGTCGATGACGCAATGTGCGGCGGTAACGATGATACGGGGGGCGACCACGGTTGCCGTGCAATGACCCCGGCCGGCCTTGTTGAAGCGGCCGACGGCTGTCCACGGATAGACACGGGAGTCCGCCTTGACGCGGATGTCACCGGCACCGAAGACGCTGTTGGGCTTGTATTTGTAATCGGCACTCTGCGCGCGCGACGGCATGGCAAGCCCGATGCTGATTAAAAGGACGCTCAGCAGGGCCGTTAGCGTGCGCAACGCGAAGCTCATTGCGCAGCCATGCGCAATGCCCCGTCAAGCCGCACCACTTCGCCGTTCATCATCACGTTGTCGATCATGTGCAGGGCTAGCGATGCATATTCAGCCGGATCGCCAAGACGGGATGGAAACGGCACGCTTTCGCCCAGGGTTTTCTGTACGTCTTCGGGCAGGCCGAAGAGCATCGGTGTGCCGAAAATCCCAGGGGCGATGGCGAGGACACGAACGCCGCTTTTCGCCAGTTCGCGCGCCGCCGGCAGAGTCATTGAAGCAACTCCGCCTTTCGAAGCGGCATAGGCGGATTGACCGATCTGCCCGTCATAGGCGGCGACCGAGGCGGTATTGATGATGACACCGCGCTCACCGGTTTCGAGTGCGTCCTGAGACAGCATGTCGGCGGCAGCAAGGCGCATCAGGTTAAAGGTGCCGATCAGGTTGACCTTGATCACGCTGGCGAATGCGTCGAGCGGTTGCGGGCCATCGCGGCCGACTATGCGTTTCGGCGGCGCAATGCCGGCGCAACTGACGAGGATGCGTACCGGACCGTGTGCGGCGCGCGCCGCCGCAACGGCTTGTTCCGCGCTTTCGGCACTGCTGACGTCACAGCCGATGGCGAGACCGCCGATCCCGCTGGCGATCTTTTCCGCTTCCGCGGCATTCAGATCGAGAAGTGAGACCTTGGCGCCTTTTTCGGCAAGGGCTTTCGCCGTTGCCGCACCGAGGCCGGACGCCGCACCCGTAACGATCGCCGCGTGACCTTTAACGTCCATAACCGTATCCTCCTGTTGGCCGAACCGTTATCTGTTTATCAAGAGAATGGGTAGGGGACAACGTGAGCCGGACCCCGGAAGAAAACGAAAAAATCGTCGCCGAAGGTTTTGCCGACAAGGCACGCCGGACGCTGGGGCGCATCCCCTTCTCTCACGAAGCGGCTGCTGCCTATTATTGTGCCATAGATCCAGCGACACCGACCCGGGTACGTATTACCCTGATGGCGGCGCTTGCCTATTTCGTCGTGCCTGTGGATATGGTACCGGATTTCATCGCACTGCTCGGTTTTACCGATGACGCTGCGGTTTTTTGGGCAGCGTGGCGATCGGTTTCGGGGCACGTGAGTGACAAGCACCGTGAACGTGCCCGGTCATTTCTGGGCCAGACGGGCAAAAAGACAGACGACAATACGCCGGCCTGAACAAAGGCGTAAAATGGGAGGTTACATTGAGCACACCACTTTGGCAGCCGAGCCAGGCGCAGATCGACGGCGCGGAAATCACACGTTTCAGAAAACGGATCGAAGCCGACTGGGGGGGCACACTTGCCGATACCCGCGCGCTGTGGAAATTTTCGGTCACCGAGCTTGAGAAATTCTGGACCTCGGTCTGGGACGATGCCGGGATAATCGCCGAGACACGCGGTGAAAGGGTTCTCGAGGACGCAGACAAGATGCCGGGCGCCAAATGGTTCCCTGATGCCAGGCTCAACTTCGCCGAAAACCTGCTGCGCAATCGCGGCAATGGCGAAGCGATGGTCTTTAACGGCGAGAACGTGGTTTCGCGCCGCCTCAGCTTCGACCAGGTCTATGATCAGGTCTCGATCTTGGTGCAGGTGCTCGAACAACTGGGCGTCGGCGAAGGCGACAGGGTCTGCGGATACCTGCCGAATATGCCGGAAACCATCATCGCCATGCTGGCGAGCAATGCCTTGGGCGCGGTGTGGTCGTCGTGTTCGCCGGACTTCGGAGAGCAGGGCGTGCTAGACCGGTTCGGCCAGATCGAGCCCAAGGTCATGTTCTGCACGGACGGTTATTGGTACAACGGCAAGCGCCATGACGTGCGGGCCAAGTCGGCGGCGATCGCCGGGCAGATTCCGAGCCTCAAAAGGGTCATTCTGATCCCCTACGGTGACGAGGATGCGGATACCGGACCGATCGGTAACGCGGTGACGCTAGGGGACGCATCTGCAGGCCTGAGCCCGAAACAGATTCAGTTCCGCCAGTTGCCCTTCGATCATCCGCTCTACATCATGTTTTCCAGCGGCACCACGGGGGCGCCGAAATGTATCGTCCACTGTCAGGGCGGGACACTACTGAAACATGCGACCGAGCAGCCCCTGCATTGCGATATCCGCAAAGGCGACCGGGTTTTTTTCTTCACCACTTGCGGCTGGATGATGTGGAACTGGCTGGTGACCAACATCGCCTGGGGGGCGACGCTGCTGCTATATGACGGCTCGCCGTTCTACCCAAACGGGGAAACCCTGTTTTCATTTGCCGACGCCGAAAAAATGACGCTGTTCGGGACATCGGCAAAATTTATCGATGCGCTCGGCAAGGCCGGGCTGCGGCCCCGCGATACGCACGATCTGTCGTCGGTGCGGATGCTGTGTTCGACCGGCTCACCGTTGGCGCCGGAGGGTTTCGACTATGTTTACGATGCAATCAAACCCGATGTGCATTTGGTCTCGTTCTCGGGTGGTACCGACCTGATGGGATGTTTCTGCGGCGGCGACCCGACCGGCGCGGTATGGCGCGGTGAAATCCAGATGCGCTTCCTGGGTATGGCGGTCGATGTCTTTGATGAAGAGGGCCGTTCCGTTCAGGGCGAAAAAGGTGAGCTTGTCTGTACCCGGCCTTTCCCGACAGTGCCGCTGGGATTTCTGAACGACCCCGGCGATGCACGCTTCAGGGCGGCGTACTTCGAGATGTTTCCGAACATCTGGACGCATGGCGATTATATCATGCTGACGGAACACGACGGCATCGTGATCTATGGGCGTTCCGATGCGACGCTTAATCCGGGCGGTGTCAGGATCGGCACGGCGGAAATATACCGTCAGGTTGAAAAGCTCGACGCGATTCAGGAAAGCATCGTCATCGGCCAGGAATGGGATAACGATGTGCGTGTGGTGTTGTTCGTCATCCTTAAAAAACCGGGCAGCCTCGACGACGAACTGGAAAAGGTAATCCGTACCCAGATCCGCAACACATGCACGCCGCGTCACGTGCCGGCGAAAATCGTCGAAGTAACCGATATTCCGCGCACCAAATCCGGCAAGATCACCGAGCTTGCCGTGCGTGACATCGTGCATGGGCGCGGCGTGAAGAACAAGGAAGCGCTGGCCAACCCGGAAGCGCTTGAATTGTTCCGCGATATTCCCGAACTGGCGAACTAGATCTCGACGTTGGCGAGGGCGCGGTAAAGCGCCTGCAAGGCGCCGGGCGCGGCGCCATCGCCGGCTTTGGCGCGTTTTTCGAGCTGTGCGACGCAGGCTTCCGTAATGGCCTTCAACTCGCTGGTTTCAAGCTCGCCGAGAAACTGGTCCGGGCTGTTGCGGATGGCCATGATGAACGGGTTGCTCATGTCGTCTTCTCCTCGATGCGCTGCTTTTTGGACAGTTTGGATGCGGTTTCCTTGGCTTCGCGCATCAACCAGTCTCTGAAAACCCTGACTTTCGGCCGGTCGTAGTTGGTTTCGGTGCTGGCGACGTAATACCGGTACTCGGCCGTCAGCGCCAGATCAAATGGCGCAATCAGTTTGCCGGCATCGATCGGATCGGCGACCAGCAGGCCGCGGCCCAGCGCCACACCTTCGCCGTTGATTGCCGCCTGGATGACCAGGTTGGAATGCGTGTACCCGGTGCCGCGGGTTGGATCGATATCGCGCAGTCCGGCAGCGTTCAGCCACATGTTCCAGTCTTCGGTCATATCGTCATGGATCAATGGATAATGCCTGAGATCGGCAAGGCTGTTGAGGCCGGGGCCGCGCTGCATCAATTCCGGCGCGCAGACAGGAAAGATATCTTCGTGCATCAGTTCTTCAGCGATCAGGCCGGGCCAGGTCCCGCGGCCATAACGGATGCCGATGTCTATGCCGTCCCGCTCGTAATCGGCGGCAACGTCGGAGGTTGCCAGGCGAATGTCGATCTCCGGGTTTTCGTCGCGAAACCGGCCAAGGCGGGGCATCAACCAGGCCGCCGCCAGACTGTCCATGGTGGCAACGGTCAGAATGCCTGCCTGATCGCGCCGTTTGACCCGGGCCAGAGCGGTGTCCATGGCGTCGAACGCTTCAATCAGATCGGGCAAAAGGGTCTGTCCTGCATCGGTCAGGATCAACTGCCGGTTACGGCGCAGGAAGAGCTGTATGCCGATCTGGTCTTCCAGCGCCTTGACCTGATGTGAGATCGCCGCCTGTGTGACGTTGAGTTCGTCGGCGGCTTTGGTAAAGCTCAGATGGCGGGCCGCCGCTTCGAAAGCCCGCAATGCGTTCAAGGATGGCAGGCGACGTTGCATGAGCGTGATATTTCCATGATTAAATTTTAGAATACTAGGCATGCGTTAAACGCGCGCCATATCTTAACTATATGATAATTATGAATTATATAATTGTTATCATAACATTCAAATAAGAAAACCTAATCCGAAAATAAGATAATGTCGTTTGTTCGCAGTGCCGAATGCGGGTATCAATCCGGACATCGACGGGCGCACGGAATAGGCCGTAGCCCCCGAAACCAAGGTAAGTATCGGAGAAGTACCATGAACAGCATCCTGAAATCGTTTCCCTTCGCTATGGGGTATGGCCGTGCCCTGATCAAATCGCTGGCAATTGCTGTATTTGTCATGCCTGAACGCGGGATGGATCTGCTTCTGGTATGGGAAACCCGTTTGCACCAACGGCAGCACTTGGCCCGCCTGAATTACAGTCAGTTGGAAGACATGGGCATGTCCCCTGAAGACGCGGCCCGCGAGAGCGCAAAACCGTTCTGGTTCGCCTGAGCCCTTATTCCAGCTGTTTTGAAATGGGCGGTCCCGGCTGTACATGGTCAGGGCCGCCCTTTTCATTTTCCAATCGTCGGCGCAGCATGGCGGATATGACAACGGAGTTGCAGAGGTCGCGATGCTTGAGCATTTAAAATTGATGGCGCGCTATAACAAGTGGGCAAACGACCGCATCAGTTCGGCCATCGCCGAAATCAGCGAAGCCGACTACATGGCGCCCCGTGAGGCGTTCTTCGGGTCGATCCACGGTGCCGCCAATCATCTTCTATTGGTCGATCGATTGTGGCGCGGGCGGATGGAAGGCAAGCCGTATCCCGCGGAAAGCCTGGATCAGATCGTTTGTCAGGACCGTGAAGCCTTTATCCGCGAGCGTGCCCGCGAAGACGATAAACTGATTGATTTTGTCGACGGATTTGATGCCGTCGCTCTTGAAGAAGACTTCAGCTACAAGACGATGAACGGCATCGGCAGCACCGACAAGCGGCGCGCCGTGCTGGCGCATATATTTAACCATGCGACCCATCACAGAGGGCAGATGCACGCGCTGCTGTCGCAGGTGCCGAGCGACCCCCCGCCACTTGATTTGATCCCTTATCTGCGTGAACGAAACGCAGAACCCTGAGAA
This sequence comes from Thalassospiraceae bacterium LMO-JJ14, assembly GCA_021555105.2. Classification (NCBI taxonomy): domain Bacteria; kingdom Pseudomonadati; phylum Pseudomonadota; class Alphaproteobacteria; order Rhodospirillales; family Thalassospiraceae; species Thalassospiraceae bacterium LMO-JJ14. The sequence goes on from CP134604.1 coordinate 628,058, forward strand.
GTCTTAAAGTACGCAGTGCTTGGCGAAATCAGCCGCCTCGTTGGCGCTCCAGTCGCCCTTCGGCTTTTCTTTCAGATCTTCGCACCATTCCTTGGAGCCGACTTCGGGAGAGCAGGCACTGAGCCCGCCGATGGCGATGATCGCGAACGCAAGGAATCCGAAACGGCGGGTTAATTTTAGCATGTCTATACCTCCAAAAAACGCAGACATTGGTGATAGCTCAGAAGCGCACGAATGGGAAGTTTATAGCCAAGCACGTTGATTGCCCATGCCTGAGGTGCCTAGAGTTGAAAGTTCCGTCATGGTCTGGCGGAAAAGCCGAATAATGTTCGGAGGCATGAATGTTCGGGCACAGCCCCGATATCTTTGACAGGATTGTGGAAAGCAATGAAATCGATTTGGATGACATTGCCGGTCTGCCGATCATGGCGGCATACGAATATTGGGATGATCTTCGTGACGGCGCCATCGGGCCTTCGAGAAAGGCCTTCAGACTCGAAGAATTGCCGCCGAAACTTATCCCCTGCATGGCTATGGTCGACTTTATCGGGCCGCCTCTCGATTATTATTACCGATTTTTCGGGACGGCCATGGTCGAGGCGTCCGGGCGGGAACTGACCGGCAGATGCTATTATGCCGATAACATCGAAGGGTATGGGTTCGTCAATGCGCGATTGTTCCCGATTCTGATCGAACGCAAGAAACCGATGGTGCACCGGACCATCTGGGAATCGGTGAAGCGGTTACAATTGCAAACAACATCCTTGAGACTGCCTTTGTCCGAGGACGGAGAGACCGTCAACGGCGCGGTCACCGCGAACGATTACCAGTATGCCTGAAAAAGGATTCGTTAAGGCGCCAGAGTGTTGATCACACGGCCTGCGTGAGCGGCTTGATGACAAGCACGGACACGTCATCGTGGGCTTCGGTGTTGCCGCGATATGCCGCAAGGTCGCTGAGGATTGCATCAAGTATCGCAGCGCTACCGCGTGCATGGGATTTGCGGATAGCGCTTTTCAATCGGTCCAGGCCGAACTGCATGCCCTGTTCGTTCAGCGCCTCACGGAGGCCGTCTGTGTATGCGACAAGAAGCCCGCCATCGGGCAGCGCTGCGGTTTGTCCGCTGAAAGTCCACTCGGCGTCGACGCCGAGGGGGATGTCTTCGCCGTCAAGAAGCGAGAAAGTGTCCGCTTCTGGTTCATAAATCAACACCGGCTCATGGCCTGCGGAGATCCAGCTGAAATCCCGTTTGCCGGCTTCGAGCTGCATATAAAAAAGTGTCAGCGATCTCCCGCCAGGGCTGTCTGCGCTCAGTTGACGATTGACGGCTGCAAGGACATCGGCGGCAGTCTTTTCGTGTGGGGCATTGGCGCGGAGTACTGCGCGTGCAGACGCCATCAGTAAGGCCGCACCGACTCCGTGGCCGGTGACGTCGCCAATGACTATGGCATATCGATGATCGTCGAGGGGGACATAATCCTGATAATCGCCCCCGGTTTCATCACAATAAATCGTCTTGCCGGCAAGATCGAAGCCGTCGATGGCGGGTGCGGTTGCCGGAATCAGGTGTTGCTGGATTTCCTGCGCGGCATGCAGATCGCGTTTGACGCGGATCTGTTCTTCGAGCGCCGGAACCATCCGGTTGAAATCTCGGCCAAGGTCCCCTAGCTCATCGCCGCCGGGTTTCTGAATGCGCACCGAAAAATCACCGCGCGCCAGCCTTGCTGCCGCTTCATGCAGACGCCGCACGGGGCTTGTCAGGGTCTTGGCACCGAACACCGCCAGTGCAGCAGCTATCAGGCCGGCAATCAGGGCAAACACGATCGCTGTGCGTAACTGATCGCGGTATGATTGTTGAACGACGGCTTCAACTTTTTCGCTGGCCGCGTTGATGATTCCCGCCGGGAAGGAAACGGCAATATGGTAAACCGCGCCGTTGGTTGCCCCGACAGGCCCGAATGCCCAAACTTCGCGTCTACCGTCGAGTTCGACTTCTTCAAGGCCGGGCACACCGGAGCGGATATCGCTGACGACCTTGATCCAGAGATCATTACCGTTCAGAGAAATCGGCTGACGCTCTTTTAAAACCTCCCAGTGGCCGTTTTCGGGCGAGAAAACGGCGATTTTGTGGGGCATTAGTTCAGGGTCGTTATTGGGGACGGCAAACAGATGAGCACTGGCATCGGGCGGCAGGCGCGTCGCATCCAGTGATTGGGTCAGCAGAACATCCAGGCGGACCGAGACGCGAACCGCCCCCGCTAGCTGCCCATCGTCAAGCTGAATAGGTGCTGTGGCAAACATCCGTCCTGTTATGCCGTCCGTACTGTCGAACCAGTCGGCTTGCGATGTTTCGAGGGTCCGGAGATACCAGTCCTGTTCGCGTGGGTCTTTGTCGAGGCGTGCCGCCATGCCCGGATATGAAATCGTCAGTCCGCTCTCGAAGGTAATGGTCAAAGTATCGATTGCGCCTCTGTTTCTGAGGTAAACCAAGCGCGCGACTTCATTGAAACCGGCAAGACGATTAAGTGAACTGGCAATCTGATCGCGGCTGGCGTCAGGCGCTATGTGTACGCTCATGTGCTGCAGGTCGATGTGTTGCGCGACGCTCGGATCTGTCGGCATGGTTTGATCGGGCGCGAGGAGAAAACCGTTCACGCCATCCGCTAATTCGGCCACCGGACCTGGTGCCTCAAGCCGTGATGCGATATCGCCGGCAAGGAAGCGAACTTCACGAGCCACCTCGGTGCGGGTTTGTTCAATGCTAACGGCACCGGTTTCGGTGGCGCGCCTGATATCAAGGTGGACCCGTTCGGCCAGCAGGTTCTTGCCGCGCTCCGCCATATCGGCGCCGAATTTCGAAGTCGCCCGCAAATAAACTACGGACGCCGCACCCAGTGGCAGGACGGCGAGGGCGATAAAGCAAATCGCAAGCTTGGTTCCAATTTTCATGACGTTATCTGCCCACGTGCAATCCCGCCTGTCATCCCGCCTGTTGCCCCCAGCGGTGAATCACACTTTGTCCTTGGCCGGGTCTCCAGTCAGGATTACGACCTTGCCGGTCGATTTGCGGCCAACAAGCGTTTCATGCGCAAGCCGGAAATCTTGCATTGGGAAGACATGTGACACATGCGGTTTCAGTTTGCCGGCTTCATACCATTGCAACAGCTCTTTGAAGGAATTGTCGATCAGTTCGGGATCAAGGACACGGTGCGCACCCCAGTAATAACCGATTACGGTGATATTCTTGACCAGCAGAATATTCGCCGGAATTTGCGGGACCGTGCCGCTGGCGAAGCCAACGACCAGAATCCGGCCACCCTGAACGATGGCGCGCAGGCTGGCATCGAAAGCGGAACCGCCGACCGGATCATAGACGCAATCGGCACCGCGCCCGTCGGTCAGGGCCTTGACCCGTTCGCGAATATCTTCGGTCCGGTAGTCAATCAAATCGTCGGCGCCGTATTTTTTGGCGACCTCAAGCTTATCCGCGCCGCCTGCCGTGGCGATGACGCGCGCACCCAGTGCCTTGCCGATTTCAACGGCCGTCAACCCGACGCCGCCGGCGGCGCCGTGAACCAGAAGCGTCTCGCCGGGCTGCACACGCAGTTTATGCACAAGCCCGATGTGCGAGGTGCCGTAAACGATAGGGAACCCGGCGGCCTCGACAAAGGTCATCTTTGCCGGGATGACATAGACGTTCGAGGCTTTGGCGACCGCCTCTTCGGCATATGCGCCGTGTTCAAGGGTCGCCATCACCCGGTCGCCGACGCGGATGCCGTCGACGTCGCTCGAGACCTCGGTCACGAAACCGGCGGCTTCCAGGCCGGGTGCAAACGGCAGTTGCGGCTTGACCTGATACTGTCCCTTGACCATCAGGGTGTCGGCAAAATTGACACCGGCGGCGCGAACCGCAATGCGAACGTATCCCGCCGGCAAATCAGGTGACGGCAGATCGCCGACGCCGAGTTGCGATTCATCGTCAAAGTTTCCGCAAACAACGGCGCGCATGTCTGGCTCCTTCTTGAAATGACCGGGTCCGTCTGGAATGTTAGGCAATGCTCATGTCATACCAGCAGGTAAGATAAAACCAAAACATTGTGAACCCAAGCCATGCAAATAAGTCAGGCAACATGCCGCTCTAAAAGGTGTGCGGCATCAAGCGGGACAAGATCCGGGAGATTGAAGCCGTCATGAGAGGATTTTTCGGTATCGGCGTAGAAGGTATTTCCAAGGAGATGAACGTTGGAAACCTTTTTCGCTCTGCACATGCCTTCGACGCCAGTTTCGTCTTCACGGTGAATGCGAACTATAAGCGAAGGATTGGCAAACGTGCGGATACGTCGGACTCGCTGGCACATCTGCCGTTTTATGAATTCCCGGATATGGATGCGATGCTGCTGCCGGATGGTTGCAGCCTGGTCGGTGTCGAACTGATGGACGATTCCATCGATCTGCCGAGCTTCCGTCACCCACCCCAAGCTGCCTATATCCTGGGGCCGGAGCGGGGGGAGCTGTCCCCTGAAATGCTGCAGCGCTGTGACCATGTCATCAAGATACCGACAAAATTCTGTATCAACGTCGGCGTTGCCGGTGCCCTTGTCATGTATGACAGGGTGTTGTCGATGTCGCGGCTTGCGCCGCGTCCGCTGATGCCTGGCGGGCCGGTCGAGGAAGCGGATCGGGGGCGGCACGGCGGCCCGAAATTCAGACGTGGCACAGAGGCTTTTCGCCAGCCGCCTCCGGCGGCATATAACAAATAAGCCGCCTCCGGCGGTATATAAGGATCAAGCTGTCAGAAGAGTCAGTCAGCCATACGGATGGTCCCAACCGCATCGCCGGCGGCATTGTAGACGATCGGCTGTAAATGTTTGGCCAACTTGCGGCTTTCTTCTTGCCCGATAATCCCGGCCTCGACCAGCAAATGCCCCATCACGACATCGGCGGCGCGTTTCTCGCCGTCCTCTGCCTTGAGGGCAATCCCCAGGCCCTTCCCCGGCAGAATGGCGATGTGAACGCCTTCTGCGCCGCCTTTCGTCGCGACTTTGCCGCCGAGGGCACCCATGATATCGGTATCGAAGCGGTCCGGGCCGCCGACCATGAACGGCTCCGCCATGACGGCGGCAAGGATGCGCCTGACAGCCGTGCCGCGCTCTTCGCCAAGACCCGCCGGGTCGGCCATTTTCTGCGCTGCATGGGCGAGCGCCGTCAGCGTCATGCCATATACCGGAATGCCGCAGCCATCCAGGCCACGGCCCGTATCTGCCAAATTCTGGCCACCAAGTGTGACGAGTATTTCATACAGCCGGCGTTGCACGGGGTGATCCGGGTCCAGGTATCCTTGCGTCGGCTCGCCGAGGTGCAGCGCCGTGGTCAGGAAACCTGTATGTTTTCCCGAGCAGTTATTGTTCAGCCGTGTCGGCGACTGGTCGGCGCGAATCAGTGCGTGCGCGGAAGTAATGTCATATGGCAGATGCGCGCCGCAGCCGAGATGATCAGCGCCGAGGCCTAATCGTTCCAGCCATGCCGCAACGGCGTCGACGTGCGTCGGCGTTCCTGAATGCGAAGCGGATGCAAGAGCCAGTTCCGCCACATTGACCCGCCGCGCGTCCGCTGCGCCGCTTTCGACCAGCGGCAGGGACTGCATGAATTTGATGGCTGAGCGCGGATAAAACATCAGATCGGGATCGCCCCATGTTTTGACCGGGCCGGACGCGTCGCACACCATCGCATGCACCCTGTGTCGGCTTTCCACCATGGTGCCGCGGGTTACTTCACAAATCAGGGGGTCGGACATGGGTAAGGACCTTGTGTTATCTGAGCGTAAGTATGTAACGGGACTTGCGAATCCGTGAGCGTCCGGTATATCACGTTGGGTATGAAAACCACGCAGCTTTTCCATTTCACGGCCCTGTTTATAGCCGTTTCAGCCGCCCTTTTTTTCTGGACACCTGATGCGCGTGCAGAATTTCTTGGCAAGTTTCAGGACTGGGAGGCGCACACCCTCAAAGATGGTGGTACCAAAGTTTGTTATGCGGCCACCGTGCCGCGTAAATCGGAGGGTAAATACACCCGTCGCGGTGATGTATTCCTTCTGGTTTCGCATCGTCCAGGCGACAAGATGATCGGCTATGTCAGCATTGAAGCCGGCTATCCCTATGGCAGCAAAAGCAAGATCACGGCACGTATCGGCGGGGCTTCGTTTCCGATGTACCCCGGTGGCGAGCTGGCGTTTGCCCATGAGGATCGCCCTCTGGTCGAAGCCATGATCCGGGGGCAGGAAATGGTCGTGACGGGGACGTCCAGCCGCGGGACGCTGACGACCGACACGTTTTCTCTAAGCGGTTTTACGGCGGCTTATAAGACGGCGTCGAAGGAATGTGGGGTGAATCCTTAAATTCATGGCCGGTTTTTCAGATGACATTTTAATGCGTACCGACATTCTTCCGGTGAGATGCCCGGGATGCGGTGAAGCACAGAACACCCTTGAAGGCGCTGCTGATCCGCTATCGCCCAAGGCACAGGTCGGCTGTATGGTGTGCGGCTATGTTTTCGGTGCGGACGAATACCGCACGCTTCTTACCGAACGTCAGCGCGAGTTTCAGACGCTGCAACTCGGCGATCAGTAAGCCGCCGATTAGGATGGTAATGACGCCCTCGGGGTGATACATAGCCGCGCCATGACCGACACCGCACACATACGAAATTTTGCGATCATCGCACACATCGACCACGGGAAGTCGACCCTTGCCGACCGCCTGATTCAGGTGTGCGGCGGGCTGACGGCGCGCGAGATGAAAGAGCAGGTGCTCGACAACATGGATCTCGAGCGCGAGCGCGGGATTACTATCAAGGCGCAGACCGTGCGTCTGAAATACACCGCCAAAAACGGCGAGGATTACATTCTCAACCTGATCGATACGCCGGGTCATGTGGATTTTTCTTATGAAGTCAGCCGCTCGCTGGCTGCCTGCGAAGGCGCGCTTCTCGTTGTCGATGCGACGCAGGGAGTCGAGGCACAGACCCTGGCCAACGTCTATCTGGCCATTGAAAACGACCTCGAGATCATTCCCATATTGAACAAAGCGGACTTGCCGGCGGCTGAGCCGGAACGGGTCAAGGAGCAGATTGAGGACGTCATCGGTCTGGATGCGTCCGAAGCGCTTCTGATTTCCGCCAAGACGGGCATGGGCGTGCCGGATGTTCTGGAAGCCATCGTCAACAAGGTGCCGCCACCCAAGGGCGATCCCACGGCGCCGCTGAAAGCGCTGCTCGTCGACAGCTGGTACGATGCCTATCTGGGCGTGATGACGCTGGTGCGTGTCTATGAGGGTACGCTGAAGAAAGGCATGAAGCTTCGCCTGATGCAGGAAGATGCCATACACCAAGCCGACCAGGTCGGGGTCTTTACGCCGAAACCGACAAAGATCGAGGCGCTGGGCCCGGGGGACGTCGGTTATATGACGGCGGCCATTAAGGCTGTCGCGGAAACGTCGGTCGGCGACACGATTACCGAGGACAAGCGCCAGACGGCAACGCCGCTGGCGGGCTTTAAGCCGTCGATCCCCGTTGTTTTCTGCGGACTGTTTCCGACCGATGCATCCGAATACGAAGATCTGCGCGATGCCCTGGCAAAACTGCACCTGAACGACGCCAGCTTCCACTATGAGGCGGAAAGCTCGGCGGCGCTCGGTTTCGGATACCGGTGCGGATTTCTCGGCCTGTTGCATCTTGAAATCGTGCAGGAACGGCTTGAACGCGAATTCGATCTCGATCTTATCACCACCAGTCCAAGCGTGGTGTACAAGGTCTACCGCACCGACGGCACTATGAAGGAACTGCATAACCCGGTCGATATGCCGGATCCGGTGCAGATCGATTATGTCGAAGAACCGCTGATCCGTGCTTCGGTCATGGTGCCGGACGAATTTCTCGGTTCAGTGCTGAGCCTGTGCGAAGAACGGCGCGGCGAGCAGATGGAGCTGACCTATGTCGGCAACCGCGCCATGGTCGTTTACAAGCTGCCGTTGAACGAAGTTGTGTTCGATTTCTATGACCGGCTGAAGTCCGTCTCGCGCGGATACGCAAGCTTCGATTACGAGCTGATCGGTTACGAGCGCGGCGATCTGGTCAAGATCTCGATTCTGGTCAATGCCGAGCCGGTCGATGCCCTGGCCTTTATTGCGCATCGCAGCCATGCCGAATCGCGCGGCCGCCAGGTGTGCGAGAAATTGAAGGACCTGATCCCGCGCCAACTGTTCAAGATTGCCATTCAAGCGGCGATCGGCGGCAAGGTGATCGCGCGTGAAACCGTTAGCGCCATGCGCAAGGACGTCACCGCGAAATGCTATGGCGGCGATATCACGCGAAAGAAAAAGCTTCTCGAAAAGCAGAAGAAGGGCAAAAAGCGGATGCGCCAGATCGGCAATGTGGAAATTCCGCAATCCGCGTTTTTGGCCGCACTCAAAACCAGCGGCGACTAGCCTCGGATATATGGCCTAGCCGCTGTCAGCGGTCCCGAGGCTTGACGAATTCGGGAAACGGATCGAATTCCGGGTCGAATGCTTCGTCATCGTCATCTCTTTCGAACAGGTCGATCAGATCATGCGTCGGCAAGCGGTCGTCGTCATTTGACGTATCGCCTTCTTCGCGGGCCCATTTGCGGGCTTCGCGGGCCAGTTCGTCGTAAAGGAACAGCGAGACTTCATGCTCGCGCAGTTCCTCTTCGGCCATCGGGCTCAGTTGCCGGTTCGGGCGGCAGGTCCATGCCAGGATGACACCGGGCAGGGCCAACAGAAACCATGCCGGCGGGGTCAGGAACCAGAGCATTACCGGATCCCAAATCCACGGAAGCGTGGCATTCAGCCGCACCTCGGCCATCAGATAAGATCCCGGCCACAGGGATTGCCATAATTCATGCGCCGACAGCATCCAGCCGGTGCCGCCGGGCAGGGCCCGGGCAACGGTTTCCGCAGCGGCGACTGCGAAGGCGCCGAGCAGTAAAATCCAGCCGGTGATAAAGGATGCGCGCATCCGCTCATAGTTACCCAAAATGGTTAATATTCCTTAACGAATATACTATGTGCGTTTCTGCGGCCCAATGATCAATCCCCCTTGCTCAGCGGGGGCTGCTCGGTTAGTTTCCCGCCGACTGTAAAGGTCGATGGAGGGGTGGCCGAGTGGCTGAAGGCGCACGCTTGGAAAGCGTGTATGCGGGAAACCGTATCGAGGGTTCGAATCCCTCTCCCTCCGCCATCACCCCCGAAGTCCACCCTGAGTAACCCTTTCAGTGCCACCTAAGGCTCCCCCAAGCGTCTTGCTACACCAGACGCTACACAGGAGTTGTCATGAAGTTGCACCAAAGGGGACAGGCGTATCACCTCCGGGTTCGCGTTCCAGCGGACCTTGTCGAGATCATCGGTCGTCGTGAAATCCACCAGTCACTAAGAACCAGCGATGGCCGTTCGGCACGCTCCAGAGCCTCCACCTTGAGAGCCACTATCGACGCTGGCTTCGACCGTCTTCGCTTGGCGCGGCTCGGGAACCAGAACCAAGAGCATCTGTCCGAGTTGGCGAATGCCTTCCTCGTGAGCCTTGGTAGCTCCCGCCGCAACGGCAGCAATAAGGCCACAACCAAGAAGCCGCTCCGTCTTCGTCAACTGATGGACCTCCACCTCGCAGAGAAGAAGCCCGCCCTTGATCCTCGCAGTTACGGCAAGATGGAACTCAGCTTCAAGATGGCGCTTCACCACATGGGCAACATTCCCCTCAAGGACTTGGACCGTTCCGTCTGCCGCGCCTACCGGGAAGCCTTGAGGGTGACGCCTCAGTTCCTCCTTCGGAACGATACCGCTTCGGAGAACACCAAGAGAGTTCTCTCGGACAAGACGATCAACCATCACCTCCAGTATCTCTCCGGTCTTCTCCGGTGGGCCACGCGGGAAGAACTGATCGGGGGCAACCCTGCCGAGGGCCTCTCCATCAGGAAGCGCCAACGAGATTGGGAGGAGCGGTTCGCCTTTGACGCCGATCAGTTGAAGACGCTTCTCGGGTCACTCTGGACGGATACCGACAGACAGGAACGTCGATGGGTCCCGTTGATCGCCCTCTGGTCCGGGATGCGTCAGGAGGAAGTCTGCCAACTGCGTCACTGTGACATCGTTGAGCGAGACGAGGGCCACTTCTTCGTTGTTACCATCGAAGCAGGGACACTCAAATCCGCTGCCGCCGAGAGGCTTGTCCCCGTCCATCCCCGTCTGGTGAAGATGGGACTCCTTGAGGAAGTCTGGAACCCCGAGTTGGGAGACCAGCGCCTCTGGCCCTCTCTCAAGAAGACGGCATTGGATCGTTACGCCAACGCCCTCTGTAAATGGTTCAGCCGCTACAAGGCGTCGAAAGGGTTCAACGACCGCCGCTACTGCTTCCACTCACTCCGTCACACCTTCATCAACGCCATGAAGCAGAACGAGGTCCCGGAGCCTGTCATTCGTCAGATCGTCGGACATCAGGAAGCATCCCTGACGTTGGGTCGATACGGGAAGGTCTATGACTTGGAGAAGCTGGTCCGCTACATGGAAGTGATCGACTTCGACATCGATCTCACTCGGCCCACCTGAGAAGACACTGCCTGTCCCCTTTGGTGCAACTTCATGACAACTCCTGTGTAGCGTCTGGTGTAGCAAGACGCTTGGGGGAGCCTCAGGTGGCACTGAAAGTGTTACTCAGGGTGGACTTCGGGGGTGATGGCGGAGGGAGAGGGATTGCCCCAAGCCTCCCTCTGTCGTTCTCAGCCCCTTATGTCTTCCTGTATCTGTCTTCGTGCGACCTCAGGTTCACCACCAAGCGCGGTGGAGCAACCTGTGTAGCATGGGGAACCCACCAAGTGAATCCCCTCAGTTACACCTAAGGCCTCTCCTAAGATCAACACGTGGTCGCACCAGAGTAGCTACCGTGCTGACCATGTTGATGATGATGGCAAAACGACCGGGGCTGACCCTAAGAAGACGACTTGGGAGCGCGGGGGGGGTAATCCGCCGAGGGCACTTCCTATTAAACCCCCTTCGGAAATCTCCAACGAAATGAGCACTCCACCGCTTCCCAGAAGACAGGGAGAGGAGTAGTAGAGTACTTCATCTCAAGCTGTGGAATGGAGTGTAATAATAAACACTGTAAGACTCGCTCCTTTGGGTTTTCCTCAGGGTAAGGCCACGTCGAAGCCGTAATATCTTGCCGAGCCGATCTCGGGTTGCACCTTGAAGGGGTGCATCTCACCAGCGATTTGCCGTTTCCTGTATTCGAGGTACCTGTAGACGAGGCTCTTACCGACCCCAATCCCCTTGGCAATGATCTCAGCGGGAACTTCGCCGAAGTGATCGACAATCCAACAGACCTTCATCTGAGGGTCTAGCTTCGACATTCCCTCACCCTTTCTGAAGCCCTCGAAGTCCGACAAGGCATCGAATACTGGGGTCCACCGGGAGGGGCACTGGGAGGCGAGGAACGCCTTGAGGTCATCCTCGATGATCTCCCGACACAAGGGAGATAAGACATCGAAGGGGCCGTGTTCGCCTATGATCCGATACCCCAACCCCTTCTTCTCCGCTTAAACATGTTCGCAGTAAGCATGATGACGTGCTTTACTGGATGGCAATTATCAGCTGCGAGGCATATTCGTGGACATCGGGATTCACTTCATCACGATAGCAGCCGTTCTTGCTTCTGGGCTTGCCGTTGACAAGGTCGGCCGGGCCACACACTTGCCGAGGATTACGTTGTTGGTGATTTTCGGTGTGATTGTGGGACCTTCCGGTCTGGGCTTTTTGCCCGATGATATCAATGCATGGCGTGAGGTGATTTCTATTCTCGCCCTGACGATGATCGCGTTTCTGCTCGGTGAAGAGTTCTCGATAAAAGGACTCAAGGCTTATGGGCCGTGCATACTCAAAGTTTCCTTTTCGGTTGTTATGGCGTCGCTGTTTTGTATCGCCGGTGGATTGATTTTGCTTGGTGTTCCCGCCGCCTTGGCATTTTTGATGGCCGGCGTGGGGCTGGCCACGGATCCGGCGGCGACGCGTGATGTTATCGTTGAAAGCCATGCGGACGGGCCTGTGACAAAAACCGTACTTGGCGTGGTTGCTGTCGACGATGCCTGGGCGGTGATCATATTCAGCATCATTTTAGGATTTGTCGCCGTGACCGATTCTGGACACAACGGTGGATTGTTGGCCGGCTTTTACGATGTTCTGAAAGCGGCTGCGGTCGGCATTGGTGTCGGAATCCCGGCGGCATTCCTTAGCGGTCGTCTGCGTGACGGCGAGCCGACGTTGCTGGAAGCGATCTCGATCGTCATGCTGTGCGCCGGCGTTGCGCTGGTGCTTGATGTCTCTTTCCTGCTGAGCGGGATGGTCGCGGGCGCTACGGTCGTCAATCTTGCCCGCCATCACGATTATTCGTTTCACGAAATCGAACACATCAGTGCGCCGTTTCTGATCCTGTTCTTCGTACTCGCAGGTGCTGCCATCGATCTGGTCTCGATTTTTGACGCCGGTCTGATCGGCATAGCCTTTATCGTTCTGCGCCTTGCCGGCAGATTTGCCGGGGGCTGGGTTGGCGGCATTTTTGGGGGGATGACAGCGCAACAATCGAAGTGGATCGGCCTGGCGCTTACGCCACAGGCCGGTGTCGCACTGGGCATGGCGCTTGCCGCCGGCCACGCCGCCCCTGACATGGCCGAAGACCTGATGACCCTGACCGTGGCAACGGTCGTATTTTTCGAAATTACGGGGCCTGTGCTGACACGCTATGTGTTTAATCATCTTGGTGAGGCGCAAGCGGATTCAGATCCACCAAATAAGCCAGGCAGATGATTCATACGTGCATAGTCATAGCACATTCCGGATTTTGATCGACGGTACTTTCCTGAATGATGTGCCGGAAAGTCACCGCCACAGCGGATTGACGGTTAGCCGGCTGTACGGTTCCAGGGCATCATCAGAACAATACGGGCCAGTGCACATGTCCCCGTCAGGCCTGCAAAAGCCAACCCGGCGCCGATTGCCATGGTCGCATAGGCGACTTGTGGCGGGCCCACCAGTGTCCACGCCGACAAGGCAAGGATCATGACGCCGACGATCAACTGTACCTGTCTGGCGATGCTCATGCCGGCACTGCCTACGTGGCCGGCGACAACAGGCAAGCCGTTGTCACGCCAGGCGTTGATGCCACCGGTCAGAATGCTGGTTTTACCAATGCCGGACTTATTGATGAGTGGCGTTGCATTTTCTGTGCGGATGCCGGACGAACAGTAAAAAACGGCATCCTTGTCGCCGACGATCAAGGGCAGGTTGTTGTCAATCTGGTCACTCGGCAACAATACGGCACCCGGAATGTGTTCCGCCGCAAATTCATCCTCGCCACGGATATCAAAAAGAATGACCTGTTGATGATCGATCAGAGTTTTCAACTCCGGGGGACTAACGCTCTGCATTGGGGAACTCCATAAAAGGGCTGTATAATATTCTTTGAATATAATATATAAAAATGGAATATGAAGTAGTCTTTTAAGAATATCTATTGTGCGTTGAACACATGCCTCGAAAGAGGCCTTGATTGCGTACGACCCGCATATGCGTTGCCGGAGAATGTCCCTGATGGAAGCCTGGCTTGCCAACGATCTGATTTCCGACCCGGCCAAGGCCAGCCTCGGAGGTCTGCTTATCGGTCTGGCCTTCGGTGCATTTGCGCAGTCCAGCCGGTTTTGCCTGCGCAGTGCTTGTATTGAGTTCTGGAATGGCCGCCTTGGGCAGAACGTCGCGGTTTGGCTTTTCGTCTTCGGATCGGCTTTGTTCTTTGTGCAATTGCTGTTTGCCGAAGGTGGGCTGGCAGCGACGGAAGTCAGACAGATATCAACTGCCGGGACGATGTCGGGCGCCATTATCGGCGGGCTGATCTTTGGCGTGGGCATGATCCTTGCCAGAGGCTGTGCAAGCCGTTTGCTGGTGCTTTCGGCCACCGGAAATTTACGCGCGCTTGTGGCGGGTCTTGTCGTGACCGTTGTCGCCCAGGCGGCTCTGTCAGGCGTATTGTCCCCGCTCAGGGGCATGTTGTCCGGTCTTTGGGTCGTCGATGCAAATGCACGCAATATGATGATCTACTTTCCGGATGGTCTTGGCATCATGATCGGTGCGCTGATTCTGTTGTTGGCGCTCATTCTTGCTATTCGTGCAGGGCTTACGTGGCAGCGGGTTGTGCTCGCCGCAGGTGTCGGCATAACGGTTGCGCTTGGCTGGGAGTTTACGGCGGCATTGTCGCATGTGTCGTTTTCACAGATCCCCGTCGGCAGCGTCACCTTTACAGGGCCTTCCGCAAATACTCTGATGGCGCTGATCACGTTGCCATCATTGCCGCTCGATTTCAGCATCGGCCTTGTCCCCGGCGTTTTCGCAGGGTCGTTTTTGTCCGCGATGATGCGGCGCGAGTTTCATATCCAGGTCTTCAGTATGGAAACAGGCACGTCCCGCTATTTGCTGGGCGCGGCGCTGATGGGTTTCGGCGGCATGCTGGCCGGTGGCTGTGCCGTCGGTGCCGGTGTTACCGGTGGGGCCGTATTGTCGATGACGGCCTGGGTGGCGCTGTTTTTCATGTGGATCGGGGCGGGTATTACCGACCGGATACTCAGTGTGCAGGAAAACCGCACCAGCGGCCTGGCGGAAGTGGGCAGCCGCTAGAGCGCCCGCGCCGCCTCGGAAATCGCAACGACGGTTTGCGCCAAATCATCGTCGCTGAGCGCCAGCGAAATATAGGTCTTCCCCGGCGATTTAAGAATGCCGCGTGCACGAAGTACGGCATTGAAGCGTGCAACCTTGTCGTGATCGCTGTTCAGGACATCGCGATAGGTGCGGACCGGCTTGTCCGTAAAAACGATATCGAACATCGGTGGATGCCCCGAAACGACATGGGCGTGCCCAGCGGCGCCGAGGTGTTCTTCAATGGCCTTGATGATGACGTCGCCGTTGGCGAAAAGCTTTTTGTACTGATCGGGCCGGCGAAGGATTTCCATGGTTTTCAGGCCTGCGACTGCGGCGATCGGATTGCCGCTCAGCGTGCCTATCTGCATCAGGAAACCGCCGTTACCCGCCTTGCCTTTGTCGAAGTGTGCCATGATTTCTGCCTTGCCGGCAATGGCGGCGAGTGGAAAACCACCACCGATGATTTTGCCCAGCGTGCAGACATCCGGCGTCACCACATAGAATTCCTGCGCGCCGCCATAAGCAAGCCGGAAACCGGTGACCACTTCATCGAAAATCAGCACCACGTCTTTTTCTGTGCATAAATCGCGAAGTGCCTGCAGGAAGCCGGGTGCGGGCGGGATAATCCGCTGCAGCGGCTCAACAATGATTGCCGCAACTTCACCGGCATATTCATCTATCAGTGAGCGGGCAAAGTCGGCGTCGTTATAGGGTGCGATCAGCATCTGCTCGGCAACCGTCTCGGGGATGCCTGCTGAATCGGGGACAGCGCGTGGAAAGTTGCCGGGTTTTTCGGGGGCGAGGCTCATTTGCGCTTCGGCCGACATGCCATGATAGCCACCTTCGAACTTGATGATTTTGTCGCGGCCGGTGAACGCACGCGCAAGGCGCATCGCGTACATGTCGGCCTCGCCGCCGGTGGAGACAAAGCGGACCTGATCGGCGCAGGGAACGGCGCGGCAAATCTCCTCTGCCAATTCAATGCCGTGTTCATTATTAGCGAAGAAAGTCATGCCCTGGTCCAGCTGCGCGCGAACGGCATCGAGGACTTCCGGATGCCCATGACCCAATACCATGGGCCCGGACCCGATCAGGTAATCGATATATTCTTTCCCGTCGGCGTCCCAGACGTGCGCACCGCTCCCGCGCTGAATGAAGATATCCGCGTCGAAATTCCCGAATCCGCCGGCCGGCATGACATTTCGGGCGCGATCGATAAGTTGTTGCTGAACGGTCATGCTGCGGAGCTCCTTTGAGATATCTGATGATTGGCGGTTTACAATAGCAAGGTTGGTCAGTCGACTTGTTTGCCAAGGTCTTCTATCAGTTGTTGCGCTTGGTGGTTGTTTATCAGGAATTCAACAAGCGATACCACCTGCTTTACGTTGCCGGTCTCATCGACAAGCGGAAACCGGATAAAGCGTTGAAAGCCTTGGCGCGGCAGGTTCCCGCCGCGGGCGAATTCCGACAACATCGCAAGCGGTGCCCGTGCCCTGACGACGTCGGCATAGGCTTTGCGAACCGGTTCCCTGATTTCAACAGGCAAAAGGGTCTCCGTCGATATGCCGGTGCCGTCATAACCAAGGTATGCCCGGAAACCGCTGCCCCAGAAGCGGTACCGGAAATCCTGTCCGTTATTGATGACGTCCACGATGTGTGTCGTCGGCAGTATGGTCGCGGGCAACCGCATCAGATCGAAACTGGATGTCAGCGGAATGCCGGTGTTCTTATAGGCAGGCAGGCTGCGCCAGTATTCAAGACCGGACAGCTGCAGTTCAGAAAGCTCGGACCCGGCGATTTCCCATTGCCTGTAACTCATTTGAGATCAGGGTTCTTATGTTGTTTCATCTCTATGAGAGATTAGTCCCCTCCGGTGAGGGAGAGCAATTCCTGATATAAAATGGCCGCAAGGTCGGAACGCTGGTTGTTGGTGCGTTCGATCAAGACAACGCTGCGCCGTACCTGCGGCGTGCCGAACGGTACAGTCTTGAGACGGTCCACACTTTCGCCACGTAACCTGCCGCTGGGGACCACGCCGACGCCGAGCCCGGCCATGACAAGGCCGACAATCGATTCGGAGCTGTCCAGCTCCATGGCTTCGGTTACCGCAATGCCGGAGGTGCGAAGTGTCACATCGATCAACGCGCCGACACCGGACTTGCGGTTGAGGCGCAGGAAGGGGCGTGCCCGCAGGATGTTCTTCCAGCCGCGTTCAGAAACCGATTTCGGCGCGACGACGATCAGAGGCTCAGTGGTGATCGGCAATATCTGCATGTCCGGCGATGGCACAAGCGGCTGGGTGATCAGTGCGCCATCCAGGGCGCGGCGGCGGACACGGTTGATCAGGTCATCCGTGAGACCTTCCTCAATGCGGATCTGCAGTCGGGGATGGCGATCGCGCAAGGCGGACAATGCACGGGGTATAAGTGAGCTGGTGATCCCGGTTGCCGAACCGATGGTCAGTGTGCCGGCAATCTCACCCGCTGAGCGCGCCCGCTCGGCCAGGGCATTGAAGCGTTCCAGAACATCGCGCGCCTGTGTGACGATATTGACGCCATGCGGATTCAGCCTTGGCGGACGGGTGGTGCGATCGAACAGCGTGACCTGCAGGTCATCCTCAAGATTACGCATCTGTTGTGAAACCGCCGCCGGTGTCAGAAACAGCGAATCCGCTGCGTCGGCAAAGCTGGCATGGTCGTGGACCGCGATCAGGGTTTTGAGATGCTGGATGTTCATGTTATTAACTTAAGATAAAATTAATCTAATAACAAATATATATCATTTGAGTAATTTTAATCCGCAAACTAGATTCCCCCTGACCGTAGACATGGCGGTCGGCTTTATAAGGAGTAAGACCAATGGAACGCGCAATTGACAGTCTTCTGATCAGCGCCATGGTGGGGATCGCTTTTCTCGCCAACTATTCCTATCTGATGTCCTGAACATGAAGGCCATCGCACAGAACGCCCCTGGCGCCTGAAACGCCGGGGGCGTTTTCATTTGTCCCCAGCATAAAGCTTTTACATTCCCCACAGCCTGCCGAATGCCTTATCATCTCTCGGCATGACCGTCATTTTACGATACCTTTTCATCCCTTCCTTTTGTGCGTTCGTTCTGCTGTTCGCCCCGTCTGGCAAAGCGCAGGCTGAAACGCTTGAAATCACGGTTGCAACATGGGGCGGATTTTATGGTGAGGCGCTGCAAAATGCGGTGTTCAAGCCGTTCACCCGCGCGACCGGGATCGGCGTCCGCATTCATCACCATGGCAGTAATTATCTGCCGCTGATGGAGCGGGCGAGTAACCGCCGCCCGCCGTGGCATGTGGTCGATATCGAGCGCGCGCCGCTGACGCGCGGTTGTGCGGAAGGCGTTTTCGAGAAACTCGATCCCGAACTTTTGCTGGGTAATGCGGCGCGGCAAGATTTTATTCCAGGTACCCTGCACCCTTGCGGGATCGGCGGCATGATCTGGTCACAGGCCATTGCCTACGATGCGACATTGTTCAAGAAACGTCTGCCGAGGACGCTTGCCGATTTTTTCGACCTTGAAGCCTTTCCCGGCAATCGCGGCCTGTTTGCCGGCGCTGAGGGAAATCTTGAGATTGCCCTTATGTCCGATGGCATTCCGCCCGAAGATGTATATGACATCTTGCGCAAGCCCGGCGGTGTCGATCAGGCATTGGCGATCCTCGATAGAATCCGCCCTGTCGCCATTTTCTGGAAAGGCGGCGACGAGCCGGAACAGATACTGAATGACGGGCGCGTCGTGATGAGTACGGCCTATGCAGCGCGGTTTCTACGTCCCAGAGAGGGCGCCCGCCGCCCCATCGGGCTGCTATGGTCGCATCAGTTGTGGCGGTCGACTTATTGGGCGATTCCCGCAGGCCAGGACAAGCCTGTCGATGCGCAGCGTTTCGTCAGTTTCGCCACGGACGCCGTCCGGCTTGGTGAACTTGCGGCCAGACTCTGGTTCGGTCCCGCACGCAAAAGCGGATACGACGCAGCCCCCCCCAACATTCGCGAGGCTTTACCGACGGCGCGCCGTCAGTTTCATGACGCACTACAGATCGACAGCGGTTTTTGGGATGAATTCGGCTCCCGGATCGAACCGCGCTTCCAGGCATGGCGGGGCGGTTAAATATGCCGGCCCATGTACAGGCATTGCCGGAGGAAAGCCGCACTCGCGCGGCATCGCATAAAGCCGAAATTATCCGACAACTCGTCAGGCAGGCATTTCTGACGCATTTGTGTCCGCTGTGATTGGCTCTTTGGGGCGTCCAAGAGGTTTATTTTTCAATGGCCTCACGGATTAACCTTTCCTTTGCCCTTTTTTGGCCTTAATGGCGGTGCCTAATCGTGACAGAAGCCGATTTCGTGACGGAGTAGAAAATGACCGATATAGCAGAAAGCCAACGCGCATACGCTCAAGCAGGCCCTTGGGACAGACTGGGTGCGATGTTGAGAATAGGTGTGGCCGTATTATTTGTGGCGATCACCGTGGTGTTTTTCGCCACGGCAAAGAACGGTCTGGTCAGCGCTTCTGATGCGCACCTGAGTCCGGCTGCTCCGGCGGCAGTTCAGAACTAAGCTTCATCTCTGTTGCTTTCCGAATCGCCGGTTTCTTCGGCCGGTTCCCATTTTTCCATGAATCCATCGATGGCGTTTCTGGCCGGGAGTCCATGCTCGCCAAGAATCTCTGCCTTGATGTAAATAATCGCGAGGGTAATTCCCGACCATGCGATGTTGTCGCGGCGGCTGCGTGCAGCGCGGTTCAGTTCGGTCAGCGCGGCAACCCCGCGCCCATAAAACTGAACATCATCCAGCCCGCGGCGATGAACTTCCGAAATGTTGTATTTAATCTCGCCGGAAATCTTGCGGAGCGAATCCGGGCCGTGCTGGCCGTGCACCATTTCGATCATGGCACGCGCGTCACGGATCAGAATACGTGCGTCGTTTTCAGGTCCGCCCAGTCCGAAAAAAGCTTTCAAGTCCGATAGCATTCAATTCTCTCCGTTGCTTACCCCATTGTTTCTGACGAGCCATGCGACTGCAAGCCGGGTGAACGCGTCAAGCTTGAGCGGGCCTGCCTGCTGACATACCCTCGCGGTCAATGAAAATCCGGGAGAGAAGGAAATCACCATGGCCCTGCAAAAATACGACGTCGAGTTTGAACAGCTTTCCGAAGAAGCTCTTGCCCAATGGCGGGATATCCCGGCGGCCGTGGTCTCTGACATGATGAACCGTTCGCAAGTGATGGGCGGGCGGATCAAACCGGTTGGCGAGGGCATGAAACTCTGCGGTCAGGCCCGCACCGTGAACTGCATGTCCGGCGACAATTCCGGCCCGCACCGGCTGATTGGCATGTGCCGTCCGGGCGAGGTGATGGTGATCGACGCGCGCGGCTCGGAAAACGTTGCCATTTGGGGCGGCATCATGACGGAAGCGGCAATTGCCCGCGGCATTGCCGGTATTGTCGTCGAAGGGGCAATCAGGGATGTTGCGGAAATTCGCGCGCGCGGCTTCGCCGCGTTTTCCAGCGCCGTGGTACCGGCGGGACCTCATAAAAATTTTGGCGGGATCATTGACGGAACGATTTCCGTTGGTGATTGCCCGGTTAAATCGGGCGATCTGATTATCGGTGATGACGATGGCGTTGCCGTGGTCCCGTTGGCGTGGGCCGAACGCATGCTGGCGGCTTCTCAGCAGAAGATCAAAGACGAAGCGGACGTGATTCGTAAAATCCACGAAGGCGCCAATCAGGCAGATCTGATGGGGCTGCCGGAGCCGGAACTGATCGCCTGAAGACTTAAAACATCTTGATTACGTAAGACTCCTTTTCAGCCGCGGCAATCCACGCGGCCATGTCCGGCTGCGGCTATGCTGCCAGGCCTTTCGTCTGTATCGGAGAGTTTAGGGTTTTCGTTTTCCATGCGCCAAGTAAGATCGAGCCTTCACCCGACCAAGGAGCATGCCGTGAGCGAGAAGTCCACGGGCGCGACGCCCGTCCATCTGATAGCTGAAACCGCATTCGAAGAATGGTGTGCCGGCGCGCCGGCCTCTGCCAAGGCCTGGGCGGCGGCCAATGCCTTCAAAGGGGCTGCGGGCAAACACCTTGTGGTGCCGGATGAAGGCGGAACGATCGGGGCGGTGCTTGTGGGCACCTCCGATCCTGTTTCACTTTGGGACACCGGGGCTCTGGCCAAGGCGTTGCCGGCGGGAAATTACGCGCTCGCGGATGATCTGAGTGCTGACGTTGCCGGACAGGCGATGCTCGGCTGGCTTTTGGGATCGTATGAGTTCGACCGCTATAAACCGCCGGCACCGGTGCCCGCCACCCTGCGGCATCCGCAAGGGATCGACGCGGCCCGCATCACGGCAATTGCCGATGCGACCAGATTGGTGCGTGATCTCGTGAACACGCCGGCCAACGATATGGGGCCGGCAGCACTGGCCGATGCGGCAAAGGCCCTTGCCGATCAATTCGGCGCAGATTGCCATGTCACCGTTGGCGAAGATCTTTTGCGCGAAAACTACCCGGCCATTCATGCTGTCGGCCGCGCCGCTACCGATGCGCCGAGGCTGATCGAATTAACCTGGGGCGATCCAGCAAATCCGACCGTTGCCCTGGTCGGCAAGGGTGTGTGCTTCGATTCCGGTGGCCTCGACATCAAGCCGGCTGCGGGCATGAAGCTGATGAAAAAGGATATGGGAGGATCCGCGCACGTGCTTGGCATCGCGCACTGCATCATGGCGCTGGGGATCAAGGTACATTTGAAGGTTTTGGTGCCGGCCGTCGAAAATGCGATCTCGGGGAATGCCATGCGGCCATTGGATGTGGTCCGGACCCGGGCGGGGATAACGATTGAAATCGGCAATACGGACGCCGAGGGCCGGGTCATTCTTGCCGACGCCCTGACCCGCGCCGGTGAGGCAAATCCCGATCTGGTGATCGATTTCGCGACGCTCACGGGGGCGGCGCGTGTCGCGCTGGGGACCGAACTGCCGGCACTTTTCTGCAACGACGATGCTTTCGCGGCCGAGATTCTTGATGCCGGGACAGAAGTCTCCGACCCGTTGTGGCGCATGCCGCTTTGGCCCGGTTACCGGAAAATGATTGAAGGCAAGGTTGCCGACATCACCAACTCACCTGAAGGCGGTTATGCCGGCGCCATTACGGCGGCATTGTTCCTTGAGCGGTTTGCCCCGTCAGCATCGAAGTGGGCGCATATTGACGTTATGGCATGGAACGTATCGTCGAAACCCGGGCGTCCCGAGGGTGGTGAGGCGATGGGCATGCGCGCCTTCGCCGAAATGCTTGAGCGGAAATACGGGCGGGCCTGAGCGGTTGCGGAGGCCAGTGAAGCGCGATGAGCCTTGAGCTTTCAGATTTGCAGGCACTCGACATCTGGCGCCGTGCTCTCGTTGCCAGTGTCCGGCACGATGCGCCGGATCTCTCGGCGCGGCAAATGTCGCTTTTGTTGAGCGTTTACCTGACACCGCCACCGCATACCATCCGCGGGCTGGCGGCGCACCTTAATGTAACCAAGCCGGTCATCACCCGCGCCGTTGACCGTCTCGCAGAGCTGGGAATGGTGCGTCGTAAAACCGATACTCTGGACCGGCGCAGCGTGCTGTTGCAGCGGACAGTCAAAGGGTCGGTATTCTTAAGGGAATATGCGGAACTGATCGTCGCCGCGGCAAACGGCAAAACCGAAGGCGACGCCAGCGGCCTGCCGCCCCGGTATTGAGCCGTTAGCCTGCGGTGCGGGTCTGCGCCAATGGCGTCCGGTAGCGCCTCAGATACGTCGGCAAGATGGCTTCTGCGGGCGTCGCGGCAATCCCGAGGTCCGTAAGCCCCGGCAGCGTGCCGCCGGCGACGTTGTCGGTCTGCATGAGGCGTATTTGATCGGTGGTCAGCAACGGTTTAGGCAGCTTTTCCAGAAAAAAGGCCTCAATTTCCGCGACCCAGAACGGCACCGGTAAAAGCGCGCGTTTGCGGCAGGTCGTCTTGAGCACAAGCCGCATGATGTCGGCGAACGAATAGACACTCGGTCCCGTTAGCTCATACGTCTTTCCGGCCGTGCTGTCGACATTCAGGCACATGACGATGGCGTCAGCGACGTCGCCGACATATACGGGCTGAAATTTGGGCCCGCCGTCGCCAAGGAAATTAATGCTGAACGGTTTGCCGCCGCCGATGCTGACGTCTGGAAACGTCGGCGCGCCGATGACCGGCAGAAACGGCGAAATACGGCACAGGCCGGCAAAGGTGTTGAAGAAACTGTCCTCGGGTCCGAAGACAACGCTCGGGCGGACGATACGGGCCTGCGGCAATGCCGCCATGACGGCTTCTTCACCCATGGCCTTGGTCCGGGCATATTCGGCGTCGGCATGCTTATTCGCGCCAAGCGCCGACATATGGACATAGCGTGTGATACCCAGAGAAGCTGCTGTTTCCGCCGCCAGTTTGGCACAATCCACGTGCATCTTCTGGAAAGTGGACTTGCCGCTCTCATACAGAATGCCGACGAGGTTTACAGCGGCTTCGGCGCCTTCAAGGGCAGCATGTACGCTTTTCGCATCGCCGATATCGGCACCCCAGGGAATGACCTGGCCGACATCGCCCATGGTACGGAGATATTGGGCTTTTTCCGGATCGCGGCAGGCGGCGCGAACAGTCCAGCCGTTTTTCGCCAGACGGCGTACAAGATGGCGGCCGATAAAACCGGAAGCCCCGAATACGGTGATGATGCGTCGCTGCGTACTGTTGGCCATGCTTGCATCCTTCTTGATACACTTCTTGTGCGCTGGAAAAAGAATCAGCTTAATATGGCTTATACCGAGCTTTGCCCATGGTCAACCGGGCCATTTCAAACGATGGGACGGAAACAGGAGACAACATATTGACAAGGTGCCCTGTGAGGACTAATCCCTCCACTTCCGACGCGTGCTTCGGCGCGCACAGGAGCCCAGGTGGCGGAATTGGTAGACGCGCTGGCTTCAGGTGCCAGTGGCCGCAAGGTCGTGGAAGTTCGAGTCTTCTCCTGGGCACCATCACCCTCCCGCCTCACGGCACAGGACGGAAGGCAGTCTCTTGAGCCGTCAGACTTACTCAACACCCGTAGAAGTTCATGTCCACCATGGCGATATACCGGCGGACATTGATTTCGGCAGTGCGGTTGCCGTTGATACGGAAACCCAGGGTCTGAATCTGCAGCGCGATCGGCTTTGCGTTGTGCAGCTTTCAGCGGGGGATGGGGTCTGTCATCTCGTTCAGCTTGCCGCTGATGATTATGCCGCACCGAATCTCAAGGCCCTGATGACCGATCCCGCGTTGACCAAGATTTTTCATTTTGCGCGCTTCGATGTCGCGATCATGAAGCGCTGGCTCGGCATCACGATCAATCCGGTGTACTGCACCAAGATCGCTTCTAAGCTGGTCCGCACCTACACCGACCGTCACGGCCTCAAGGATGTCACCCGCGAACTGATCGGTATCGAATTGTCCAAGGCGCAGCAGTCATCCGACTGGGCCGCAGCGGAACTGAGCGAAGCGCAACAGACGTATGCGGCATCGGACGTTCTCAATCTGCATGCTATCAGTGAAAAACTCCAGGAGATGCTGGTCCGCGAAGGCCGCGCCGAACTGGCGCAGGCATGCTTCGATTTCCTTGCAACCCGTGCCGATCTGGACCTTTCAGGCTGGGCCGAGGCGGATATCTTTGCCCACATGTGATGACGGCCTTCTGTTGAACGATCGTGGTTTGAAGCGCATACTTAGCGAAACCGGCGAACCTTTTTCAGCGCTGCGTTGGGAGCATTCATGAACGGGATTCCCGCCGAGAAAATCGAAAATGACGATACGCGCCGCGATATAGATGCGGCACGGCAGGTTATTGAAACCGAAATCAAGGGTCTTAAAATTCTTGCCGATACCATCGGCACGGATGTTGCCCATGCAATTGAAATTCTTGCCTCCGTAACGGGGCGTGTTGTCGTCACCGGGATGGGCAAAAGCGGCCATGTTGCGCGCAAGATCGCATCGACGCTGGCGTCGACCGGCACGCCTGCCTTATTTGTGCATCCGGCGGAAGCGTCGCATGGCGATCTTGGCATGATTACGCAGGCTGATGCCGTGTTTGCACTTTCCAATTCCGGCGAAACGACGGAATTGGCGGATCTCGTCGATTACTGCAAGCGCTTTGAAATCCCGCTGATATCCATGACCGGCCGCGCCGACAGCACCCTTTCTGCCGCCGCTGATGCGTCGCTGGTTATACCGCCTGCCGCCGAAGCCTGCCCGATGGGTCTGGCGCCGACCACGTCGACGACGGTGATGCTGGCGCTTGGCGATGGCATAGCCGTCGCACTACTGGCCAGAAAAGGTTTTTCGAGTGACGATTTCCACGCGCTTCATCCGGGCGGCAAGCTTGGCAGGCGGTTGCTCAAGGTCCGCGACATCATGCATGGCGGTGACGAACTACCGGTTATCGGAACGGACACGGTGATGTCGGAAGCACTGATCGAAATGACGACGAAAGGTTTTGGCTGCGTCGGGGTCATTGATACCAAGGGCAATCTGGCCGGCATCCTTACCGACGGGGATTTGCGCCGCCATATGAGCGACGACCTGACGATGAAACCGGTGACCGAGGTCATGACGGTCGGTGCCAAGACGCTGCAGCCGGAAATACTGGCCAGCGAAGCGCTGCATTTCATGAATGAATACAAGATCACCAACGTTTTCGTGGTGGCGGATAAGAAGCCCGTCGGCGTTCTGCATATCCACGACTGCTTGAGGGCCGGGGTCGCTTGATGCGGCACTTTTGATTGAGCAGAGGCACAATGGCTCCTGCGACACAAAACGGTCTGGAATTGGAAGGACGCAAGCGCGGCGGAGATTTAGGATTCGAATCCCGCGGGCCAAGGCGTCATACGGCATCGTATTCCCATTTTGTCCGGGCCATGAAGTTTCTGTTGCCGGCCATCGCGCTGTTGCTGATCGGACTGATCATCGCCTGGCCGCACATTCAGGTATCGAACAGCAAGTTCCGGATCGGTTTTGCCGATCTGACGGTCAAGGAAGCAGACGATCCGAGCATGCTGAATCCGCGCTATATTGGCGCCGATGACGATGACCAGCCTTATTCCGTGACGGCTGAAATTGCCCGACGCCTGTCGGCGACAGGCAGCGTCATCGAATTGGACAGTCCGAAAGCGGATATTCTTCTTGAAGACGGGACCTGGCTGGTTTTGACGGCGCGGCGGGGGATCTATGGCCGTGATGCGGAATCCCTCAATCTTGTGGGCTCGGTCGTGCTTTATCACGACACCGGTTACGAATTCTTAACCGAGAAGGCGAAGATTGACCTTGAGAAGAGCTCTGCCGAGGGCGACCAACCGATTCGGGGGCAGGGGCCGTTCGGCAATCTGCAGGCCGAAGGCTTCCGCCTTGTGGACAAGGGCAAGACAATATACTTCACCGGCAAAAGCAAACTTGTGATTTACCCGGGGGCGGGACAAAGGGACCCATGAAAGCACCCATGAAGCGCAGCTTTTACAGAAACGGATCCGGTCGTGAAAATCACGGGCGTCGACGCACCATGCCGCTGATGGATTTTGCATGCGTTATCGTTTGTATGACCGCCCTGCTAAATACCCCTGATGCGCTTGCCCAAAGCCTGAGCCTGGGAGGTGTCGCCGGGGATCAACCGATTGAGGTGTATGCCCAGGACGGCATCGAATGGCAACAGGACGGCAATCTTTTTGTGGCCCGTGGCGATGCCCGGGCTGTGCGCGGTGAAGTGGAAGTGCTAAGCGACGAGTTGCGCGCGCATTACCGCGAGACCGCATCCGGTCAATCCGAGGTCTGGCGCCTCGATGCGCTCGGTAACGTCCGTATCGTGTCGAACAGCGAAACCGCTTACGGTGACCGGGCCATCTATAATGCCGATCAGAAGGTTCTGGTCGTCGATGGCAAGAGCCCCCGGCTTGTGTCCGGTCAGGACACGCTCAGTGCGTCACAGCAGCTTGAGTACTGGGAGTTGAAGAAATACGCCGTGGCGCGCGGAGATGCAGTGGCGTCGCGTGACAAGAAGAAGGTCTTCGCCGACGTTCTGGTGGCTCATCTTCGACCCGATGATAAAGGGAATACCCGCGTCTACCGGGTTGATGCTTACGACAATGTCCGTATCCGCACCGAGCGTGAAACAGCGACGGGAGACCGTGGCGTTTATAATGTGGAAAGTGGTATCGCAACCCTGACCGGTCGGGTTAGACTGGTGCGTGACGATAATGTACTGCGGGGCTGTCGCGCCCAGGTCAATCTCAACACGGGCATCAGCCAGCTGTTTGCCTGCTCGAGCGATCAAGGAACAGGACGTGTTCAGGGGAGTTTCATCCCCAAAAACCGCAGCAACAACTGATAACGGTGCAAGCAAAGCACCGGCGCCTGGAAGGAAGATAATGAGCGACGACTTCGAACGGATCGGAAGAGAACTCTCGGACGGTGGGGGTGCGCAAATGCATAAGCGCAAGAAACCCCGTCTGATCGCAGAGAGTGAACGCGGTCTTTATGCCCTCAATATTGGCAAGCGCTTCAAGAAGCGCCCGGTCGTCCGCAGTGTCAGCCTTGAGGTCCATCGCGGTGAGGTCGTCGGTCTTCTGGGCCCCAACGGTGCCGGCAAGACAACCTGCTTTTACATGATTACCGGCCTGATTCAGCCCGACATGGGCAATATTGTACTCGACGGCAA